>DATAFX010000089.1:0-5794 GCA_036257195.1 Candidatus Methylomirabilota bacterium | reverse complement strand
CACATGCCCGAGCTCCGCTGGGGCCTCGGGTACCCGGTCACGCTCCTGATCATGGCGGCGATCGACGTCTACCTCTTCTTCCGCTTCCGCAAGGCCGGCTGGCTGTAGACGCAGCCTGCCGCCGGGCTGGTCCGCTCGTCGCTCGCAACGGCACAGACGACGTCCAAGGCGCCCCGCATCGGGACTCTCTCCCCGAGCGCGCCCTCGCCACTCTCCGAGGGATTCCGCCAGGGGCTGCGAGCTCGGATACGTCGAGGGGCAGAACGTCGTGATCGTCGCCCGATGGGCCGAGGGACGGTTCGACCGGCTGCCCGGCCTGGCCGCCGAACTGGTCCGCGAGAACGTGAATGTCATCGTCTCCCAGGTCACTCAGGCGTCCCTGGCCGCCAAGAACGCCACGCGCACCATCCCGATCGTGATGGTGGGCGTCGGGGATCCCGTCGGAGCCGGCCTCGTGGAACGCCTGTCGCGTCCGGGCGGCAACGTCACGGGAACGTCCGCCGTATCCGCGGACGTGGTCGGGAAATCGCTCCAGCTGCTCGTCGAGACCGTTCCGCGGGCCTCCAGGGTTGCGGTCCTCTGGAACCCGGCGAACCCGGTGTTCCAGACCCAGATGCTGAGGGAAACGGAAGCGGCCGCCCGCGCCCTGCGGCTGGACCTTCAGACGGTGGAAGCGCGAACCGTCGGCGATCTCGACGTCGCGATCCAAACGGCCAGACACCGCGCGGGCGCGCTGATCGTGCTCGCGGACCCGGTGTTCACGGTCAACCGCGCCCGCCTCGCCGAGCTGGCGGCCAAGGCCCGCCTCCCAGCAATCTACGGGATCAGAGAGGCGTCGGAGGCCGGGGGCCTCATGTCCTACGGCCCGGACTACTTCGACCTGAGCCGGCGGAGCGCGGCCTACGTGGATCGGATCCTCAAGGGCGCCAGGCCCGCCGACCTGCCGATCGAGCAGCCAACGAAGTTCGAGCTGGTCGTCAACCTCAAGACGGCGAAGGCCTCGGCCTCGCCATCCCACCCTCGGTGCTCGGCCGCGCGGACAAGATCATCGATCCGCGGTCCGGGCGTCGCCGCGCAGGCGCCCGATCGTCGGAGGGCCTCGACCAGCTCACTTCTTGTCAGCGCCCGGATCCCGCTCGAGCCGGAGCGCCGCCGAGTTGATGCAGTAGCGGAGGCCGGTCGGCTGGGGCCCGTCGTCGAACACGTGGCCCAGGTGCCCGTCGCATCGGGCGCAGAGCACCTCGGTGCGGGTCATGAAGAAGCTCCGATCGGTCTTCGTCTCGACGGCGCCGCCCTCGACGGGCTCCCAGAAGCTCGGCCAGCCGGTGCCGGAGTCGAACTTGGTGCCCGACGTGAAGAGCGGCGCACCGCAACCCGCACACGTGTACGTGCCCTCCTCCTTCGACGCGTTGTACTCTCCCGTAAAGGCGCGCTCCGTGCCGTGCTTCCGGAGGACCCGGTACTGCTCGGGTGTCAGGCACTTGCGCCACTCGTCGTCGGTCCGGGCTACCTTGTCCTTGTCGCTCATCGGAATCCCTCCTTGCGCAGAGCTCACAGCTCGGCGGTGTGCGTGTCGACCCGGAAGGCGGCGCCGAGGGGCGCGACAGGCCCCGCCGCCAGACCGGGGTCCCCGCCGGGCGCCAGGTCGATCGCGATCGGACCCTCCTCCGAATCCGGAGCGATCTCCGACACGATCCGCATCGACGAGCCCGGCCAGCGAAACACAAGCTCGGCGGGGAGCTCGTGGGCAAGCGCGCCGCCGAGGGCGTACTCCCACAGGAGTCGCGCCCGGGTAGCCGAGCGGGCTTGCGTCCTGAGCCCGAGTACGCGCGCCGGGGGTGGGGGGCTCGCCGGACCTTCCGGCACCTCCCACGGCCGTCGACCGTAGCGGCCGGCGGACTGGCCCAGCTGGACGACGATGCCCAGGGCTTCCTTCGGGTGGAGGTAGGCCACCCGCCAGTCGGCGTCCGACTCGTCACGGCCAACCAGACGGTAACCCTGGGCCTCGGCGCGCGCGCCCGCCTCGGCGAGACTCGAGACCTTGAACGTGACGTGGTGGAGCCCCGGGCCACGCGCCGCCAGGAACCGGTGGAGAAAGCCGTCGGCGCCCGCCGGCTCGATCACCTCGACGCAGCCGCCGCCCGCGAAGCGCCAGGCCGCCCACCGGAAACCGCCACCGGGGCCGCCCGAGTCCGGACGGCCGCCCAGCCGCCCGACGAGAACGTCAGTGGCATCGGCGATCCGATGCATCCCGATGGCGATGTGGTCGAACCTGGTCCTGAGCCCAGTCGTCATCGACCGTGTAGTGTACGCCATGCCGCGTCGGCTATAGTGGTCGTCGTGGCCCGGGCTCCCGCCGACATCCGCGAGACCGTCGAGCGCGCCGTCACCGAGCTGGAGGAGACCGTCCCCCGCACCAAGCCGGAGCCGGTCGCGGGGGTCCGGCTCGTCTCGGAGCCGGTGATCCTGGTCACCGGCTACGAGCCGTTCGGGACCCATTCGCTCAATCCATCGCAGGAGCTGGCAAAGCTCCTCGACGGCCGGCGGATCGGCAACTGCGCGGTGGCGGGAGTGGTGCTGCCGGTCCACCACCGCGAGGCCGCGCGACACGTGTCCGTCCTTCTCGGCGAGATGGCGCCGGTGGCCGTCGTCCATCTCGGCCTGGCCGAGGGCCGCAGTCGGCTCGCCCTCGAGCGGGTGGCGCTCAACGTGATGGACTACCGCATCCCCGACAATGCGGGATACCGGGCGGAGGGCGAGCCCTGCGCCGCCGAGGGACCGGCGGCGTACTTCGCCTCGCTCCCGCTGCCGGAGATGCTCGCCGCCCTGACGGCGGAGGGCATCCCCGCCTACGTGTCGAACACCGCCGGAACCTATCTCTGCAACCAGATCCTCTACAGCACGCTCCACGAGATCGCGCTTCGGGAGCTGACCGCGCGGGCGGGGTTCATCCATCTGCCGCTCCTGCCCGCCATGGTCGCGGCGAGCGGTCTCGACCAGCCGAGCATGGACTTCGCCCTCATGCTGCGGGGCGTGGAGACCGCGCTTGGCGTCGTCGCCGAGACCGTCGCCCGGTGACGCGGACCGCTGGGGGCTCGCCTCGCCGTTGACGGACCTCCGGAAGGGTCGGGTTCTCGCGATCCTCTGGGCCGAGGTGCCGGCCGCCCGCCGGGCCGAGCTCGAGACTTGGGCGACGAGCGAGCCGCTCGCGTCCGTGGGTCCCACGACGGGAATCCTAGCCGTCGGGAGATACGCCGGCATCTCGGGCGCGCCGAGCTTCATCGAGGTGCACGAGCTCCGGAGCGACGATGCGACGGTCGTGGCCGCGAGCGGAGCTGCGTTGTCGGCGACGCGGCGGGCGCTCGAGCGGTTGGGGGGGGCGATCCTGCCAGGAGGCGCGCTGGGCGAGGCCGGCGCATCGCGCGCCGGCACGGACGGCGCGGCCGGCGTCTACGGGCAGATCTTCCCGCCCGGGATCGACGAGCGAGCGGCCGTCCACGGCCTGCCGCCCGCACTCCAGATCGGGCGGATCGACATCCCGCCCGCGCACGAGGAAGAGTTCAACGAGTGGTACAACACCGAGTATCTGATCGGCAACATGACGGTGAACGGGGTGTACACGGCTCGCCGGTATCTCAACCGCGGGAGCGGCCCCCGCTATCTCACCGTCTACGAGTTCGCGCACACCGAGGTGAGCCGGCAGCCGGCCTGGGACCGCGCTCGCGCCCAGTCGGTCTGGCGGCGGCGGATCGAGCGGCTCTGGGCCCACGCGCCCGGCTCGCCCGGCATCTACCGCCGTCTCGCCGCACGCTGACGGGCCGGACGGCTCCCGCGTGACCATCGCGGCGGTCGAGGTCGGCCACTACCGGATCCCGCTCCCGGCCGTCCTGTCCGACTCGACGCACGGCGAGATCACGCACTTCGAGCTGGTGACGGCGCGCGTGCGGGCGAAGGACGGCGCCGAGGGGCTCGGCTACACCTACACGGTGGGCGTCGGCGGCGGAGCGATCCGGTCGCTCGTCGAGGATCTCCGGCCGCTCGTCCTCGGTCAGGACGCCGAGCGGATCGAGCACGTCTGGCAGCGGCTGTGGTGGGGCTCCCACTACGTGGGGCGGGGCGGCCTCGCGGCCTTCGCGATCTCGGCCGTGGACACCGCGCTCTGGGACCTCCGGGCGCGGCGACGAGGCCTCCCGCTCTGGAAGGTCCTCGGCGGCCACGATCCCCGGGTCAAGGCGTACGCGGGCGGGATCGACCTCCTGTTCCCGCTCGACCGGCTCCTCCGCCAGACCGACGAGAATCTCGCCAAGGGCTTCCGCGCGATCAAGATGAAGGTGGGCCGGCCGCGGCTCGGCGAGGACGTGGAGCGCGTCCGCGCCATGCGGGAACGGCTCGGCCCAGACGTTCCCCTGATGGTGGACGCGAACATGCGCTGGACCGCCGACGAGGCGATCCGCGCCTCTCGCGCGCTGGCGGCCCACGACGTCCTCTGGCTGGAAGAGCCCACGAACCCGGACGACGTGCCCGGGCACACGCGCATCCTGCGGGACGGCGCCCTCCCCATCGCCGCGGGAGAGAACCTCCGCACGGTGCACGACTTCGAGCGCTTGATCGGTGCGGGCGGCGTCTCGTTCCCGGAGCCCGACGTTTCCAATGTGGGCGGCGTGACGGCCTGGCTCAAGGTGGCCCACGTCGCCGAGGCCCGCAACCTCCCGGTCACCTCGCACGGGGTCCACGACCTCCACGTGCACCTGCTCGCGGCGGTCCCGAACGCCTCGTACCTCGAGGTCCACGGCTTCGGGCTGGAGCGCTTCATCGCCCACCCGCTCGACCTTCAGGACGGCGAGGCGATCGCGCCAGACCGCCCGGGCCACGGCGTCGAGCTCGACTGGCGGGCCCTGGAGGCCCTTCGGGCCGTCTGAGCTCATGATGCGCAATCGTCGGGCACGTCGATGTCGAGCCGCTGCGTTCGACTATATGGTGAGAGGAGAAGCCTATGGGTTCCGCGTGCACCACCGCAGCCTATCGCCGCCCTGAACGACGCCGGGTGCAACCCGCTCGGACCCGGTCGGACCATGGCCGGGTGGGCCGATGACAATCTTCTACGGGTGGATCATCGTCAGCGTCGGTCTCGTCGTCACCTGCGTCGGGTTCGGCGCGATGCTCACACTGAGCATCTTCCTCCAGCCCATGGCCGAGGCGATGGGCTGGTCCCGCACGGGGATCGCCACGGCCGCGCTGCTGAACTTCCTCAGCATGGGCCTCGGCGCGTTCGTGTGGGGGTCGCTCTCCGACCGGTACGGCACGCGCGTCGTCGTCCTCTCCGGCGGCGCCCTGCTGGGGCTCGGGATGGTCCTGGCGAGCCAGGCGAGGTCGCTCCTCGAGTTCCAGGTCCTGTACGGCGCGCTCGTCGGCGTCGCGTCGGGAAGCTTCTACGCGCCGCTGACGTCGCTCACTACGAAGTGGTTCACCCGGAACCGCAGCCTGGCCGTGGCCCTGGTCTCGGCGGGGGTGAGCGTGGGCTCGACGGTGATGGCGCCGCTCGCCCGCTGGCTGATCACGACCTTCGACTGGCGCACCGCGATGTGGGTCATCGGCGACCTCGTGTGGCTCGTGATCCTTCCGGCCGCCTTCCTCGTGCGGAACCCGCCGGCGGCGCCGGCCGCGCCGGTGACCGCAGCGGCAGCCGGCCCGGACTTCACGATCGGGCGGGTGGTCCGCACACCGCAGTTCGCCGCCATTGCGCTCACGCACTTCGCGTGCTGCGCGGCCCACTCGGGCCCGATCTTCCACATGG
>DATAFX010000082.1:0-24686 GCA_036257195.1 Candidatus Methylomirabilota bacterium | reverse complement strand
TGTCGGGCGGCCAACGGCAGCGGGTGGCGGTGGCGCGCGCGCTCGCCGTCGAGCCGGCGGTGCTGCTGATGGACGAGCCCTTGTCGAACCTGGACGCGCTCCTCCGCCTCGAGATGCGCTCCGAGCTTAAGGCGGTGCTGCGGGAAGCCGGAACGACGACCATCTACGTCACGCACGACCAGACCGAGGCGATGGGCCTCGCCGACCGCGTCGCCGTGATGTACGGGGGCGGCATCGATCAGATCGGCGCGCCGCTGTCGGTGTACACCACGCCGGCCACCCGGTTCGTCGGTGGCTTCATCGGCAGCCCGCCGATGAACTTCGTGAAGGTCTCGGCCGAGCGTGGTGTCGTGAGGCTCGGCCCGGTGACGTTCGCGTGCCCGGTCGCGGCGGGCCCGGTCGAGCTCGGGCTGCGGGGCGAGGATGCCGTCCTGGCGCTGTCCCTCGACGGCGCCATCCCGTTCCACGTCCGCGTAGTCGAGCCGATGGGGTCGCACATCCTGCTCACCGGCACGATCCTCGATCAGCCCGCGCGCATCGTCGCCCCGCCGACCGCGTCGGTCGAGGCTGGCGCGCGCGTCGGGCTGTCCGTCGATCCCCGGCGGCTGACGTGGATCGACCCGGAGACCGGGAAGGCCATTCGGGCGTGAGCGGCCCGGGCGACGGCCGTCTGCGGCAGGCGGCGCGCGCCGTCCTCGCCGCCAACGACTGGGGCGGCTACACGGTGCCGACGGCCGGGCTCTATCCGTTCCAGTGGAACTGGGACTCGGCCTTCGTGGCGATGGGCTTCGCGACCTGGGACGACGATCGGGCCCTGGCCGAGCTCGAGCACCTGGCGGAGGGCCAGTGGCCGGACGGGATGATCCCGCACATCGTCTTCCACCGCCCGAGCGAGACGTACTTCCCGGGGCCCAACGTGTGGGGCACGGAGGCTCGAAGCGCCGGCGGGCCGGCGACGTCCGGCATCACCCAGCCACCGGTCTTCGCGACCGCCCTCCGGTTCGTCTGGGACGCGATGCCGGACGATGTTCGTCGCGAGCACCGAGCGCGCGTGGCTCGACTCTACCGGGCCGCACTGGCGTGGCACCGCTGGTGGTTCCACGCGCGCGACCCCGCGCGGACGGGTCTCGTCGCCGTGCTGCACAGCTGGGAGACCGGCAGCGACAACTCGCCGGCCTGGGACAGGGCGCTGGCCCGGGTGCCCACGACGACGAGCACCCCGATACGCCGCCGGGACACGGGCCACGTCGATCCGGCCATGCGGCCCACCGACGTCGACTATCAACGCTACATCCACCTGGTCGACGCCTACCGCGGCGCCGGCTGGGACCCGGAACGGCAATGGGCCGTCGCGCCGTTCAAGGTCGCGGACGTGCAGACGACCGCGATCCTGTCCCGCGCGACGGAGGACCTGGCCGCGATCGCGAACGTGCTCGGCCGGGACGGCGAGGCCGCCGAGCTCGGCGACATGCGCCGGCGTCTCAACGCCGGTCTGGCACGGCAGTGGCGCCCGGCACTGGGCCGCTTCGTCTCCCACGACCTCGTGGCGGGGAGCGACATCGAGACGGCGACCCACGCCGGCTTCGTGCCGCTGCTCGCCCTGGATCTGGATGAGCCGGCTCGCGCCGCCCTGACGGGCGAGATGACGCGCTGGCTCGCGGACGTCCGGCTCGGCCTGCCCACGGTGCCGAGATCCTCGCCCGACTTCGAGGCCGCCCGGTACTGGCGCGGGCCGGTCTGGGCGATCGTGAACTGGCTCCTGATCCTGGGGCTCTCCCGCAACGGACGTCCCGACCTCGCCGAGCGCCTTCGAGCCGACACCCTGGCCGCCATCGAGCGCGCCGGCTTCGCCGAGCACTTCGATCCCCTGACCGGCGAGGGCGGCGGAGGCGGGGCGTTCTCGTGGACCGCCGCGGCTTACCTCGTGCTGGCCGAGCCCGGCCCACGGTGCGGTGTGTCCTCCCGCTGAGGCTTCACGGGGTGAGAGCACGACAGGGTGGCGGCGGTTCGGCTCTCATGGCCCTTGCTGGAAACGGTCCACGCGGTGGACACTACTCGCGCCCGGGCATCTTCCAGGGTCACGTCAACGAACGGGTGCCGGATCGTCAAGGGTGCAGGGTCGGACCCGCGCACCGGCCGCTTGCCCGAAGGCTTCGTTGAGCCGCAGAGTTGGCCCGGCGAGGAGCATCGTGAAGGGGTCGCGCGCCCGCGAAAGGAGGTCCGCATGACCGAGATCCCACCCTGGCACATCGCGGGAGACTGGTTCGATAACTGCAGCTGCGCCGTCGCCTGCCCCTGCACGTTCGCCGAGCCCCCGGACAATGGCTTCTGCGAGTCGGTTCTCTTCTGGCACATCGAGCGTGGCAACTACGGCGACGTCAGCCTCGACGGCCTCAGCTTCGTCCGGGTAGGCCGATGGGAAGGCGATCTCTGGGCGGGCAAGGTCATGGGAACGGCTGGTGTCTTCATCGACGAACGCACCGACGAGCGCCAGGCGGAGGCGCTTCCGATCATCTTCGGGGGCCGCGCCGGGGGCTTTCCCGCCAAGGTCGCGGCCCTGTTCACCGAAGGCCGTCGGGTTCTCGGAGTTGAGCGCGCTCGGATCGCCTTCGAGATCGCGCCCGACCGTGCCCACTGGGGCGCGGAGATCGCCGGCAAGGTGAGGGCCTGGGCGAAGGCGTTGACGGGACCGACGAGCCTGCCGGGAAAGTACCCGCAGCTCATGAACGCGCCCGGCTGCGAGACGGGCCCCGGCCCACAGCTCGTGACCTGGGGCAAGTCGACGATCTGCTCCGTGGATGCATTCGGCTACAAGTTCCAGTGGACGACGAATTCGAGCAAGCATATCCCGTTCGACTGGACGGGTCCCTGACCGCCGTCCCGGGCGCGCCACGAATTCACGTCCATAGAGTGGCCGAAGCCCAACAGGGGCCAGAGCTGGCGCAGGGTCTGCCGGACGGGCTCCGCCTGGCGCTCGGACGTCGCTCCGGCATCGGGGCGCGGGATGCTCGCGCGCTGACCCTGGAGCTCCTAGCAGCGGTCTCGTCGCAGTGCCTCGTGCTCGCCACGCCCAGCCCGCGTCGCCGGCCACCATCCGGCCGAGCTCCATCGCGCCAGCGTGGCCCTGCTCCGGCCGCCATCGAGCGCGCCGGCTTCGCTGCACTTCGATCTCCTGACTGGCGAGGCGGGCAGGGGCAGGTCGTTCTCGTGGACGGCCGCGGCCTACCTCGTGCTGGCCGAGCCCGGTGCGCGTCCCGACAAGTCCTTGTAGCGTCATTCCGGCGTAAGGCACGCTAGCATCCGATGACGGCCTCCGCCCACCATGAACCCGAGAGGTCGGACCCCGCCACGAACGGGCTCCTCCTCCTCGCCGGCCGTCTCTGGGACGGGACCGGAGCCGGTGCGCGACGGGACATCGCGCTCGTCATCCGGGATGGCCGCGTGGAGCAGGTGGCGCCGGCGGCCGCGCTCGCCGACTGGGCCGGGCCGCGCCTGGACGTCCCGGGCGCCACCGTCATGCCGGGGCTCATGGACCTCCACGTCCACCTGGTCAGCGTGGTCGACCCCGACGAGCCGAACGCGATCTGGGCTGAGGTGAGCGCCCGGACCCAGCTCCTCACGCTCCACGCCGCGAAGAACGCGCGGCTCATGCTCGAGGCGGGCTTCACGACCGTGCGCGACCTGGCCGGTCCGATCAATCCGCTCAACCTCGAGGTGCTGGCGCTCCGGCGCGCGGTGGCGATCGGGCTCGTGCCGGGCCCCCGCATCTTCGCCGCCGGCTGGGTGGGCCAGACGGGCGGGCACTCCGACCTGCCCCTGCCCGACGCCTGGCCGCGGGACGAATCGGTGTACGCCGACGGGCCCTGGGCGGTGCGCCGGCTGGTCCGCGCCGAGATCCGGCTGGGGGTCGACCTCTTCAAAACCTCGGCGTCGGGCGGCGCCGCCGGCCACAAGGAAGAGCTCTGGCGGCGGAACTACACGGCCGAGGAGCTCGCCGCCCTCGTCGACGAGGCGCACGCGGTCGGCAAGCGGGTGGCCGTCCACAGCCACACCGCCGAGGCCACGAAGCGCGGGCTCCGGGCGGGCGTCGACACGATCGAGCACGGCACCGAGCTCGACGAGGAGTGCCTCTCCCTCTTCCTCGAGACGGGGGCGTTCCTCGTGCCCACGATCTCGATCCGCTCAGAGCGGGCGCGAGCGGGGCGCGCCGCCGGCCGGGCGCCCCCCGACGTCGTCCGCAAGTACCAGCACGTCGCCATGGTGGGCGACCAGTGGTTCCGGCGGGCGGCCGAGGCCGGCGTGCGGATGGCCCTCGGGACGGACACCTACCGGTCGCTCCGCGACTACTGGGGGCAGAACGCCTACGAGCTCGAGCTGATGGTGGACCGCGGCCTGTCGGCGGAGCAGGCGCTGCTGGCGGCGACCCGGAACGCCGCCCAGGCGCTGGGAGCGGGAGACCGTCTCGGCACCCTCGAGGCAGGCAAGCTGGCCGACCTGATCGTCGTCGACGGCGAGCCGGACCGCGACGTACGGGTCCTCCAGGACCCGGCGCGTCTTCTCGTCGTGATGCAGGAGGGCCGGGTCGTGGTCGACCGCCGTCCGAGCCATGTCAGGTCGCGACCATGAGCCGCGCCCGCCGCGCCAAGCGCCCCGCGACCACGCCCGGGCAGACCGTCCCCACATGCCGGGCTACGGCGTGCCGAAGAGCCGCAAGGGGCTTCTGTCCTGGGCCTGGGCGGCGAGGCGTCTGACCCGGTCGCACAACTACTGGCTGGTCACGGTGCGACCGAACGGAAGACCGCACACCATGCCCGTGTGGGGCCTGTGGATCGAGGGTGCTTTCTACTTCAGCAGCGGCCGCCGCTCGCGCAAGACGCGGAATCTGGCTCGGAACCGCCGCTGCGTCGTGTGTACCGAGCGCGCCGATGAGGCGGTGATCGTGGAGGGCGTAGCGCGAGAAGTCACGGACGAGAGAGTCCTGGGGCGGCTCGCGCGACCGTATCACGCGAAGTACAGGCCGTGGACACTGGATCTCGATCTGGGGCCGGTCTATGCGGTGCGCCCCCGCGTGGCGTTCGGGATGCACGAGGATCGCTTCGCCACCGCCGCCACGCGTTGGCGATTCTGAGCGCGGGCGGCCCGCCGGCCTGCCCACGCTTGACGCCTTTCTCGCCGGTGACTAGCATCGAAGCCACTCCCTCGACCGGCACTTTCGGAGGAATCCACCATGGCCAAGGTGAGCCTCTCGACCACCCTGCCCGTTCCGGCCCGCACAGTGTGGGACGCGATCGGCGGGTTCAACAGCCTCGCGAAGTGGCATCCGGCCGTCGCCGGGAGCGATGAGACGAAGGAGGGCGCGGTGACGGTCCGCCGCCTCACACTCCACGGCGGGGGCAGCATCGTCGAGCGCCTCGAGGCCAAGGACGACCGGAAGCGGACGTACTCCTACTCGATCGTCGCGGGGCCGCTGCCGGTCTCGGCCTACAAGGCGACTCTCCACGTGGAGGAGAGCAAGGACGGCAAGAGCTGCCAGGCGGAATGGTCGAGCACGTTCGAGCCCGCGGGCGCCTCGGAGCCCGAGGCGGTCAAGGTGATCCGCGGCATCTACGAGGCCGGCTTCGAGAATCTGCGCAAGATGTTCGGGCAGTGAGAGGCACCGGCCGAGTCGGGTAGGAGTCGCGCGATGGCCGAGGGGAACCGAATCGCCGAGTTCAAGGAAGTCCTGGAGCTCATGCCGGAGGACCCCGTCGTCCATTTCGGCCTCGCCGGCGCGTACCTGGAGGCTGGCCGCGCCGACGACGCCGTCGCGGAGTACCGGGAGGCGATCCGTCTGAAGCCCGACTATTCGGCGGCCTATCGCGGCCTCGGGCGCTCCCTCGAGCGGGCCGGGTACCGCGACGACGCGAGGGCCGCATACACGACGGGCCGCGACGTGGCCGCGCGGAACGGCGACCTCCAGACGAAGAAGGAGATCGAGGTGTTCCTCCGGCGCCTCGAGGCCGACCTCGGTTGACTCGCATGTTCCGCCCCGAGCAGCGCGTCAAGGTCGATCTCTCGGGAATGGTGGTGCAGGGCGTCGCGTTCAGCCAGAACGTCCGTGAGGCGCTCGGGACAATCGTCCGGCAGACGTCGACTGACCCGTCCGTCTATCTCGTCGAGCTCCTCTTCAGCTTCAAGGGTGTAAAGCGCGTCGAGGTGCCCGAGGAGCGGATCCTTCCCTCGTAGATCCCCGTGCACGGTGCACGGCGGCGACGGCTCCTGCGGACCGGGAAAATTTCCATAGGACCGAACTCGTATTGCGCCCTACCGTTCCCCGTCGGAACATCGAGAACTGGTGGCCATCCGGGACTCACTGGAACCGGACCTCGGGGCGCAGAGCGTGGGCGAGGGAGACGACGGGTGTTGACGACGTTCGCACGGACAAGGAGGGGCGGCGGTGGACGAGAAGACGGAAGAGACGCCGGGCGGCGGCGACGCGTGGAGCGCCGAGCAGTGGCACGAGGTGGCGAAGGACGAGTCGCTCTGGAAGATCGCGGAGCGCTACTACGGGGACGGAAGCCTCTACCCGAAGATCTTCGAGGCGAACAAGGACGTCCTGAAGGACCCCAACAAGATCAGGGTCGGCCAGCGGCTCCGGATCCCGTGATCGGGCCGGGCCGAGGTCCACACGTGCGATACGATGAGGCGACGATGCGAGGTGTGAGAGGAATCCTGTGCGCGGTGGCCCTGGCGTTCCTGTCCGCGTGCGCCAGCGAGAAGGCGCCGGCCGAGCAGGCGCTCAAGGCGGCCGAGACCGCGGTCGCCGGTGTCACGGCAGAAGCCGCGAAGTGGATACCGGACCAGACGCGGGCGCTCGAGGCGTCGCTGGCGTCGGCGAAGGACAAGTTCGCCAAGGGTGACTACAAGGCCGTCCTGGCCGAGGCGCCGGGGATCGCCGCCCGCGCGAAGGACGTCAGCGCCGCAGCGGCCGCGAAGAAGGCGGAGCTGTCGAAGAGCTGGGAGGAGATGAGCGCCGGCCTCCCGAAGATGGTGGAGGCGGTCAAGTCGCGTGTCGACATCCTCTCCAAAAGCAAGAAGCTTCCCGCGAACGTGACCAAGGAGAAGTTCGAGGTCGCCAAGGCCGGCCTGGCGGAAGCCACGAAAGGCTGGGCCGACGCGACGGCGGCGTACACGGGCGGAAACGTTGCGGATGCCGTCGCCAAGGCCACGACCGTGAAGATGAAGACGGTCGAGGCGCTGGAGGCGCTCGGGATGCCGGTGCCCCCCGCCGCCAAGTCCTGAGTCCGGCGGACGCCGCCTAACGGCGCTCCATCATGTCGACCAAGACCGACTACTCGGCCGAGGAGTGGAAGGTCGTCCTGAAGGCGCCCCTGATGGCGGGGCTGGCGGTCGTTGCCGCCAGCCCCAGCGGGCCCCTCGGCGTGCTCCGGGAGATGTTCGCGGTCGGGAAGCTCGTGGCCGAGACGAGGGCGCAGGCCCAGGGCCCGAGCGGATCGTCGAACGAGCTCCTCCGCGCCCTCGTGGCCGAGCTGGCCTCGCCCGAGGCCCAGGGCCAGTTCGACGCGGCCGAGCTCCGGGGGCTCGCCCCGGAGCGGCTGAGAGCGCACGCCCTCGAAGGCTGCCGGGCGCTGGCGGCCGTCCTCGATCGCAAGGCTACGCGCGAGGAGGCCGAGAGCGTCAAGCGCTGGCTGGTGAGCCTCGCCCAGCGCATGGCCGAGGCGGCGAAGGAGGGTGGGTTCCTCGGGTTCGGGGGAACATCGGTCAGCGAGGCGGAGCGCGCGGCGGTCCAGGAGGTCGCGCGAGCGCTGGGGGCGCCGGCGCCCAACTAGTCAGTTGGGCCGAGGCCTCACAGCTCCACGCGCCGGAGGCGGAGCGCGTTGGCGATCACCGAGACCGAGCTGAACGTCATGGCGGCGCTCGCAACCATCGGGCTCAGGAGAAGGCCCAGCACCGGGTAGAGAACGCCGGCCGCGAGCGGCACCCCGAGTGCGTTGTAGACGAACGCGAAGAAGAGATTCTGCCGGATGTTCCGCATCACCGCCCGGCTGAGCCGGCGGGCCCGCGCGATGCCGCGGAGGTCGCCCTTCACCAGCGTGACGTCCGCGCTCTCCATCGCCACGTCGGTGCCGGTGCCCATGGCGATCCCGACCTGGGCCTGGGCGAGGGCCGGCGCGTCGTTGATCCCGTCGCCCGCCATCGCCACGATGCGGCCCTCCATCTGGAGGCGTTTCACGATCGCGAGCTTCCGGTCGGGCAGCACCTCGGCCTCGACCTGGTCGATGCCGAGGGTCCGGGCCACCGACTCGGCCGTGGTGCGGCTGTCCCCGGTCACCATGACCACGCGGATCCCGTCCGCGCGGAGCGCCCGGAGCGCCTCCAGCGTCGTGGCCTTGATCGGGTCGGCCACGGCGACGAGCCCCGCCGGCCGAGAGTCCACCACGACGAACACCGCGGTCTGGCCTTCCCGGCGCAGCGCCTCCGCCCGCTCGCCGAGGGCGCCCGGCGCCACGCCGAGCGTCTCCAGGAATCGCGCGTTGCCGAGGGCAACCCCGCGCCCGCCAATGCGTCCCGACACGCCCTGCCCCGGGACGACCTGGAACTCCGTGGCCTCCTCGAGGGTCAGCCCGCGCTCCCGCGCGCCGGCGACGATCGCGCCGGCGAGAGGATGCTCGCTCCCGCGCTCGAGGCCGGCGGCCAGGCGGAGGAGCTCGGCCTCGTCGTGGGGCGGCGCCGCCAGGACGGCGGCGAGCCGCGGGCGGCCCTCCGTCAGCGTGCCGGTCTTGTCGACCACGAGGGTGTCCATCTTCTCCAGGATCTCGAGCGCCTCCGCCCTTCTGACGAGGATGCCTGCCGTCGCGCCGCGGCCGGTCCCCACCATGATGGACATCGGCGTCGCGAGCCCAAGCGCGCACGGGCACGCAATGATCAGGACGGCCACCGCGGTGACGAGCGCGTAGGCGAGCCGGGGCTCGGGCCCGAGCGTCCCCCAGGCGACGGCGCTCAGGACCGCAACCACCACGACGGTCGGCACGAAGTACGCGGACACGCGGTCCGCCAGGCGCTGGATCGGCGCGCGGCTCCGCTGGGCCTCGCCGACCAGCTGGACGATCCGCGCGAGCAGCGTGTCCCGACCGACCCGCTCCGCGCGCATGACGAAGGCGCCCGCCCCGTTGACGGTGCCCGCCGTGAGCCGGTCCCCTGCCACCTTCTCGACGGGCAGCGGCTCGCCGGTGATCATCGACTCGTCGACGGCGCTCCGCCCGTCGAGGACGACGCCGTCGACCGGCACCCGCTCGCCCGGGCGCACGCGGAGGCGGTCGCCGACGGCCACCCGGTCGAGGGGCACGTCCTCCTCACGGCCGTCCTCCCGGAGTACCCGCGCCGTCGACGGAGCCAGTCCGAGCAGCGCCCGGATGGCGCCGCTGGTCCGGCTCCGGGCGCGCAGCTCCAGGACCTGGCCCAGGAGCACCAGCACCGTGATGACCGCCGCCACCTCGAAGTAGACGCCAACCTCCCCCGCGTGCCCGCGCACGGCCGCCGGGAACAGGCCCGGGGCGAACGTGGCGATCACGCTGTAGCCGTAGGCCGTGCCCGTGCCGAGCCCGATCAGCGTGAACATGTTCGGGCTCCGGTTCCGGAGGGACGCCCAGGCGCGCTGGAAGAACGGCCAGCCGCCCCACAGCACCACCGGCGTCGCGAGCACGAGCTGGAGCCAGGCGAGGAGGCGCGGCGACGCCCGGCGCTGGACGGGCTGGCCCGGGATCAGGTCCGACATCGCCAACGCCACGAGGGGGACCGTCAGCGCCAGTCCGATCCAGAACCGGCGCGTCATGTCGCGGAGCTCAGGGCTCTCCTCCTCCGCGAGGGTCACCGTACGGGGCTCGAGGGCCATGCCACAGATCGGGCAGGCTCCCGGCCCGGGCCGCACGATCTCCGAATGCATCGGACAGGTCCACTCGGTGCGCGTCGCCGGCGCCTCGACCGTGACCGGCTCCAGCGCCATGCCGCAGAGCGGGCACGCGCTCGACGCCGGTTGGCGGACCTCGGGGTGCATGGGGCACGTGTGGTCGGCAGGCCCGCCGCCGGTGCCCGGCGGCGGCGCGTGAGGCTCGAAGCGCGCGCCCGCGCTCAGGTAGCGGTCCGGCGTCGCGCGGAATCGCTCGAGGCAGCCCGTGCTGCAGAACCAGTAGGTCCGGCCCGCGTGCGGGTGCGAGCCCGCGGCGGTCCGCGGGTCCACGATCATGCCGCACACGGGGTCGATCGCGGTCCCGGCCGCCGGGCGGTCCACGGGAGACGGAGCCGCTCCCGACACCAGCGGGAGCTTCCCCTTCGTCGGCAACCCACTGGGGCGGGAGGAACCTCCGGGGGGGCTGGCGGATGTCACCGTGTCGCGAACACCCCCGTCTTGCCGGCCCGGCCGAACGTGAGGACCTGATAGCGGTCGGCCCGTCCGCCCGGCATCTCCATCCCCGGCGATCCGACGGGCATCCCGGGAACGGCGAGACCAACGACCTTGGGTCGCTCCCGGAGCAGACGCTCGACCAGGTCAGCCGGCACGTGACCCTCCACGACGTAGCCTCCGACCAGCGCGGTGTGGCACGACTGGAGCTCCGCCGGCACGCCGTGGCGCGTCTTCACCGGCTGGAGATCCGTCACGTCCTCCGTCTTCGCCCGGAAGCCGTGACGCCGCAGGTGGGCCACCCACTCGGCGCAGCACCCGCAGGTCGGGCTCTTGTGGACGATGACCTCGGGCAGCGTCGCGGCGCTGGCCACGGACTCGAGCCGGAGCGCTCGCAGGAAAGCGAACGCCGCCGCACCGCCGACGAGCGCGATTCGCGACCGCTCGGCCGTCACACGCGCTGGCCTCGACCCGCTAGCGGTCATGTCTCCCCTCCTTCTATCGAGGTCGGCGGGCACGGTCACCCCGAGCCGAGCCGCAAGGGCCTGAGGCTCGCCTCCAGATCCTCGTAGCGGTCGACAATGGTGCCACCGCTCTCCAGGATGAAGTACTCGACCTGCAGGTTGACGGTGCTCCCCTCGTTGTCGGCGCTCAGACGGAAATCACCCCGGTATCCCACGATGAGCTTGCCGCGCGCGAACGCGTAGCCGATCTCCGCCGCGGTGCCGCTGTCGACGTCGGTACCATCGAGAACCGCCACGACCCCGCGCGCGTCGTCGATCGCCGCCCGGTTCGTCGCGCCCATCTCCCGGTTGAGCTTCCGCCAGGCCTCGCGCTTGGCGGACCCGTACGGCATCGCCTGCACCGCCTGGATCCTCCCGGCGTCGGTGAGGGTCCAGGGATCGAGCACTTCGTAGCCCAGGCCCCGCACGAAGGGCACGAGGACGGCGTTGTAGAAGTGGCGCCCCGCTTCCGAGAACCCGAGAGGTCCCGCCAGGTAGATCCGGACCTTGGCACTCATCATCGGTTTCCGTCAACCGTCGAGCCGGACTGAAGCATATCCGAAGCGGGCCATGGCCGCCACTGACGCGGCAGGCACGGCCCAGGCGCGGCGGCGCGCCTCCCGGTCCCGGGCGTCGGGGCGGGCTAGGCTAACCCCGCGCCGGTGAGTATCATCTTGGCACCGGAGCAGACGTGGGACCGTTGACCACCAGGGTTCATCGACACAAGGGGGGCTCGACATGACGCACTCGCGGCGGTTCATCGTGGCCGTTCTCGCTCTCATCGCCGTCGCCCTGGCCGGCCCGGTGGCGGCCCAGGAGTTCGCGCCGGCCGTCGTGTTCGACATGGGCGGGAAGTTCGACAAGTCCTTCAACGAGGCGGCCTACGCCGGCGCCGAGCGCTTCAAGAAGGAGACGGGGATCGCCTACCGCGAGTTCGAGGTAACCGCCGAGGCCCAGCGCGAGCAGGCGTTGCGCAACATGGCGAGGCGCGGCTCTCAGATCATCGTGGGCATCGGCTTCGCCCAGGCCACCGGCATGGAGAAGGTAGCCAAGGAGTTCCCGAACCTCAAGTTCGCGATCATCGACGCCGTCGTGGACGCGCCAAACGTGCAGTCCATCGTCTTCAAGGAGCACGAAGGATCCTTCCTGGTCGGGATGGCAGCCGCCATGGCCTCCAAGACGGGCAAGGTCGGGTTCGTCGGCGGCATGGACATCCCCCTGATTCGGAAGTTCGCCCTCGGCTACGAAGAAGGGGCGAAGTACGTGAACCCGAAGATCGAGATCTTCCAAAACATGACCGGGACCACGCCGTCGGCCTGGAACGATCCGACGCGAGGCGGTGAACTGGCGCGAAGCCAGTTCGACCGCGGCGCCGACGTCATCTACGCGGCCGCCGGCGCGACGGGGCTCGGCGTGCTCCAGGCGGCGAAGGACAAGGGGCGGCTGGCCATCGGCGTCGACTCGAACCAGAACTATCTCCACCCTGGCACGATCCTGACCTCCATGATCAAGCGCGTGGACCTCGCCGTGTACGAGGCGTTCAAGACCGCGAAGGACGGCACGTGGAAGGGCGGCGTGCGCAATCTCGGCGTGGCCGAGAGCGGCGTGGGCTACTCGATCGACGAGTACAACCGGAAGCTCATCACCCCGGAGATGGAGAAGCGGATCGAGCAGGCGCGGGCCGACATCGTCGCGGGCAAGATCAAGGTCACCGACTACATGGCGAAGTAGCGCATTGCGGCCACGCGGCGGCCGGAGCTAGGGGCCAATCCCCACGATCGGTGCGTCTCCGCCGTCACGGCCGGCGGGGGGGAGCAGCCTGGGCGCTCATCTCGCCGCCTCGGCGGCCCGTTGCGTGTCCACGCGAGCCTTCCGGACCCGCTCATGACCAGGGCGGTCACGTCGCCCGCGGTGCCAGGGTCCGACGGGGCGGCGCCGCCGGCCATCGAGCTCCTCGGCATCCACAAGTGGTTCGGCGACGTCCACGCCAACCAGGACATCTCGCTCGCCATCCGTCCCGGTACCATCCACGGGATCGTTGGCGAGAACGGCGCCGGCAAGTCGACCCTGATGGGCATCCTCTACGGCTACCACCGCCCCGACCGGGGCAAGATCCTCGTGCGCGGGCAGCCGGCGGCGATCGCGAGTCCCCAGGACGCCCTCGCCGCAGGGATCGGCATGGTGCACCAGCACTTCATGCTGGTCGAGCCGTTCACCGTCGTGGAGAATGTCCTCCTCGGCGTGGAGGGAGGCTTCCTCCTCAAGGCGGGGCTGGCGCGTGCCCGCGCCGAGATCGTCCGGCTCGGCAGCGAGTACCACCTCGAGGTCGACCTGGACGCGCGGGTCCGCGATCTCGGCGTGGGCCAGCGCCAGCGCGTCGAGATCCTGAAGGCGCTCTACCGGGGCGCCGACGTCCTGATCCTCGACGAGCCGACCGCAGTCCTGACGCCGCAGGAGGCGGACCACCTCTTCCGCATCCTCCGCGCGCTCCGGAGCGAGGGCAAGACCGTCGTCCTCATCACCCACAAGCTCCGCGAGATCCGCGAGGTCACCGACGTCGTCACCGTCATGCGCCAGGGCCGGGTCGTCGCGACCCTGCCCACCGCGGCCACGACCTCGGAGCAACTGGCCGAGCTGATGGTCGGGCGCCGGGTGAGCCTCCGCGTGGACAAGGCGCCCGCCCGGGCCGGGGAGCCGGTGCTCGAGGTGGCGGACCTGGTGGTCGAGGACGCGCTCGGCGTCACACGTGTGAAGGGCGTCAGCTTCGCGGTGCGGCGAGGCGAGATCGTGGGGATTGCCGGCGTCGCGGGCAACGGCCAGTCGGAGCTCCTCGAGGCCCTCGCGGGCATCCGCCCCGTGAAGTCGGGACGGATCCGCTGGCGGAACAGCGACATCACCGACCAGGGCAAGCGCTCCCCGAAGGGGATGCGCTGGCTCGGCCTGTCCCACGTGCCCGAGGACCGCCAGCGGATGGGCCTCATCATCCCCTTCACGGCCCGGGAGAGCGCCATCCTCGGCTACCACGACGAGCCGACCTACAACCGCCGCCTCCGGCTCCGCCGGAAAGCCGTCGCGGCAAGCTTCCGCCGCCAGGCGGCGGAGTACGACGTCCGGCCCGCGGACGGCGCTCTTCCGACCTCGGCCTTCTCCGGCGGGAACCAGCAGAAGATCGTGCTGGCCCGGGAGCTCGACCGGAACCCCGACCTCCTCCTCGTCGGCCAGCCCACGCGCGGAGTCGACATCGGAGCCATCGAGTTCATCCATCGGCGCCTGGTGGCTCTCCGCGACGCCGGGAAGGCGATCCTCCTGGTCTCGGTCGAGCTCGACGAGATCCTGGCGCTCGCCGACCGCATCCTGGTGATGCACGACGGGCGCATCGTCGGCGAGGTGTCGCCGGCGACGGCCACCGAGGGCCAGATCGGGCTCATGATGGCCGGCGTGGTGCCCGGAGAGACCGGGGCGGGCGAGGCGCCGGCGGGGTGAGCGCGTCGGCCGCCTCGCGGCGGGTCCCGGGCTGGGTGGGCGTGGCGCTCGTCCCCGCCGCCAACCTCGCGCTCGCGCTCCTCCTCTCCGCCGTGGTCGTGCTCCTGGTCGGCGAGAGCCCGCTCCGGGCGCTCCGGATCCTCGCGGCCGGTGCGTTCGGGAACGCCGAGGCCGTGGGCTACACCCTCTACTACGCGACCAACTTCGTCTTCACGGGCCTCGCGGTGGCCGTCGCCTTCCACGGCGGGCTCTTCAACATCGGCGCCGAGGGCCAAGCGTACATCGCCGGGCTCGGCGTGGCGCTGCTCTGCCTGGGCGCGGGCGGCTGGCCGACGATCGTGGTCATCCCCGCCGCGATCGCGGTGGCTGCCCTGTTCGGGGCCGCGTGGGCCTTCGTGCCGGCCTGGCTCCAGGCGCGGCGCGGCAGCCACATCGTCATCACGACGATCATGTTCAATTTCATCGCCGCCGCGCTGATGACCCACCTCCTCGTGAACGTCCTGATCAAGCCGGGCCAGCAGTCGCCGGAGACGCGGGAGTTCGATCCGAACACCTGGCTGCCCCAGATCTACGAGGTGCTTCGCTGGCTCGGCTGGGAGCTCGGCCAGTCGCCGCTCAACCTCTCGGCCGTCTTCGCGCTGGCGGCCGGCGTCCTCGTGTGGTTCTACCTCTGGCACACGCGCTGGGGCTACGCGCTCCGCGCGCTGGGCCAGAGCGAGACGGCCGCCGTCTACGCAGGGATCTCGCCGGCGCGCACGATCATCGTCGCCATGTCGATCTCCGGCGCCCTCGCTGGGCTGATGAGCCTGAACGAGGTCATGGGTGTCCATCATCGCCTGCTCCTCAACATGGTCGGGGGGGCGGGGTACGTCGGCATCGCGGTCTCGCTGATGGGGCGGAACCATCCCGTGGGGATCGTGCTGGCGGCCATCCTCTTCGGCGCCCTCTACCAGGGTGGGTCGGAGCTGTCGTTCGACATGCCGAAGCTCACGCGCGACATGGTGGTGGTGATCCAGGGGCTCATCATCCTGGTGTGCGGTGCGCTGGAATATGCGCTCCGGCGACCCATCGAGGGCCTCTTCCGCCGGCCGGCCCGGGCGGGAAGCTCGCCATGAGCGCTCGTCCCGGGCCCGACTTCGATCCGTTAGCCACCCTGATCCACCTGCGGGAGAGCGGCGACGCGCTCGTCTACCTCGTCACGGGCGCGGTCGACGTCGTGCTGGACGAGCCCGCACCCCCGCCCATGGCACGCGGCACCGGCCGGTTCGGCCCACAGGGCAAAGGCCGTCCAGAGGTAGCCCAGTGAGCGAGGCGCTCGTCCTCCTGGCGCTCCTGGCGGACGCCACCCTGCGGGGAGCGGCCCCCCTCGTCCTGGCGGCCCTCGGCGGGCTCTTTGCCGAGCGATCGGGCGTGGTCGACATCGGGCTCGAGGGCAAGATGCTGGCCTCGGCGTTCGCCGCCGCCGCGACCGCGGCGGTCACGGGCTCTGCATGGGCCGGCCTCGGCGCCGGCATCGCCGCGGCGATCGCGCTGGCCCTGGTGCACGGCGTGGCTTGCGTGACCTACAACGGGAACCAGGTCGTGTCCGGCATGGCGCTCAACATCACGGTGTCGGGGCTGACCGTGGTGCTCGGCTACGCGTGGTTCCAGCAGGGCGGCCAGACGCCGCTCCTCGCCGGCGCCGCCCGCTTCGCGCCGATCGACCTCCCGGGCGCCGCGCTTCTCGCCGGGGTCCCGGTGCTCGGCCTCGTCTACGACGAGGTCATGAGCGGCCACAACGTCCTCGTGTACCTGGCGGCGGCGGCCGTCCCGGCGGTCTGGTGGCTCGTCGCCCGGACGCGCTTCGGGCTTCGGCTCCGCGCGGTGGGCGACAGCCCGGGGGCGGTCGACACCGCGGGCATCTCGGTGGCCGGCACGCGCTACCGCGCCCTCGTGGCGGGAGGCGTGCTCTGCGGCATGTCGGGCGCGTATCTCTCGATCGCCCATCACTCGGGCTTCATCCGCGACATGTCGGCGGGCAAGGGCTACCTCGCGCTCGCCGCGCTGATCTTCGGCCAGTGGCGGCCGGTGCCGACGCTGGGCGCGTGTCTCCTCTTCGCCTTCGCCGACGCCGTCCAGGTCAGGCTCCAGGGCACTCCCCTGCCTGTCGTTGGCGTCGTTCCGGTCCAGCTCATCCAGGCGATCCCGTACGTCCTGACGGTGGCCCTCCTGGCCGGCTTCGTCGGCCGCGCGGTCGCGCCGCGGGCGATCGGCGTCCCGTACGAGAAGGAACGATGAGCGACGCCATCCAGCCGATGCTCGACCTGGCGCGCCGCGCCCTCGCCAACGCCCATGCGCCGTATTCGCGCTTCCGCGTTGGCGCGTGTCTGCGGGCGGCGAGCGGCCGGCTCCACGCGGGCTGCAACGTGGAGAACGCCGCCTACCCGGTCGGCCAGTGCGCCGAGGCCACCGCCATCGGAGCCATGGTCGCGAGCGGCGACCGGCAGATCGTCGAGGCCCTCGTCGTGACCGAGGGCGCCGAGCTCTGCTCTCCGTGCGGCCGGTGCCGCCAGCAGCTGGCCGAGTTCGCCCGCCCCGACACGCGCGTCCACCTCGCCGGGCCGGAGGGCGTGCGCGTCACGGTCACGCTCGGCGAGCTCCTGCCGCTGGCCTTCGGGCCCGAGACCCTCCGCCCGCTCCAGCCCGGCGACGGCCCGATTGCGCCCTGAGGCGTCCCCCGGTCGTGTCCCCGCCGAGCTGATCCGCCACAAGCGGGACGGCGGGATCCTGAGCGCCGAGGAGATCGACGCCGCGGTCGCGGGGATCGTGGACGGCTCGATGAGCGACGCCCAGGTCGCCGCCTTCGCCATGGCCGTGTACATCCGCGCGATGACCTGGGAGGAGTGCGCCGCACTCACGCGGGCCATGGCCCGCTCCGGCACCGTCCTCGACTGGTCGCGGGCCGGCCTCGACGGACCGGTCCTCGACAAGCACTCGACCGGGGGCGTCGGAGACAAGGTCAGCCTGATCCTCGCCCCGCTGATAGCGGCCTGCGGGGGCTTCGTGCCGATGGTTTCGGGCCGGGGGCTCGGCCACACCGGCGGCACGCTCGACAAGGTCGCCAGCATTCCGGGCTACGACACGGCCCCCGACCTCGCGCGCTTTCGGGTCGCCGTGCGCCGAGCCGGCTGCGCCATCGTCGGCCCGACTGCGGAGCTCGCCCCCGCGGACCGGCGGCTCTACGCGATCCGCGACGTCACGGCCACCGTAGACTCGATCCCGCTCATCACGGCGTCGATCCTCTCGAAGAAGCTGGCGGCCGGGATCCGCGCTCTGGTCATGGACGTGAAGGTCGGCACGGGCGCCTTCGCGGGGTCGCTCGAGGCGGGCCAGGCGCTGGCCGAAAGCCTCGTGACCGTCGCCGCCGACGCAGGGCTCCGGACGGTCGCGTGGCTCACCGACATGAACCAGGCGCTGGGCCACGACGTGGGGAACGCGCTCGAGGTGCGGGAGGCGATTGACTTCCTCACTGGCCGGCGGCGCGAGCCCCGGCTCCACGCCGTCACGAGCACGCTCGCCCTGGAGATGCTGGCCCTGGGCGGCCTCGTCCCCGAGGCCGCCGCGGCCGAGAGCCCGGTCGAGCGCGCCCTCGCCTCGGGCGCCGCGGCGGAGCGCTTCGCGCGCATGGTCGTGGCCCTCGGCGGGCCGGGCGACCTCCTGGAGCGTCCCGAGCGACATCTCGCGGCGGCGCCCGTGCACCTCGCCGTCCCGCCCCTCCGCCCGGGCGTGGTGACCCGGGTCGACGCGCGGATGCTCGGCCTCGTGGTGGTGGCGCTGGGCGGAGGCCGGCACCGGGCCGAGGACGCCGTCGACCCCGCGGTCGGGCTCGCGGACGTGGCCGGCCCGGGTGACGAGGTGAGCCGGGACCGGCCGCTCGCCGTCGTGCACGCGCGGTCGCCCGCGGCGGCGGAGCGCGCGGCGGCGGCGATCCGAGAGGCCGTCGTCGTTGCCGAGGCCCCGCCGCGACCCGGCCCGCCCCCGGTGCTCCAGCGCATCGCCGGCCCGCCACAGACCGCCACAGGCCGCCACAGGCCGAAGGCCGTCTGACACAGGCCGTCTGACCCAGCCCGTCCGACCAATACCGCCGGCTGATCTCGGCCCGCGTTTCCGAATCGCGGTCCGACGCGTGACGGTTTCCGTCACCGGGGAGCGTGATCGCAGCCCCCGAACTGGCCCGGCAACTCTGGCGCGGCGCCCAGTCTGGCCCCAACGCGGCGCTGGCACGGCTTGCATGCGATCCGGCGGCAATGGTACGCAAGGCCGCCGTCGCCGCGCTCCTCCTCGGGGCCGCCGTGTCGCTGACGAAGGTCGCTCGGCGACGGCCGGGCCCCGGCTCGACCCGGATCGCGCGCGGACGCACGCACGCCCACCACTGCTTCCTCTGCGAAGGAGAGTGGAGCCATCAGCGGCCGTGCCGGCAGGGACGAGCTTGGCTCTGCCCGTGGTGCCTCGCCGGCAGCCAGCCCGGCGCGGGAGCGCTTCCCGAGCGCGTCGTCCACACGATACGGGAGATCGGGCCTGCCCGGCGCCGACGCCACGCTCATCGTTGCCCGCGATGCCTCACGACCTGGTCGCACCGGAACGGCAAGACCTGCACGGCGGGCGATCGCACGGCTCTCCCCGGCTGCCCCGGATGCCGACAGGAGCACGACGCGTCCCGGACGTGATTCCGGCCGCGTGACCCTTCGGCAAGCGGCCACCGCTTGACGGGCCCCACGGGGCCGCATAGAGTCGCCCCCGTCGGGTCCGTGATGGAGGGTCTCCCCAGCCGTCCGCAAGCCGCCCTCGCGCTCTTCCTCGAGGTGAGCCGGTCCTTCCACGCGCTGGTGCAGCCGGACGAGCTGCTCTCCCTGATCACCGAGCGCGTCCGGACCCTGCTCGACGCCGAAGCGTGTTCGGTGATCCTGTCCGACCCGGACCGTGGGGAGCTGTACATCCCGGTGTCGAGCGACGTGCGGATCGGGTCGCCCGACCGGCTCCGGGAAGTGCGCTTTCCAGCGTCCCAGGGCATCGCCGGGTGGGTGCTCCGGGAGGGCCGCTCCGTCCTGGTGCCCGACGTCGCCAACGATTCGCGCTTCTACGCCGCCGTCGATCGCCAAACGGGCACTGCGAGCCGCTCCCTGCTCTGCGCGCCGCTCCGCACACGGTCGGGGACGATCGGCGTCACCCAGGTCATCAACAAGAGGACAGGGACCTTCACGCCCGACGACCTCGAGCTGCTCGACGCCATTTCCGGGAACATCGCGGTCGCGCTCGAGAACGCCCGCCTCCATGAGGCGCTGAGACGCGAGACGGAGCGGATCCAGGGTGAGAACGTCCAGCTCCGGCGGGCCGTCGGCGAGCACTTCCGGGGAATCCTCGGGACGAGCCCGACGCTCAGGCGAGTCCTCGAGCAGTCCGCGCAGGCGGCGCCGACCCGCGCCACCATCACGCTCCTGGGCGAGACCGGCACGGGCAAGGAGCTGTTCGCGCGCGGCATCCACGCGGCCAGCGACCGCGCGGCAGGTCCGTTCGTGGTGGTGAACTGCGCCGCGATCCCGTCCGCACTCCTGGAGGCGGAGCTGTTCGGCTTCGAGCGCGGAGCGTTCACCGGCGCGGTGGCATCGCGCCGGGGGCGCTTCGAGTCCGCCCACGGGGGGACGCTCTTCCTCGACGAGATCGGTGAGCTCGAGCCGGCGCTTCAGGCGAAGCTCCTCCGGGTGCTCGAGTCCGGCGAGGTGCAGCCGCTCGGCAGTGAGCGCGCGCACCCAGTGGACGTCCGGATCATCACGGCGACCAACCGCGACCTCCAGGCGCTCCTCGCCGCCGGGAGGTTCCGCGAGGACCTCTACTGGCGGATCAACGTCATCACGCTCGAGCTTCCGCCCCTCCGCGAGCGGCGCGAGGATCTGCCGCTCCTGATCCATCACATCCTCGGCCGGCTCGATACCGAGCTCGGGCGCGGGCACCGCCTGCGCGCAGATGCCGAGGCCGCGCTCCTCGCGTACGACTATCCGGGCAACGTGCGCGAGCTCGAGAACGTCCTGCGTCGAGCGGCCACTCTCGCCACCGGCCCGGAGATCACGCCGGGCGATCTCCCGCCCAACGTGACGGCACGGGACGAGTTCGCGACCCCGGCCACGAACGACGAGCTGAAGGCGGCCAAGGCCGCCGCCGCCGCGGCGGCCGCCCATGCGGTCGAGCGGCGCTTCCTCACCCAGCTCCTGCGGGACACGGCCGGGAACGTCTCGGAAGCGGCGCGCCGCGTCGGCATGAACCGGACCTGGCTCCACCAGCTCCTCGCGCGGCACCGGATCGACGCGAAGGGATTCCAGCCACCGGTGGACGCCTGAGCCAGGACAAAGCTCCCCCGAGGGAGATCGCACCCGGCTGTCGGCGTCCCTCCTGACTTCTCTTGAAGCTGTCACCTCCGAGCAGACACTCCCCTAACGCGCCGTCGTCCCTCGCCTATCCGCCGTTCCGGCCCATCCCGGCGCTTCCGGGCTGACAGTCCCGCACGAACACCCCCGTCGGGCTCGGGGCCGGGCTTCGTCGCGTAAGTCCGCGTAGTGCCTGGCTTCGACTACGGTGGGGCCGGTGGCAGGCGGCTTGCTCGTCTTGAGCAATGTTCGAGGCGACCCTGACCTCTCTGGGGGAAAGGGGGAAGAGCCATGAGAGCATCGTTGATAATCGTAACGGCACTGGTTGGCGCGCTGGTCGGAGGCGCCACGAGACCCACAGCGCCTCCCGATCGCGCCGCATCTTCCGCGCGCCCTCTCCGGACGTCCGTCGAGGCGGCGCTCGAGCGAGGAGACTTCGTCGCGGCTTTCCGCGCGACGGAGGCCGCTCATCGGCGAGCCATTCGGGAGCGGCGATGGGACTCCCTGATCGAGGTCGGCGACACGTACCACCGCATTGCCGGCCGCCCCGGCGCGCCGGAAGCGGCGAGCTACAAGGCCCGGGACGCCTACCGCGCCGCGCTCCGCAGCGCCCGCCGCGAGGAGTCCCTCGACGGGGTGCTCCGCGCCGCCGAGGCCTTCGCCCAGATCGGTGACGGGGCCGACGTGGAGATGAGCCTCCACATCGCTCGCGACCTAGCCGGCTCCGATCCCGAAGCGGTCGACGACGTCAAGGCCGCGGAGGGGCGGCTCAGCGACCTGCTGGAGACGGCGCGCCCCGGCGACCGCGGGGTGGAGTAACCACCTCCGGCCTACGAGGACTCGCCGACGTCGACGATCGCGATGACCGGGCCGCCGCCGTGGGGGCCCTGGTGCATGGCCCCGACCGAGACGAAGACGGCAGGGTCACCGATCGCGGCCGCCACCACCGCTCCGACCGCCGCCTTGGCGTGGCGGTGGTGGTGCACATCGGAGTCGTCGAGCATGATCTGGCGCCGGCCACGCAGGGTCCCGCGGTGGTCCGCCTCGCACTTCACGAAGCAGTTGACGAGGCGGCCGCTGAGGTCTTCCGCGCGAGGCCGCACCGGCAGCTCGAGGCCGGCGCTCCGGATCGCGTCGTACACCCCGTCCAGGTCGAGGGCATCCTTCATTACGCCGTGGCCGATCCGGTACCGGCCGCCGGCGCCGGCACGGTTTCCCATCAGCACGATCTGGGCGCGCGTCAGCTCCACGCCGGAGGAGCACGACGCGACCGACGAGTAGAGGTCGAAGTCCCGACAGATCTGCTCGGCGCGCGGCATGGGGATCTCGCCGAGCGCGACCGCGATGCCAAGCGCCGTCGTGCCGTTCGACACGTCCATGGACCCGTGCACCTCGCACGCCACGTCGTGGCCCCGGCGGTGGGCGTCGGCGACCGAATCGATCGTGAGGAGTGGCGTCTTCGTCTGGACGTAGTGCACGTCCGCCGCGTCCTCGAGCCCCGCGTCCCGCATCGCAGCCCGCACCCCGGCGGCGATCTTCTCGACCATCGCCGGCCGGCCGATGTCCTCGGGCAAGATCTCCGCGCTCATGGCGGCGCCGATGACCAGGCGCGTCTGGCCGGCGAGCCCAGTCCGCTCGTTCCGCGCGAACACGGTGGCGTGTGGAGTGAGGACGCCGTCGCACCCACCCGACCAGACCATCGGCACCTGCGCGACGGCCTCGGCGCTCCGCCGCCCGTGCCGCTCGAGGACGCGCCGGAAGGCCTGGTCGGCGAGGATGCGGGTGAAGTCGTTGACGCCGCCGTTGCCTTCGGTCTTGCCGACCACCGCCACGACCTGATCGGCGGTGAACCGCCCGGCGAGAATCGCCGCCTCGAGCCCGGAGGCGTCTTGCACGGTCTTGAGCTCGACCTTCACCACCTCGGTTGCCATCACCTGGTTCTCCCTGGTCAGAAAGGTTCGTCTGCCCGAGCCCGAGGGGTCAGGCGGGCGGGCGACGGTCCGCCAGGAGCTCGCTCGCCCGGCGGACGGCCCGCACGATGTTCTGGTAGCCGGTACAGCGGCACAGGTTCCCGGCCAGGCCGTGCCGGATCTCCTCGTCCGAGGGCGCGGGCACATCCCGCAGGAACGCGACGACGGACAGGAGGAAGCCCGGCGTGCAGAATCCGCACTGGAGCGCATGCATCTCGTGAAAGGCCTGCTGGATGGGATGGAGCGACTCGTCCGGTCTCGCGAGCCCTTCGACGGTCGTCACCTCGGCATCGGCCACCTGCACAGCGAGGAGCAGGCACGACCGCACCGCCTCGCCGTCGAGCAGCACGGTGCAGGCGCCGCAGACGCCGTGCTCGCAGCCAACGTGAGTGCCGGTCAACCCCAGGCGGTGGCGGAGGAAGTCGGAGAGGAGGAGACGCGGCGGCACCCGCTCCGCGCACTCGCGGCCGTTGACGCGGAGGCGCACCTCGATCGGCGCTGGAGTGTCAGGCACGCTCGGCTTCCTTTGCGCGCGCCGCGGCGAGCCGGATCGCCCGCCCGGCGAGCACGCCGGCGACGTGGCGCCGGTACGCGGCCGTCGCATGGATGTCGCTCCCCGGATCGATTGCCCGCCGGACCGCCTCAGCGGCGTCGGCCAGCACGTCGGGCGACAGCGGCTCGCCGGCAAGCCGCGCCTCCGCCTCGCGCGCCCGGACCGGTCGATCCCCTACCCCGGTCAGCGCGAGCCGCGCCTCCCCGATCCGGTCGCCCGCGAGCGTCACGACCGCCCCGACGCCGACCAGCGCGAAGTCCCCGTGGCGACGGGCCAGCTCGATCCAGGCCGAGCCTGAGCCCCGCGCGCTCGCGGGAAACCAGACCTCGGTCAGGAGCTCGGTCGGCTTGAGGGCCGTGGTCAGCTGGGTCCGGAAGAACTCCTCCGCCGCGAGCGTCCGCTCGCCCGCCGGCCCGCGGGCGGTGAAGCGCGCGTCGAGGCAGAGGGCGACGGCCGGCAGCTCCGCCGCGGGGTCGGCGTGGCTCAGGCTGCCCCCGACGGTTCCCCGGTTCCGGATCTGGAAATGTCCCACCCACGGGATCGCGTCGGCCAGGAGCGGCACGTGCCGGGCCGCCAGCTCGCTCCGCTCCACGGTTCTCTGCCGGGTCATTGCGCCGATCGCCACACCGCCGTCCCGAGCCGTGACGTGCGCGAGCTCCGCCACCCGATTGAGGTCGATAAGCCGGTCCGGCGTGGCGAGCCGCATGTTCAGGAGCGGGACGAGGCTCTGGCCTCCGGCCAGGATCTTCGCCCCGTCACCGTGCTGCTCGAGCTCGGCCACGGCCTCGTCGGTCGAGCGGACAGCCGTGTACTCGAAAACCGGAGGTTTCACAGCCGCGGGCACTCCGGGCGTGGTCTGGTCGCCGGCTCCAGCACGTCCACTTCCGCGTGGTCCCGGCCGGCGAGGCGCCGGTAGCCCGGGCCGCGATCGAAGAACGACGGCCGGACCCGAACCTCGCGGAGCCGGCGCCGGAGCAACGTGGTGGCATCCGGGTCGTGGCCCACCTCGCTCTCGTTGCCACCGATCAGGACCACGCCGTACTCCTCCCGGGCTGCTGGCGCCGACACCTTGCCCTGGACCACGTCGATGACGACCCGAGACGGCTCGCGCTCGAGCGGATCGCCCCAGCCGCCGCCCCCCGTCGTCTCGACCCGCACGAGCGTCCCGGCCGGGATCGGCTCGTCGTCGACGAGGCCGGGCAGGACGCGCTCCCGCGGACCGCCCGGGTCGACCGTCACGCGGAAGGGCTGCCCCGCCCGGCCGCCCTCGAGGCCCCAGCAGGCGAGGATCGAGCGGTCGGCGACCGAGAGGAAGTAGCTGTCCGACAGCGTGCGAAACTCCTTCAGGTAGCCGAGCCCGCCGCGCCGCCGGCCCGCCCC
>DATAFX010000077.1:0-13549 GCA_036257195.1 Candidatus Methylomirabilota bacterium | reverse complement strand
ATCGTGAAGGCGCTCGCGAAGCGGTGACGCCGAGGCGGGGGCCCCTCGGGGCTCCCGCCGTCAGTACCCCCGGCGGATGTCGACCCGGCCGCGCAGCGGCCGGCCGGTGAGGAAGCGCTTCAGGTTCTCGTTGAAGATCGGGGCGATCTCCTCGGGCAGACTCGGCCCGGAAATGTGCGGCGTCACGATCACGTTGGGCATGCCCCAGAACGGGTGCTCCGTGGGGAGCGGCTCCTCGAAGAAGACGTCCAGGACGGCGCCGGCGATCCAGCGCTCCTGAAGGGCCCGGATCAGGGTTGGCTCCTGGATCAGCGAGCCGCGCCCCAGGTTGACCAGCCAGGCCTCCGGTCTCATGGCGTGTAGTTCCGGCTCGCCCAGCATGCCCCGGGTTTCCGGGGTGAGCGGCGCGACCAGGACCACGTAGTCGCTCGCCGCCAGGAACTCGTGGAAGGCAGGCCGGCGATACACTCGGTCGACCTCGGGCACCCGGCGTCCGGTGCGGGACAGACCGAGGACGCGCATCTGGAGCGCACGGCCCACGGTCGCGATGACCCGCCCTATCGAACCCACTCCCACGATGCCCAGTGTCTTGCCGCGTAGCCGGACGGGGTTGATCGGCTCCCAGCGCCTGAGCCGCTGCTGGGCCCGAAACGTCTCGGCATGCTGGGATGCCCAGAGAAGCCAGCCGAAGACGTACTCCGCCATCCAGGGCCCGAAGACTCCCTCCACCCGGGTCAGCAGGACCTTGGGAGGGAAGGGGGTGTCGAGGAAGGCGTTGACGCCCGCCCCCATGACTTGGACCCAGCGGAGCCGCCGGGCTCTGGGGAGGAGCTCCGTGGGAAAGCCCCAGGTGTAGAGGACATCCATCTCCTCCACGAAGGGCAGCGCGGTCTCCGGCGTCGAGGCGACGCGGAGGCGGATCTGGCCGCGCGGGGCCCGAACCAGTCTCGCATAGGCTTGGGCCTCGTCCGGGTGATACACCAGGACCGAGACCGGGCCCTTCGGCGGCATCGGAACGAATGATAGCACGGGCGAGGCATGACCGCGCAGAAAAAGGTGTTATGAAACGCTGATCTGCCGCTCGGCCGGCCGGCCCGAGAGGGGCGGTCCCATCGGTCACTCAGCGGGTGACGGTCACCCCGGCCTGGCTGGCCTTTCGGCGGGCCTGATCGACTTGAGCGGCGAGGGCGGTGACGTCGCTTTTGAGGGTCTGGAGCTTCGCCCGCAGGGGGACGGCATCGGCGCGCGCCTTCTCGCGCTCCGCGGGTGTTCCGGCACGGGCCCATGCGTCCACCAGCTGGTCGTGCTGACCGAGCGTCACATGGTAATCGTAGAGGGCCTTGTTGTACCGCTCGACCGCGTCGTTGTATGCCTGCTTGGCCGAGACCTGGGGCGCCGAGTCGTCGGAGGCGAACTCGGCGAAGGGGAGATACTGCGGCCGCGGGGCCTGGGGCTGGGCACTCGGTGACGCCAGGGCGGTGAGCAGGGTTAGGACGCCCACGAGGGGCCGCGCGGCTCTCCTCATCCGATCGACATCGCCAGGCAGGTGGTGGTCCGCGTGACGCCCTCGATGGCGCCGATCCCCTCCGTCACGAGCTGTCCGATATCGTCGAGCGTCGGGCCCTGGACCACCGCGATGTAGTCGAAGGGGCCGGTCACGACGTCGAGCGACTCGATCCGGCACTTGCCGGGTTTGAGCTTCCCCAGCGCCTTCTTGACCACCTTGGTCTTCCCCGCGTTCGTCTCGACGAGCACGTAGGCCTTCATCGCGACACCTCCTCGCGCGGACTCTGGTCACGCCCATTACAGCGTTGGCCTGCAGGGCTGTCAAGGAATGAGGGCGCCGCGTTCCCGTCTAGCGGCTCAGATAGGATCGCAGCGTCTCGGCGAACGCCGGGCGATTCTCCACCATGCGGTCGGCGCGGACGTCCACGCGCGTGCCGCGCTCGACCTTCTTGTCGCGCGTGTCGAATCGAGCGCGGAACTCTCCCTTCACCCCCTTTGCGTCGAGGCCGAGCCGTTCGCCCTCGTCCTCGTCGTGGAGGTGGAGGACGACGAGATAGAAGCCGTCTCGCTCCGTCGTCGTCGGGTACTCGAGGCCGGTCTTGAGGCGCGTCACGACCACCCGGGTGCCGGTGATCGGGCGGCCGTCGCCGTCGGTCACGAACCCCAGCACGACGAAGCGGTGGTCGGGCAGGTGGGTCGCGCCGGCCGGCGGGCCGGCCAGGACGAGGACGAGAGCGAGCGCCACGAGCGGCTGCATCGCACGGATGGAGCGCAAACCGGCCGGAAGACCGCGCATCACGCTCCAGTGTACAATGCGCGCAGGAGGGGAGTATCGCGCCCGTTGGCCTACCAGCCCCCCGCGCCGATCCAGACGGCACTCGCCGCCGGCCGCATCTCCGAGGACGCCGTCGACCTGTTCCGGGCGTTCGCCCGTCGGTACGCGTTCCCCCTCGACGACTTCCAGGTGCAGGCCATCCTGGCCATCCTGGAGGGCTCGTCGGTGATCGTGTCGGCGCCCACCGGCGCGGGCAAGACTCTGGTCGCCGAGTTCGCCATCCACGACGCGATCACCGCCAAGCGCCGGGTCGCCTACACGACGCCACTGAAGGCGCTCTCCAACCAGAAGTACGCGGACTTCTGCCGGCAGTTCGGCGTGGCCGAGGTCGGCATCCTGACCGGAGACGTGAAGGTCAACTCGCGCGCGCCCGTCCTCGTCATGACCACCGAGATTCTGCGAAACATGTTCTACACAGGGACGCTGGAGGGGCTCCGGCACGTCGTGCTCGACGAGTGTCACTACATGGGGGACGAGAGCCGCGGCACCGTGTGGGAGGAGATCATCGTCAACGCGCCGAAGGACGTGACGCTCGTGGCGCTGTCGGCCACGGTGGCGAACGTCCGGGAGATCGCCGACTGGATCGGGCTCGTCCACCGGCCCATCCGGGCGATCGTGCATCCGCACCGTCCGGTGCCGCTCCGGTATCATATCGCCGACCTGGCGGCCGAGATCCATCCGCTGGACGCCGTGCGGGCCGGCCGCGCCAAGCTGGTCGGGATCGAAGGCGGTGGAGACGAGGGGCGCGGCCGCTTCTACGCCCGCCGCGTGGCTGCGGTCCCAGCCATGCTCGAAGAGCTGGAGGAACGCGGGTGGCTCCCGTCGATCTACTTCATCTTCAGCCGCGCCGGGTGCGAGCGGGCCATGGACGAGGTCCTGGAGGAGGGCCGGACGCTGCTCGACGGGACGCGCCGCCGCGACGTCGAGCAGGCCATCGCCGACGCCATCGAGGAGAGCCCGACGCTCGCGGCCTCCGCGCTCAACCAGAGCATCTTCCAGGCGCTCCGGGTGGGCGTCGGACTCCATCATGCGGGAGTCCTGCCGAGCCTCAAACGTCTGACCGAAGTGCTCTTCGAGCGCGGGCTCGTCCGGGTCGTGTTCGCCACCGAGACCATGAGCCTCGGCATCCACATGCCCGCCCGCAGCGTCGTCCTGCAGGGCCTCACGAAGCGCACCGACCGCGGCTTCCGAGCGCTGACGACGAACGAGCTCACCCAGATGGCGGGCCGGGCCGGCCGGCGCGGCATCGACCCCGAGGGCCAGTGCGTGATTGCCCTCGACGCCCGGGACAGCCTCGAGGAGGCGCTCTCGGTGGTCGACGGCGCGCCGGAGCCGATCGTGAGCCAGTTCCGGCTGGGCTTCGGCTCGGTGGCGCTCCTGGTGGAAACCGTCCGCGACGAGGCCGCCATCCGGCGCGTGGTCGAGTCCGCGTTCGGCCAGTACCAGAGCCTCCGCCAGATCCGTCATCTCGAGCGCGAGGTCGGGGAGGCCCAGGCCGCGCTCGCGGAGGCGGAGCGTTACGCCGCGCCGTGCGGCGAGTTCGAGCGGATTGGGCGCTATCGGCAGCTCCGCGCCGAGGTGGAGGCGCGTCGGCGCGCGGCCGGCGCCCGGTCGCGGCCGGCCCGGGCCCGGGCCCTCGACGACGTGGAGCCTGGTCGCGTGGTCCTTCTCCGCCAGCGAGGGAGCGGCGGCGGGCTCGGCGTGGTCGTCGGGGTGCACCGCCTGCGGGGCCATCGCGTTCTGCTCGACGCACTCCTCCCGCACGGCTCGCTCGTCCGGACGAAGGCGGGAAACGTGAAGCGGGTCTTCTGGGCGACGCCGCCACTACTCCTGCCGCCGGCGATCCGCGATCTCGCGGCCCACCACCGCGGGTGGGGACGCGACTTCCGCGAGACGCTCACGCGCGAGGGGGGTGCGCTGCTGGCGAGGCTGGGTGAGCTGGACCTCAACGCGCTCGTCCAGCGGGAGCGCCGCGGCGATCCGGAGGACGCCCTGGAGCGGATCGAGTGTCACGCGTGCCCGTGGGACGCTCGACCGGGCTGCGATGCCGCCTGGAAGACCATCGAGAAGGAGCGGGGCAGGCTCGAGCATCGACGCGGGGCGCTCGAGAGCATCCGTGACGCGATCTGGCAGGAGTACCGGCGGGTCCTCGAGGTCCTGGACGCCTTCGACGCCGTCCAGCGAGGCGTGCTGCGCCCGAAGGGCGAGCTGGTAGCCTCGCTGCGCCATGACCACGAGCTCCTGGTCGCGGAGGTTGTTCACCGGGGGGTCTTCGACGACGCGTCGCCCGCCGAGGTCGCCGCCCTCGTCTCGTGCCTGATCGAGGACGCGCGCTCCGCCGAGGATGAGCCGTCGCGCCGCCTCCTCCGCGAGCGCCCGCGGCTCCGCCGCCGGGTCCGCCAGATGGAGGAGGCAGCCGAGGCGATCCTGGCCGTTCAGCGCCGCGTCGGCCTGCACCGGCCGGCGCGCGTGCAGACCGGCTTCACGGCGGCGGTCTTCCGGTGGGCGTCGGGGGACGATGACTGGGCGCGCATCGTGGCGCACTCGTTCGGCGGCCACGAGGGCGATCTGATCCGAGCGATGCGGCGCCTGATCGATCTCTTGCGTCAGATCGCGGAGGGACCGGAGGTCCCGGGCGGCGTCGCCAGTGCGGCCGGCGCCGCCGCCCGGGTCTTGGACCGGGGGATCGTGCTCGAGTCCGCGCTCATCTGAGCGCGGACTCGCCGCGAGGCTGCTCTACTCGGCCGGCGCGAAGAACCGAACCATCACGCGACGGTTCTGCTCCCGCCCCTTGGGGGTCGCGTTGTCGGCGGACGGCTTGATGTCGCCGAGGCCGATCGAGTTGATCCGGTGCATCTCGATGCCACGCTCCACGAGGAAGCGCCGGACCGCCTCGGAGCGCCGCTGACTCAGCTGAACGTTGTACGGCATGGTGCCGGTGCTGTCCGTGTAGCCCTCCAGCTCCACCATGAGGTTGGGATTGTCCTGGAGCTGCTTGGCCACGTCGAGCAGCGCAGTCTGGCCGCGGTCGTCGAGCTCCCACTTGTCGAAGCGGAACAGGATGGCGACCGTGTCGCCGGGAACCCGCTTGTTGCGGTTCGTCCAGAGCCGGGTCAGGCGCTGGCTGGTCTCGTCGGCCTTCGCCATCGCCTGGCCGGCGCTCGCGTGGGCCTCGTCGGCGCGCGTCTGGGCCTGGGTGGCCTTGGTCACGCCTTCGTCGGCACGGCCCTGCGCGGTTTGGGCGAGATTGGTCGCCTCGACCGCACGAGCGTCGGCCTGCTGAACCGCGGTCTTCGTCTGGCCGAGCTGCTCGTTCATCACCGTCGTGCGCGCCTTCTCTTCGGTGAGGGCGCCCTCGACGCGTCCCACTTCCGCGCCGGTCTTCGCTTCGCTCTTGCCGATCTCCTCGCGCACGAACTTCTTGGTCGCGCATCCGACCGTCAGGAGAGATAGAGAGGCCACCAGGATGGCCAACGTACGTATCCGCATGCGACATCCTCCTCTGTGCGGGAAGGCCCCGCGCTCAGCGGGACAGCCCCCTAGGTGACGGATCAGTCCACCATTCGTCCTGGCAAGCGGCGTGCCGGATATCTCCCGAGGTCGCTGGCCGGCGTCTATCCACCCGGGATATCCGTGCGACTGGGCCACCGCCGAGTGAATCCTCCCGCCCCGTTCGGGCCCGACGCACCCCTGATGCGATGTAAGAGTTACCACGGAGGTCGCGGCGGCAAGATGTAAAAAGTTACTGGCGGACGGGAGGTTAGCGGCGCGTGATGAGGTCGTCCGCCAGAGTCCTCGCCTTCGCCGCCAGGTTGGCCGCTCGCTCGTACTCCTGTCCGCCCAGCGCTCGCCGGGCCTGCTCCACCAGTCCCTGGGCCAGGCGGAGCGTTTCCAGATCCCTCGGCTCGAGAGAACGGCCATCAACCACGCGCAGACGCCGCTCGGTCTCCTCGATGTCCCGGTTCGCCTCGTCCTGAAGCCTCCGGACCTCCGTGAGCGGCAGGTTCGCGGTCAGCGGAGGGCTCGGCGCGACCGGCATCGCCGGCGCGGCGCTCGTGGGCGGAGACGGGACGGGCGGGGGAGTGATCTGCGGTGCGGGAGGACGGGCCGGCGGCACGGAAGTCGAGGCGGGCGGCGGTGCCGGTGGTGCCGAGGGCGCAGGAGGCACAGGAACCGGGGCCGGGTCGGGAGCCGGCGTCGCGACGACAGCGGGAGCCGGGGGCGGCGCGGACGGGATGGTTGGCGAAGCCTCGGCTGTGGGCGCCGCCTCGGGGGCCTCGGAGGTACGGGTCTCGTCCGGAGCCAGGACCGTGGCCGTCGGCACGGGTCGGGCCCACGGAGGCAATTCCGGGCGGAACAGCCCGCATCCGGGCAGTGAGACCAGCAGGGTCAGGAGCGTCAGGATCCTCACGGCGAGTCCGGGGTCGCCGGGAGCGTGAGCGTGACGGTGGTGCCCTTGCCCACCGTCGACTCGACGTCGACCCGGCCGTCGTGCATCTGAACGATCCGGTAGACCATGGCGAGGCCGATACCCGAGCCTCCGGTCTTCGTGGTGTAGTAGAGGCGGAAGATCTTCTCGAGGTTCTCCGGCGCGATTCCCATTCCCTGGTCGACGACGCTCACCTCGACACCGCCGGACGCGGCGCGTCGGCTGGCGACCACCAGAGTCCCGCCACCCGGCATTGCCTGAATCGCATTGCTCACGAGGTTGGCGCTCGCCTGAGCGATGAGCCCCGAGTCGGCCGTGACCCGAGGCAGGCCCCGTCCTGGCTCGAGGACGATCTCGACGCCCGCCCCGGCGGCCTCGGGGCGAGCCACGCGCGCCACGTCCGCCAGGATCGCGTTGACGTCGACGGGCGCCAGTCGGAGATCCTGCGGCCGGACGAACCGGAGGAAGCCCTGAACGACGCGGTCCAGCCGCTGGATCTCGTGCGCGATCACGTCGAGGTTCTCGCCGATCTCCGAGGGAATCGGTTGCCGGGCATGGCCCAGCCGGGCGCGAAGCAGCTCGAGGTGGATGCGCATGGCGTTGAGGGGGTTCTTCACCTCGTGGGTCACGCCGGAGGTGAGGCGACCGAGCGCCGCCAGCTTCTGCGAGTAGCTCACCAGGGACTGCACGGCGCGGACCGGCTCGAGATCGCGCAGGACCAGGAGGCCGCCTCCACGCTCGGCGTCCGCACCGAGGGGATACCCGGAGACCGCCCACTCGCGCGGCTCGCCCGAGCTTCCCGGGAGGGTGATGGTGTCGTGGATCGGCGCCGCACTACTGTCCAGGACAGACGCGGCAAGACGTACCAGCGGGTGGACGGGGGGCAGCAACGCGTCGAGCCGGCGGCCGACGAGGGTCTGACCGAGTAGTCGCTCGGCGGGGGCGTTGACAAACGCCACGACGCCGTCCCGGCCGAGGAGGAGCACGGCACTCTGCAGGCGCGTCGCGGCGCCCGGGCCGGGGTCACTCTTGCCGCCCGCGGTGGCCTGGATGCGCTCCCCGAGACCCTTCATCCGCTCGGCGAGGCGCCCCATGTCGTCGCCGGGCCCGATGACGGCGTCGCCGCGAGCGAGGCGCTCCACCCGCCGCGCGATGCGTCGGACGTACCCGAGGAACATGCGCCCGGCGCCGAGCCCGAGGGCGATCGCGAGGGCGAGCGCCCCCGCACCGAAGGCGAGGCTCCGGAGGAGAGCGTCGTGCAGGGTCTGCCGGACGAGGCTCGTCGACACGCCCACCTGCACGGCGCCGAATGGCCGGTCTCCGAGGCGAACGGGCAGCCGGACTTCGTAGATGCGCGGGGGGCCCAGGAGCATTTCCGCGATCTGCGGCAGCCCCGCTTCGAGCACGTCGTCCAGTGGCGCGCGACCCGGTAGCGTCCGCCCTTGGAGGGCGGGGTCGCTGTGGAGGAGCGTGCGTCCGGCCGCGTCGACGATCGCGCCGTAGACGACCACGCGGGAATAGCCGACCAGGCCGTCTAGGAGGGCCCGGAGGCTCGGATCCTCCCGGAGCGCCGCGGATCCGGCCTCGCCCGCGCCTTGCAGCACGTGGGCCGCTTGGTGGAGCAGCTGGCGCGAAAGGAGGCGCCCTTCGTCCGCCGCGTTCCCGAGGGTGAGTCTCGCCAGGGTGGCGAGGTGCGCGGCGGTCGCGACGGTGACGACCAGGAGGACGACCAGTGTGAGACCGAGCAGTTCGCGCGTCCGCGCGCTCAGAGCCATGCGGGACACGGCCGATGCCAGGACCGTGGGGCCGCCATCACAGCGGTCGGTTGTAGCGGTTGAGCTTGTTGTGGAGGGTCTTGAGGCTGATGCCGAGAATCTCGGCCGCGCGAGTCTTGTTGTTCCCAGTGTAGGCGAGCGTGCGGAGGATGAGCCGCCGCTCCGCCTCGTCCACGGTGGTCCCGACCCGGAGGCGGACGTCGTCGGCGGTTTGCTCGACGGTCGGCTCCGCCGGGGCCGCCGAGGCGGCCGGCGGCGAGGGCAGGTTGGCGACGCCGATCAACTCGCCCGGACAGACGATGAGCGCCCGCTCCAGGACGTTCCGGAGCTCTCGCACGTTGCCCGGCCACGGGTAACGGCGGAACAGCGCCAGGGTCGCCTCGTCCACTCCGCGCACGGACCGCCGGTGGCGCTCGTTGAGCTCCTCGAGAAGGACCCGGACCAGCTCCTCGAGGTCCTCCGGCCGCTCCCGGAGCGGGGGCAGGGCGAGCGTGAAGACCGCGATGCGGTAGTAGAGGTCCTCCCGCAGAGCCCCGTCCTGCAAGGCTTTCGCCGGGCTCTTGTTGGTCGCCGCGATGACCCGGACGTCGACGGCGATCTCCGCCTGCCCCCCGACCCGCCGGAACCGTCCGTCCTGGAGGACCCGCAGGAACTTCACCTGGGTGGCCGGGCTCATCTCGGCGATCTCGTCGAGGAAGAGCGTTCCGCCGTCGGCCAGCTCGAAGCACCCCGGACGGCGCCCGGTCGCCCCGGTGAACGAGCCCTTCTCGTGCCCGAAGATCTCACTCTCGAGCAACGTCTCCGGGATGGCCGCGCAGTTGACGGCGACGAACGATCCGCGACGGCGGGCCGAGTGCTCGTGGATCGTCCGGGCCACCAGCTCCTTGCCCGTTCCACTCTCGCCGAGGACGAGGACGGTCGCGTCGGTCGGCGCCACCTGCTCGATCTGCCGGGTCACACCCTGCATGGCGGGAGCGCTCGCGACGAGGTGCCCGAACGCGCCACGGTGGCGCAGCTCGCGCCGCAGCCGGTACACCTCGCGGACGCTCTCGGCGCGATCGAGCGCCCGCTCCAGGAGCACCTGGAGGCGGGCGGGGTCGAGCGGCTTGGTCAGGTAGTCGAAGGCGCCTTCCTTCATGGCCTGGACGGCGCTCTCGATCGAGCCTTGGCCGGTCAGCATGATGACCGGGATGTCCGGGTGGTCGACGCGAAGGGCCGACAAGAGCGCCAGACCGTCCATGCCAGGCATCACGAGGTCGCTGACGACCACCGCGGGCACCTGCTCCGCGGCCCGGTCCAGGGCCTCGGCACCGTCGCCGGCGCTGGCCACCTCGTAGCCCCAGAGGGTGAGGAGGTCGGCCATGCCCTTCCGAGCGAGGGCATCGTCCTCGACGATCAGCACACGTTGATGCATGGCAATCCCGCGGCGCGTGCGGGTCTGCCCGTCATGGTAGCAGAATCCGTGCTTCCGACGCTCACACGCTTCGGCTACCATCGGCCGAGTGGCGGCGGAGTGGCCCCCGGACCGGGCGGCCCCTCCCACGCGACCGGGTGGGGCCGAGCTGACAGGGTTCGAGGAGGGTTGGGATGACGATGCTCATCGTCCTCGGGGTCGTCGTTGTCCTCGCCCTGGTGGGCGTGGGTCTCTACAACAGTCTGGTCCGGGCCCGCGTGCGGGTTGATGAGGCGTGGTCGGGGATCTCGACGCAGCTCAAGCGGCGACACGACCTCATCCCGAACCTCGTCGAGACCGTGAAGGGGTATGCCGGCCACGAGAAGTCCGTCCTCGAGAAGGTCACGGAGCTCAGGAGCCGGGCGATGGGCGCGACAACGCCCGCCCAAGCGGCGCAATCGGAAGGGCTTCTGTCGCAGGCGCTCCGCGGGCTCTACGCCGTCGCGGAGAGCTATCCCGATCTCAAGGCGAACCAGAGCTTCCTGTCACTCCAGCAGGCCCTCGCCGACACCGAAGGGATGGTCGCCGAGGCGAGGCAGGGGTACAACGCCGCCGTGCGGGACCTCAACACCCGTGTCGAGAGTGTCCCGACGAACCTCCTCGCGGGCGCCTTCGGCTTCACGCGGCGCGAGTTCTTCGAGATCGAGGACCCGGCCGACCGCGCGGTTCCCCAGGTCCGGTTCTGATCGCGCGCCGCTCCTCCGGCGCTGGCAGTCGCGTGGGGGGCGTGGGAGAATGACCGCGCGGTGAAGGCCTCTCGTCTCTCCGTCACGAAGAGCCAGCTCGAGGTGGCGCGCGGGTGCGTGACCGCGGGGCATCCGCTCGGCGCCCGCGTCGGCGCCGACATCCTCCGGCGGGGCGGGAACGCTGTGGACGCCGCGGTGGCCACCGCATTCGCCATGGCCGTCGTGGAGCCGTTCATGTCCTGTCTCGCGGGCGGCGGTTCCATGCTGATCCACCGGCCGCGGACGGGCGCCTCGGTCGCACTCGACTTCAACGTGGAAGCCCCACGCCGGGCACACGCTCGCATGTACCCGCTCCGCGAGGGGCGGAGCGGCGATCTCTTCCCGTGGCGCGCGGTCGTGAACGACGCCAACGTACACGGGCACCGCGCGGTCGCCGTGCCGGGGTCGGTCGCGGGGCTGACGCATGCGCTCGAGCGGTGGGGCACGCTGGACCTCGGCGACGCGGTCGCCCCTGCGGTGCGTCTCGCGCGCGGCGGCGTGCCGGTGGACTGGTACCTCGCCGTTGTCACCGCGACGTACGCGGAGGAGCTGGCCCGGTTCCCCGAGGCGGCGGCCACCTATCTCCGCGGCGGGCGGTGGCCGCCGCGCCCGGAGCACCTCGAGAGAGGCGATCGCGTTCGCTACCCGGCGCTGGCCCGGAGCCTCGAGCTCATCGGCAAGGAAGGGCCGAGCGCCTTCTATCGCGGGGAGCTCGCCGAGGCCATCGACGCCGAGATGCGTCGCGGCGGAGGGGTGCTGGACCGCGCGGACCTCGCGCGGTATCGGGTTCGCGTCGGGCCCCCCCTGACCGGCGGCTATCGCGGCGTGACCCTTCTGGGGATGCCGGGGGCTGCGGGCGGGATCACCGCGCTCGAGATGCTGAACGTCCTAGAGTGCTTCGAGCCTGGCGCCGAGGGGCCGGCGGGGGCCCGCGCCGCGCACCTCCGCGCCGAGTCGGTCCGGGTCGCCTTCGAGGACCGGCTACGCTGGCTGGGGGATCCCGCCCTGGTCCGGGCGCCGTGGGCGGCCCTCGGCGGGAAGGCCTACGCGCGCGCGGCGGCCGCGGAGATCCGTCCCGATCGACGCCGTGACGCGAGACGGCGCGTCGATCCGTGGCGCTTCGAGCGTGACGGGTCGGTCGGCGCGAGGCGGGCGCCCAGGCAGGCGGCCGGCTCGGCGGCCGGTCCGGCGGGCGAGTGCACGACGCACGTCTGCGCGGTCGATCGGGACCGGATGCTGGTCTCCTTGACGCACACCGCGGTGAGCCTCTTCGGCTCCAAGGTCGTCGTGCCGGGGACGGGCCTCCTTCTCTCGAACGGCATGATCTGGTTCGACCCGGAGCCGGGGCAACCGAACTCGATCGCGCCTGGAAAGCGCCCGCTGGTGAACATGACGCCCTTCCTCGCGCTCCGCGACGGCGCTCCGTACCTGGCGGTTGGTGCGCCGGGGGGCCGCAAGATCGTGTCCGCGGTTCCGCAGGTGCTCGCGAACCTGATCGACTTCGGGCTCGGTCCCCAGGCGGCCGTCGAGGCGCCGCGGCTCCACACCGAAGGAGGCCCTGTCCAGGTGGACGACCGAATGGGGGCGGCGACCGTGGCGGCGCTCCGGCGGCGAGGGCACCGGGTCCTGTCGCTCACCGAGACGTACTCGAGCTTCTACTTCGCCCGGCCGCAGGTGATTGAGGTGACCCGTCGCGGGCTCGCCGCCGGGGTCGACCACCTCCGTCCCGCAACGGCCATGGGATTCTGACAGAGGAGGCCGGCATGGCGGACATCCGGATGATGAGCGCCTTCGGCACCGTGCCCGGCGACGCCCAGGAAGGCATTCTCCGCGTGCTGCGGCACGCGCTGGAGACGGTGGCGCTGGAGGACAGCTCGTTCACGCGCGCGAAGGCCGTCTTCACCGAATCCGACGAGCAGTGCGTGTTCACCGTGGAGCTGGACGCGGGGAAGAAGGCGCCGACCCCGCTCCTGCTCGACCTGGAGTTGCTGGAAGACGCGGTGACGGACAGCGGGCGGCAGGCGCTCCTGACGGAGGAGGTGCGCCAGTACGTCCGGCGCACGCTCGGCCAGTAGGCTTAGGTCCTTGAGCTCGGGCGTGACCTCGCGCCGGCTGATCGTCAACGCGGACGACTTCGGCCTGACGGCCGGTGTGAGCTGCGGGATCCTCCGCGCCCACGGCGCGGGGCTGGTGACCAGCACGACCGTTCTGGCGAGCCTCGGGCCGCAGCCGGAGCTGGACGCGGCGGCCGCCGAATCGGGCCTGGGGCTCGGGCTGCACGTGAACCTCACCTGGGGGCGTCCCGTGTCTCCCGCGGACAGGGTGGCGTCCCTCGTCGACGCCGAGGGCCGGTTCGGGCGGGATCTGGCGGCGCTCCAGGCGCGGGCGCGCCCCGACGACGTGCGGCGCGAGTGCGAGGCGCAGATCGAGGCCTTCTCGCGGCGCTTCGGCCGGGCGCCGACCCACCTCGACAGCCACCACCACGTCCACCGGACCCCCGGGGTCATGGACGCCGTCGTCGATGTGGCCCTCGCCGCCCGGCTCCCCCTGCGGAGCCAGGATCCCGGGTTTCGCGACGGGCTCCGGCGGCACGGCATCGCGACGACCGACCACTTCATCGGCGATGCGCAGGCCGAGCCCTACTGGACGACCGAGCGGCTGCTCGATCAGCTCGCCAGCCTGCCGCTCGGCCTGACCGAGCTCATGTGTCATCCTGGCGTCTTCGACGAGGACCTCGCCTACAGCCGCTACGGACGCCAGCGGGAGGTGGAGCTGGCGGCGCTCTGCGATCTCGAGGCGCGGGCGACCGTCGAGCGCCTCGACATC
>DATAFX010000037.1:0-12853 GCA_036257195.1 Candidatus Methylomirabilota bacterium | reverse complement strand
CCTCGAGCAGTCCACCCGTTACGTCCCCTACGCCGACCGGCCCGGGGGCCGCTGGCGCTACCACGTGCCGGCGGAGGTGCGCGGCACGCCCGCCGAGGGCGACTTCGAGGCGACGCTCGACCTCATGTTCGAGACCTATGCCCGGTGGCTCGAGCCGATGCAGGAACACTTCCGCCGGCGGCACCCGCGCCAGGCGTCGGACTCCGACTTCGTCTACCGAAGCACGATCCGGGCGAAGGCGCTCGACACGCTCCGGGGGCTCCTGCCCGCCGCGACCCGGTCGAACGTGGGCCTCTATGGCACCGGCCAGGCGTACGAGGCCATGCTCCTGCGCCTTCGCGCGTCGCCCCTCGCCGAGGCGCGGGCGTGCGCAGACCTCATGCTGACCGAGCTGCGGAAGGTGATCCCCGCCTTTCTCCGGCGTGTTGACACCCCCGACCGGGGCGGCGCCTGGTCGGCCTATCTGGCGGCGACGCGCGAGGCGACGGCGGCGGCGGCGGCGCGGGCCCTGGGGGAGGTTCCCGCGGATCCCCGTCCGGAGGTGGTCCTGGCGGACTTCGATCCCGAGGGGGAGGTCAAGGTGATCGCCGCCGCGCTCTACGCCGCCTCGGGCTTGCCGGACGACCAGCTCCTCGCACGGGCGCGCCGGATGTCCGCCGAGGAGCGCGGGGCCGTCCTGGCCGCCTATGTCGGCGAGCGCCGCAACCGCCGCCACAAGCCCGGACGCGCCCTCGAGCGGACCAGCTACCGGTTCGACGTCCTCACGGACTACGGCGCCTTCCGCGACCTCCAGCGGCACCGGCTCCTGTCCCTCGAGTGGCAGCCTCTCGGGCCGCGCCACGGCTACGCCATGTCCGAGGCGGTCGAGGAAGCCGGCGCCGGGGCCGACTGGCGACGGGTCATGGAGGCCTCGGCCGCGCTTCACGACGCGGTCTTCGCCGCGGGCCTCGCCCCGGTGGCGCCCTACGCCGTCTGCATGGCGTACCGGATCCGCTTCTACATGGAGATGAACGCGCGGGAGGCGATGCACGTGCTCGAGCTCCGGACGGCGCCCCAGGGGCACCCCGCGTACCGGCGCGTCTGCCAGGCGATGCACCGCCTCATCGCGGACCAGGCCGGACACCGCGCGCTGGCGGCGGCGATGCGTTTCGTCGACCACTCGGCCGTGGAGCTCGAGCGGCTCGAGGCCGAGCGACGCACCGACGCCCGTCGTCGGGCGCTCGCGGAGACAGGCCCCGGCGATCACGCGTGATCGCGCAGGCGATCAGCTGAACCGCGGCGCCGCGAGCCAGGCGAGCGACTCCTCCTTGTGGACCCGCTCGTCGTATCCGATCTGGCGGAACAGGTCCGCCTGCGAGGCGAACCGCCCGTAGTCCTGGGCGAGGACGCTGTCGAACGGCGCCTGCTCCAGCTCCGGATGGTCCCGGACGAACTCCATGTACTCGTGCTCGGCGTGGTCCTCGAACTCGGCGTTCAGGCGGTACGCCGCCGCCGGCCGTACGACGTAAAGGAGCCACACGATCTGGTAGTACGTGAAGGCGACCAGCTGCGGCACCAGCCAATACCGGATGGACCCCTCGCGGATGCCCCGCGTCGCGATGAGCTCCTGGAGGATCAGGAGATGCCATTGCTCGTTGTCCTGCTGCTGCCGGCTCTGCCGCACCCGGTCGAAGACGCGCCGGGCGAAGCCGGGATCGTGCGCGACGTGCGTCATTGCCACGTAGCCCACCTGCTCCCAGGCCTGATAGGGGACCCGCGCGATCAGCTCCAGGACCTTGAACTTGGAAAGCGTCCGCCGCCGACCGTAGAAGAGATCCATCCCGACGAAGAGCGCGCGGGCCAGGAGGCTGTACCGCATCCGGGGCGCGGCCAGGGTCCGTGCCTGTTCTCGCCGGAGCGCGTCGCCATCGAGCCACTGCATGTGAGGGGCCGGTTCTCGCGCGGAGGCCCCGCCCTACGATCCGGCGTCGCGCTCGACGAGGGCGGCCAGGTCGCCGAGCTCCGCTCGGCGCCGCGGCCGCCGGAGTCGCTGGACGGGCACCGCCGCCGCGAGACGCGCGCACTGGGCGAGACAGCCGAACACGTCGAGTCCCTCGAGGCCCGGCGCCGACGTGCGCCTCACCGGACGGTGTGCCGAAGCCACAGGGTGAGCGTGGCGAATCGCCAAACGCGGCCCACATCTTGGCGCGTGCCCCGTTCCACGTATTCTCGGTGCACGCGCCGCACGGAGTCCGGAGGCACGTAGGGGGCCAGCACCCCGGCCGCCTCGTTCATGAGGCGGTCGAGCCGCTCCCTTCCGTAGACTACGAGCGCCGACCGGATCATCAGGTCGAGCGGGGCTTTCCCCGGTCGGTCCCGGATCTCGGGCGGCAGGAACCCGGCCAGGGCGTGGCGCGCCACGACGCGAGTCCGCCCGTGCCGGATCTTCTGGGACGCCGGCAGGGCGAGACAGAACTCCATCACGCGCCGGTCGAGGAAGGGATCGCGCACGTCGATCCCCGCGGCGCCGGCGCTGGCGGCCAGCGTCTCCAGGATCCCGGCGAGCCGAGCCGATGTCATAGCGCGCCAGTGCTCACGGCGCGCGCCGTCCATGCCCGCGCCGTTCCAGGCGGGCTCCGCGGCCCGAACGCGCTCGTCGAGGCCGATCCGCCGGGCGAACTCGGGCTGGATCAGTGAGGGCGCTCCGAGCAGCCCCCGACGGTTCAGGCGTCGCCACGTCCGGCGTACCACGGGGGGCGCCGCCGAGGCCGCCACCGAGCGCAGCGTCCGCCAGGTCGGCCGCTCGAAGGCTCGAGCGAAGAGGCGGGCCTCTCGGCGGAGGGTCAGCCAGCGTCCCCGCCGGGCCAGCTCGTGGAGGTATCCCATCCCATGCGAGACGACGATGTCGCCGCCGGTCCCCTCCAGGAAGACCCGGAGGCCGTCGGCACGCGCTGCACGGTACAGAGCCCGGTGCATGTAGTAGCCGGGGATCTGCAGAGTCTCGCCCTCCAGCTCGGGCGTGCCTTCGAGATCGCCCAGGGGATCGAGGGCGTCGGCGGGGAGGTGCCGCGGCGCCAGCCCGCCCCCCGCCTCGACGACGGCGACGTAGGCGCCCTCGTCGCAGCCCGGAATCGTCGGGAAGCGCCCCGTGTAGGTCACCAGCGGCCCGGTTCCCGCCGCTTCCTGTAGGGCCCGGGCGACGCACACCACGGAGGACGAGTCGAGCCCGCCGCTCAGCGCGGCGGCGACCGGGGACGCGCTCCGGAGCCGGCACCGCACCGCGTCCGTGAACAGCTCCCGGAACGTCTCCGAGTATTCGGCGTCCGACCCGCGGAGCTCCCGTGTCGGATCGAGCCGCCAGTAGGCGCGCGGCGTACCCCGGCCGGTGCCCACGGCGAGGCAATGGGCGGCTGGGAGCCGGAGGATGCTCTCGTAGGACGTCGCGGTCCGGTCGTGGAGGCCAGGGACGAGGTGGGCGGCGATCCGGACCTCGTCGAGCTGGCGCGGGACGTCGGGGAGCGCGAGCAAGGCGCTCGTCCTGGATGCGACCGCGAACAGCCGGGCTCCGAGATGGTAGTAGAGGGGTCTGACCCCGGCCGGATCGCGCGCGCAGAAGAGCAGTCGCTGCCGGGCGTCCCAGAGCGCGAACGCGAAATCCCCCAGCAGGCGGGCCGGGCAGTCCTCGCCCCAGCGCTCCCAGGCGTGGAGGATCAGCTCCGCGTCGCCGATTCCGTCGGCGAGCCGCGGCGGGAGGCCGAGCGTCGAGATGAGCTCCGCCCGGTTATCGAGACGCGCCTCGGCGGTCACGACGACCTCGCCGGTGCTGTTCGCCAGGGGGAGCTTCTGCTGGACCGATTCGGGCGTGGTGTGGAGCATCCGGTGCCCGAGTCCGACTGGACCGTCCTGCCACGTCCCGATCGCATCGGCGGGGCGGGGAGTCAGGCGGTCGACCACGAGGTCGAGTGTCGTCGGGTCCAGCGGCACGCCATCGAGCCGCCAGACCGCCGCGATGCCGCTCACCGGCGGGCGTCCAGCGCGAGCAGGGGTGCGTAGCGCCCCGCCTCGAGACCTCCGATCAGAACGTGCCCGTCTCGCTCAAGCGAGGCGTGAGCCTCGAAGCGCCGGCCGGCGCCACCCGCCACGCCGAGCCGCAGCTTGTTGGCGTGCCCGTGCCGGGCCCGTCCCCGTTCCACCGGTCCGATCCTACTCGACCCTCCCGGCCTCGGACAACAATCCGCGCACACGCGCTTGGCATCCGCGCGCCCGAGACTCACCGCGGGCCCCCCACGGCTCAGGCCGTCCGACGGAACTCCTCTTTCGCCGCGCGCAGCGCGCCCGGCTCGGCCAGGAGGTCGAGCGCGGTGAGGGCCAGCGCCTTGGCGCCGGCCACCATGCCCGCGCGGGCGAGCGGCGTGGCGTTGTGCTCGGCGAACTCGCGTGAGTGCCCGGGCACGCCGTCGGGCGAGGTGCGGATGTAGGGATGGATCGTCGGGACCGCGTGGCTCACGTTGCCGGCGTCCGTCGACCCGAAGCCGGCCTGGCCGTCGTCCGGGTCGACCGCGAAGTCGATCCGCGCGAGGTTCCGCTCGAAGAGGTCCGCCATCGGGGCGTTCGGCTTGAGCGGATCGTGAATCCGCGGATCAATGGTCACCTGGACACGGCAACCCGTGGCCGTGGCAGCGCCCTCCGCGGCGGCCTCGAAGCGGCGTCGCACCTCCTGGAGGTAGACCTTGTCGAGCGAGCGCAGGTAGAAGTCCGCCGCGGTGTACTCGGGGATGATGTTGGGCTGCTGGCCCCCGACCGTGATCACCCCGTGGATCCGGGCGTCCGGACGCAGCTGCTGGCGCATCGCATCGAGCGCGTTGAAGAGACCGATGACCGCGTTCAGGGCGTTGACGCCTCGCCAGGGCCACGACGACGCGTGGGCGGCCTTGCCGAAGTACTCCACCTTCGCCTTCATCAGCCCGAGGGTCGGCCGCCACACCTGGGTCCCGCAGCGCGGGTGGATCATCATCGCGGCGTCGACCTCCCGGAACACGCCGGCGTCCATGAGCTTGACCTTGCCCGCGCCCCCCTCCTCGGCTGGGGTGCCCACCACCGCGATGCGGCCCCCGTAGGGCAGGCGCGCCGCGGCGAGGCTGCCGGCGACGGTGGCCAGCGCGGCGCCCGCCCCCGCCCCCGCCGTCGCGATGACGTTGTGCCCGCACGCGTGGCCGATGCCGGGGAGCGCGTCGTACTCCGCCATCACCGCGATCGTCGGCCCGCTCCCCGACCCGGGCACCTCGGCGCGAAAGGCCGTGGGCAGGCCGCCGACCCCGCGCTCGACGCGGCACCCGTGGCGCTCCAGGAACTCGGTGAGCCAGGCGGCGGCCTTCTCTTCCTTGAAAGCCAGCTCCGGGTGGGCATGGATCCGGAGCGCGAGGCTCCAGAGCTCGTCGGCCATCCGGTCGACGGCCTCGGTCACGCGCGTCTTGAGGTGGTCCAGGTCGCTCATGCGGGCCTCCAAAGAGAGCGGTCAGGGCGGTGGGTATCGCCGCGGGGGCAGGCTCCCACGTCGATCGCGAAGGTGTCAAGGCGAGCGGGTCGCCGCGCGCGGTGCCTCAGCGTACGGCGGTGAGACCCGCCCCCGCGGCGCGGCCGGCGGCGATCCGGGCCTCGAGGGAGGGGTGCGTGGCGAAGAGCAGCTCTCGCAGCCGCCCCGGCCGCCGTTCGGCGAGATTGAGCCGGCCGAGCCGTTCCATGGCGGCGACGAAGGCGTGGGGCGCGCCGGTGACGTCGAGCGCGACGCGGTCGGCCTCGCGCTCGAGCCGGCGCGACCACGCCGCCACCACGGGTGTCGCGAGGAGGCCGAGGGCGGTGACGACCAGGGCGAGAAACGGCAGGCCGGCGGGATCCGCGGGGCCGGCCAGGCCGAGCGGAGCGACCCCGCTACGAAGCGCGCGGTCGGCCGTCCAGAGCGCGGCGACGACGAGGACGCTCTGCAGGAGGAGCCCCTTCGGCACGTGACGGCGGGCGTGGTGCCCGAGCTCGTGCGCGAGGACGACCTCCACCTCCTCGGCGGGGAACTCCCGGAGCAGCGTGTCGCTCACGAGGATCCGCCGGGTGCGCCCGAGACCCACCACGGCCGCGTTCGCGGTCCGGCCCTTGCGCGAGAAGTCGGCGACGGTGACCTCCGCCGCCTGCACGCCCATCTGGCTCGCGAGCCCGAGAAGCCGGGCGTGCAGCGCCGGGTCCTCCAGGGGCGTCAGCCGGTAGAAGAGCGGGACGAGCCAGACGGGAACGACCGCGGCGAGCAGGACGATCCCCAGCGCCAGGATGCCGCCCGCCCAGAGCCACCATCGGTCCGGGCTCCACCGGAGGAGCGCGTAGACGATCTGGACGGAGAGAAGTCCGAGGGCCCCCCCGATCGCGAGCGCCTTCGCCTGGTCGCCGAGCCAGCCGCCGAGGCTCTGGGTGAGCAGGCCGGCCCGGCGGGGGAGGACGAAGCCGCCCACGTAATCGAGCGGGAACGTCAGGAGGGCCTGCGAGACGCCGACGATCACGGTCATCCCGCCGACGATCGCCGCGGGCGAGTGAAGCCCTGACGTCAGGAAGGCAGCCACGCGCGTGGCGGCTCCGCTCCCGCTCCACCAGGCGAGCAGGACAATGCCCAGCGCGAGATCGGCGAGCGTCAGCCCGAACTGGCGCCGGTGGTACCGCCGGGCCCGGACCTCGTCCTCGTCGCCCGCATGCATCGTCTCCAGCGTATCGCGCGCCGGCCGGCGCGACCATCGCAGCGCCCCGCGCCTGCGCGCCCGTTGCCCTCGACGCTCGGGTGGTACGATGGCTCGCGTGAATCGACGGCCGCCGGCCGAGCGTCGGGCGCCCGAGGCGGCGGACGCCCTGCCGGCGAGCGGCGCCGCCCGGATCGGGGTACGCCCCAACACGCGGGTGCTCGGCCTCCTGGCGCTCGGCCACCTGGTGGTGGACATGAACCAGGGGGCCCTCGCCCCGTTGCTCCCGTTCCTGAAGGCCGCCTTCGGCCTGTCGTACACCGCGTCCGGAGCGATCCTCCTGGTGGCCAGCATGACCTCGTCGATCGTCCAGCCGGTCTTCGGCTATCTCGCGGATCGGGCGACGCGGCGGTGGCTCTTGCCCTGGGCCGTGCTGCTGTCGGCGACGGGGGTCGCGCTGGCCGGCCTCGCGTCCTCATACTGGGGCCTGCTCGCCCTGGTCCTCGTGTCCGGTCTGGGCGTCGCCGCCTACCACCCGGAGGGCTACCGGACCGCGAACCAGGTCGCGGGGGACCGCAAGGCCACGGGTCTCTCGATCTTCTCGATCGGCGGGAACATCGGGATCGCCCTGGGGCCACCGGCTGTCTCCTTCCTGGTCCCGCGGTTCGGCCTGATCGGAACGCTGGGCCTCCTGGGGCCCGGTCTGCTCGTCGCGGCGCTGCTGGCGACCATCCTGCCGACGCTGATCGCCGGGCCGGCCTCGACTGCCTCCACCACCCGCGCGGCGATCGCGGGCGGGCGGGACATGCGGGCGGCGATGGCGCTCCTGATCGGCGTCGTGACCGTGCGGTCCTGGACCCAGCTCGGCCTCGTGACCTACGTGCCGTTCCTCTACGTCGACGTGCTCGGCAAGGATCCGCGCCTCGTCGGCCCACTCCTTTTCCTCTTCCTCGGGGCGGGGGTGCTGGGCACGCTCGCGGGCGGCCCGATCGCCGATCGCTGGGGACCGCGGCGCTACATCGTCGCGAGCTTCGTCCTTTCGGCGCCGCTCATCGCGGCGTTCCTCTGGCGGCCAGGGGGGTGGTTCGCGACGGCGGCCCTGGCCGCCGCCGGCTTCGTGTTGGTGTCGTCCTTCTCGGTGACGGTCGCGCTCGGGCAGGCCTACCTCCCGCGGCATCTCGGCATGGCGGCGGGACTGATCGTGGGACTCGCCATCGGCACCGGCGGCGTGGGCGTCACGCTCCTCGGCTGGATCGCCGATCACTGGGGTCTCTACGCCGCGCTCAACCTGACCGCGGCCCTGCCGCTCGCCGGGCTCGTCGCGGCGCTTTGCCTGCCCGAGCCACGTGCCTGAGGTATGATGGGACCTCCTGCCGACGGGCCGGGGAGCGCGTAGGAGCGTCCCCGTCGGTTCCGGCGCCGGTCCGGCGAGCCCCGGGGCCCCCCGGCCCCCACAGTCGAGGAGAAGGGCATGTTCGCGTCCGTCGAGGAGGTCCAGGAGCGGTTCCGCGCCAGCCGCTACATCGCCAGCCGTCGCATCGCCACGGTCGTCTACCTCGCCAGCCGAATGAATCGGCCCGTGCTCGTCGAGGGCCCAGCCGGGGTGGGGAAGACGGAGCTGGCCAAGGTGCTCGCCGAATCGACCGGGCGCCCGCTGGTGCGGCTCCAGTGCTACGAGGGGCTGGATGAAGCCAAGGCGCTCTACGAGTGGAAGTACGCGAAGCAGCTCCTGTACACGCAGATGCTGCGCGAGCGGATCGGTGAGCTGATCGCCGATGCCCCGTCCTTGACGGACGCGGTCGACCGCATCGCCCGGCAGGAGGACGCCTTCTTCTCGCGGCGGTTCCTCTCCCCGCGTCCCCTCCTCGGGGCGATCCTGGCTGACCAGCCCGTCGTGCTCCTCGTGGACGAGATCGACAAGGCGGAAGTCGAGTTCGAGGCCTTCCTCCTCGAGGTGCTCTCGGACTGGCAGGTCTCGGTGCCGGAGCTAGGCACGATCAAGGCCCGCCACATCCCGCTCGTGGTGCTGACGTCGAACAACGCGCGCGAGCTGACCGACGGGCTCAAGCGCCGGTGCCTGCACCTGTTCATCGACTTCCCGAGCGTGGGCGAGGAGCTGGCGATCATCCGGCTCAAGGTGCCCGAGGCGTCGGAGCAGCTGGCCCGGCAGGTCGTCAGCGCGGTCCAGAAGATCCGGGCGCTCGAGCTCCGGAAGGCGCCGTCGATCTCGGAGAGCCTCGACTGGGCGCGCGCGCTGGTGATCCTCAACGCCGACCGGCTCGACCCCCAGCTCGTCGAGTCGACCCTCACGCTCGTCGTCAAGCACGAGCGCGACCTCGAGCGGGTGAAGGCGAGCCTCGACAAGGTCCTGGCCGACTCGTAGTCGCCGGCCCAGGCCTCCGGCAGTGGACGACCGGATCCTCGAGTTCATCGGCGACCTGAGACGCGCGGAGATGCGCGTCTCGACCACCGAGGCGCTGGACGCCCTCCAGGCCGCGGAAGCGGTCGGCCTCGAGGACCGCGACGACTTCCGGCACGCCCTCGCCGCCACCTTGGTCAAAGAGACCCGCGATCTCCCGACGTTCGAGCGGATCTTCGACCTCTACTTCTTCGACCTGAAGGGGCTGGGGGCCGAGGCGGCCAAGGCCCTCGGCCGCGAGGATCCGTGGGCGCGGGCGCTGCTCGAGCGGCTCCTGGAGCAGTCGGGGGATCTCGACGTGGACCCGCTCGCCGAAATGCTGCTGCTCTCGGACGCTTCCTCGCTCGAGCTGGCGGTGCGGCAGGGCGGGCGGGGCGTCGGTCTCGAGCGCCTCTTCTACTTCCTCCAGGTCGGCTACTTCACCCGCCGGATCTGGGACCAGTTCCCCTGGCAGGAGATCGAGGCGGACCTGGAGGCGCTCCTCCGCGCCGCGGAGGAGCAAGGGATGGACCCGGGAGCGCTCGCCCGGCTTCGCACCTACATGGAGCTCCGGCTCGAGGCGTTCCGGCGGCTGGTCCGGCAGCACGTCGAGCGGGAGCTGGCGCGGCGGGGGCACGGCCAGGCCGATCGCCTCCGTCGGGAGCTCCTGGCCGAGAAGCCGCTCTTCACGCTGTCGGCCGACGAGGTCGCCCAGATGCAGGCGGTCGTCGCCCGGCTCGCGCGGCGGATCAAGGACGCCCTCGCGCTCCGGCAGCGGCGGGAGGAGCAGGGCAAGCTCGACATGCACCGCACCCTGCGCGCGAGCCTCCCGTACGGCGGAGTGCCGATCGAGCTCCGATGGCGTCGCCGCCGCCGGGAGAAGCCGCGCCTGGTCACGCTCTGCGACGTCTCCGACTCCGTGCGGAACGCCTCGCGCTTCATGCTTCAGCTCGTCTGGAACCTGCAGGAGTGCTTCTCCAAGGTGCAGAGCTTCGCCTTCGTCTCGGAGATCGCGGAGGTGTCCGAGTCCTTCCGGACACTCCCGGTGGAGCGGGCAGTCGAGTACGCTCTGGGCCACGCGGCCGTCGACTACCACAGTCGCTCGGACTTCGGCTACGCGTTCGCGCGTTTCTGCCGGGAGTCGCTCGACCGGCTCGATCGGAAGACGACCCTCCTCATCCTGGGGGACGCTCGGAACAACTACAACGACCCGCAGGCCTGGGCGCTCCGGCTCATGCGCGAGCGCGTGAAGGGGATCATCTGGCTGAACCCCGAGGGGCAGTGGGGCTGGGGCGTCGGTGACTCCGTGATGCCGCTCTACGCGCCCCACTGCGACCTCGTGCGCGAATGTCGCACGCTCACGCAGCTAGCGGACGTCGTCGACGGCCTCGTCCAGGGATGGTGGCGCAGCCGCGGCGCCGTCCGCTAACGCGCCCTCCGTCCCGAGCCTTCCCTAGCGCAGGACGCCGAGCTTCCGGCGCTCGATCAGGTCGAAGTCGATGCGCGCCCCGAGCCCGGGGCCGCTCGGCGCGTGCACCAACCCCTGGCGGTCGACCTCGATGTCCTCGACGAGCCCATACTTCTGGGCGCCGGCCGGCATCAGGACCTCGAAGAACTCGCAGTTCCGGATGGCCATGATGACGTGGAGGTTCGCCACGTTGTTGAGCGAGTTGCCGCCGTGGTGCACCTCGTAGTTCATGTGGAAGGCCTCGGCGAGGTGGGCCGCTTTGACGCACGCCGTGATCCCGCCCTTGACCGCCACGTCGCCCCGGAGGAAGTCCGTCGCCCGCGCGAGGAGCCACGGCGCGTACGCGGTGAAGCCGCCCGGCGAGTACTCGGTAGCGAGGATGGGAATCCGGAGATGCTGCTTGAGCTTGACGTAGCTGTAGAGGTCGTCGTCGGCGAGGGGGTCCTCGTACCAGTGGTACCCCAGCGCCTCGATGGCCTCGCCCACGCGGAGCGCCGTCGGGTAGTCGTAAGCCCAGCTGCCGTCGAGCATCACCGTGAACCCGTCCCCGACCGCGCGGCGGACGGCCCGACAGACCGCCACGTCCGTCTCCGGGTCGGTGGGCGGATGGATCTTGTAGGCCGTCCAGCCCTCCTCCTTGTAGCGCGCCGCCTCCGCTGCGTAGGCCTCCGGCGAGGCCAGCACGGCCGAGCTCGCGTACGCGCGGATGCGGTCCCGGTACGAGCCGAGCAGCCGGTGGATCGGGAGCCCGGCGACCTTGCCCGCGAGGTCCCAAAGGGCCACGTCCACGGCGCCAATGGCGCGCGCCGTGGTCACGCGGCTCCGTTGCCAGAGGGCGTGGTAGAGCCGCTCGCGGTCGAGCGGATCCTGACCCAGCACGACGGGCTTCAGCATCTCGACCAGGGAGACGCCGTCGAGGTGCGCGCCGCGCATCGCGGAGCCCAGGAAGGCGTGCCCCTCGACCCCCGCATCCGTGGCGAGGGTGAGAAGGCCGAGCTGGCTCTCGCCTCCGAATCGCCCGGTGTGGCGCCCGTACGTCGTCGGGGGGATGCCGGGCCAGGCGAAGAGCGTGAGCGTGACGTCGCTGATCTTCATGGTGCGCCTCGGGCTGGGGGGTGTCGACGGGTCGCGAACTCCACGCGCGTCACTCCGCGAAGCGGGCCTGGACCTCGAGCGTCCCGTCCACCGCGCGCCGATAGGGCAGCGCCGGGACGGCCTGGCCGTTCACGGTCAGCCCGCGGAAGGCCCAGCGCAGGGCGTCAGGGACGCTGACCTCGAGCACCCCGCCCGGGAAGTAGTGGCCCTCGTAGGCGCCGTCGCGCTCGACGCCGTCGATCACCAGGCGGCCTGGCCCCAGCATGGCGACGCGCACGCGGTGGGGCGACGACACACCGAGCTGGGCCGACAGCGACTGGCGGACCCGGGTCGGTCGTTCGCGGAGGAAGCGCTCGATCAGGGCGACCGCGTCCGGCTGCTCGGCCCAGCCCAAGTCTCCGCGCCGCGCGTGCCACTGCTCGAGGGTGAACACGTGATTCAGCATGCGCTCGGCGTGGCGGAGATACCGGGCACGGAAATCCGCGTCGTGCTCAAGCTGACGCAGCACCACCCATACCGGGAGGAAGCGACTGTCGTAGCCGTATGCCCCTCGCTCCAGGTGTGGGCCCCACTTGGCGAGCATGTCCAGCTCGAGATCCCGGAAGCTGTGGTCGGCATCCCACGCGATCGTCCAGAGGAGGGGCGGATCCCGTGTGCGATCGAAGGCGAGGTAGCCTTGGAAGCCGTCCGTCGTCTGAGAGGCGAGGAACGTGAGCGCGAAGTTCAGGACGATGAGGGCGTCGATGTCCACGTGACGCTCAACGTCCGCGAGTCGCCATCCGGGCCGCTCGAGCGCGGCCGCGAGCCGATCGAACGAGGCCGCCGACCCGAGGCGCACCTGGAACGGACTGCCCTTGATCAAGTCGAAGTTCGCGTGGCCCCATCGTGCGAGCAGGAAACGGTCGTCCACCCGCTCGAACAGCCGGGCGATCCCCGGCGTCCAGGTGGGCTCGGCGGCGGCAGGCTGCCCGTTGAGGAGCGTACGGACGACCCGCGACCGCGGCGCCACACCACCCGCCGTCCGGACCAGGTCGTACACGAGTTGGTCGACCCAGCCAATCTTCTGTGGGTCGATGATCAGGGTCCGCGGGGCCGGCTCGAGTGCGGGCCGCAAGAGCATGGCGGGCAGGTGGCTCGCCCCGAGCGACGGCCGCGCTGCGATCCTCAGCTGGTCGTCAGAGTGACGCTGGATGCCGACCG
>DATAFX010000166.1:0-3818 GCA_036257195.1 Candidatus Methylomirabilota bacterium | reverse complement strand
AGCGGGACGCGGCTTCCCGGGGCGGCGGGAACGTGGCAGCCCGACTGGGCCATGAGGACCAGGAGGCCGCCCGTTTCGAGCGCGACGGTCTTGCCGCCCGCGTTGGGACCGCTCAGGACGAGCCCCGGCCGGTCCGCCGGCACGCGGAGGTCGATCGGGACGACGTCACCCGCCCCGGGCGAAGCGCCCCACCGCTGGGCGACGAGCAAGGGATGCCGGGCCGCGCGCAGGTCGAGATCGCCGCCCGGCTCCACCAGGGGCTCCGAGGCGTGGAGCCGTTCGGCGAGGGCGGCGCGGGCGAAGACGAGGTCGAGAGCGCCGAGCCCGTCGACGAGCTCCTCCAGCGCGGGGAGGACGCGTCGCACGGCGTCGGTGAGCTCGCCGAGCACGCGCTGCTCCTCGTCCCGCTCCTCGAGGCTGAGCCGCGTGAGCTCGTTGTTGAGCGAGATCGTCTCCTCGGGCTCGACGAACACGGTGGCGCCGCTCTGCGACCGGTCGTGGATGATGCCCCGTACGGCGCGGCGGGCGTCGTCCCGGATGGGGATCACGTAGCGCCCGTTCCTCAGCGTGACGTAGCGCTCCTGGAGGGCGGGTGCGACGGTGGGATGATCGAGCAGCCGCTCGACGCGCACTTGGATGTCGGCGCGGAGCGTCGTGATCCGGCGCCGAAGCGCGCGGAGGCGCGGGCTCGCGCGGTCGGTCAGCCGGCCGTCGGGGTCGAGGGCGTCGTGGAGCGAAGCGGCGAGGTCGGGACAGCCGGGCAGGGCCGCCCACGCCCGGGCCAACGTAGGGGCGACCGACACGATCCGCTGCCCGTACGCCGCGAGCCGCGCCGCCGCGGCAAGGGCCCGTCCCACAATGACCAGCGCCGGGCCATCGAGGATCGCGCCCGCGGGCGCCGCCTCGGCCAGGATCGGCCGGGCATCGGCCGTCCCATCCCAGGGTGGCGCTCCCTCCGCCGTCAGGGCCCGGCGCGCCTCGGTGGTTTCCTGGAGGTCGGCTCGCACAGTGGGTAGCGTGTGGGAGGGCGCCAGCGCCCGGGCGCGGTCCTGCCCCGACGGCGTCGCCGCGAAGCGAGCGAGCAGACTACGGAAGGGGTGCCAGCCCAGGAGGTCTCCGCGGATCAGTTCCACCTCGACCGTCCGACCCGCGGGCCGCTAGTCCGAGTAGCGCTCCCGTCGCTTGGCCTTCTTGCGTGCCGCCAGCGCCTTCCGCTTCCGCCGGACGCTCGGCTTCTCGTAGTGCTGGCGCTTTTTCAGCTCAGAGAGGAGCCCCGCCTTCTCGCATTGCTTCTTGAAGCGCTTGAGCGCGCTCTCGAAGGACTCGTCGGGCTCCACGATGACTTTCGTCACGCGCGCGTCCCCCCTTCCGTCCTGGTTCGCTGGGTAAACGGATAGTTTATAGCACGGGGCCCCCCGGGTGTCCACGCGCGGGCCTCCCGACGGCTCGCCGTCACGAGGACGCACGGCCGGCCAGCGCCAGGGCCGCGTCCGCGGCGCGCTCGATCACCCCGGGCAGTGCCTCCCGCTCCTCGTCCGAGAACCTCGTGAGCACCCAATCGACGACCTCGTCCCGGGTGGCGGGCCGCCCCACGCCGATCTTGACGCGCCGAACCTCCTGCGTGCCCAGGGTCACCAGGATCGACTCCATGCCGCGATGACCTCCGAACCGGCCCCGCTGGCGGGTCCGCACGCTGCCGAACGGCAGATCCAGATCGTCGTAGACGATCACCAGCTGGTCCGGGGTCGCCTCGAGCAGCCGGAGGAGCCGGGACACGGGCGGCCCGCTGACGTTCATGAAGCTCACCAACTTGGCGAGGTAGAGCGGCGTTCCGTGCCAGACCGCCTCGGCCACGTGAGCGGGGCCCCGCAGCCGGAAGCGCGCGTCGAGCCGTTCCGCCAGTTCCTCGACGACCCGGTGCCCGAGGTTGTGCCGCGTCTGACGGTACGCCGGGCCCGGGTTGCCGAGGCCCACGATCACCCCGGGCAGAGAGGCCACGCCCGCGTCCAGGGACCGGCCCCCCACCGCAGACAGGTCGAGCGGGCCATCCTACTTCTTGGCCTTGCCCTCCTCCCGGCCCTTCCCTTCGTCCTTGCCCTTGGCCTCTTCCTCTTCCTTGGGCTTGCGCTCGGTGACGACCTCGGGCTCGGCTGCCGGCGCGGCCGCGGCCGCCACGACCTCCTCGGCCATCGGCGGGGCGACCGTGGCGACCGGCTGGTTGCCCGCCACGGTCACGCGGACGCCCTCGGGGAGCTGGAGGTTGCCCACGGTCGCCACGTCGTGGATCCGGAGGGTCGAGACGTCGATGTCGATCCGATCCGGGATGAGGGACGGGAGGCACGAGACCTCGACCGTCCGCATGAGGAGGGCGAGCACGCCGCTCTGCTCCTTGACGCCCGCCGCCTCGCCGACCACGTGGATCGGGACCTCCACCGTGATCTGCTCGTCCATCCGCACCGCCTGGAAGTCGACGTGGATCAGCGTGTCGCGGACGGGGTCGTACTGGAGCTCGCGGACGACCGCGGTCCGGGACTCGGCGGTGCCGGGAAGCTTCAGGTTCACGAGGACGCCGCCCCCGCCGTGACCGTGGATCGTGCGCTGCACCTCCGCCGGGGACACCGAAAGCGGCACGGGGGCGTTCCCGCCGCCGTAGAGCACGGCGGGGACACGGCCCTGCCGGCGGAGGCGTCCGACCGCGCCCTTTCCCACAGCTTCGCGGGGCTCGACTGACAGCTCGCGGATGTTCATGCCGTCTCCTTGGCGCGTCCGGCGCCTACACGAACAGGGTGGACACCGATTCCTCGTCGTGGATGCGCCGGATCGCCTCCGCCAGGAGGGGCGCGACCGAGAGGACCGTGATCTTGGGGATTTGCTTGTCCTTGCCGAGGGGGATCGAGTTCGTGACCACGAGCTCCTCGAGCGGCGCGCCCTCGATGCGCGCCATAGCCGGCCCGGAAAGGACCGGGTGCACGCCGCAGGCGAGGATGCGTCGGGCGCCCTCGCGCTTCAGCGCGTCGGCGGCCTGCACGAGCGTGCCCGCCGTGTCGATCATGTCGTCGATGATGATCGCGTCCTTCCCCTTGACGTCGCCGATCAGGTGCATGAAGACGGCGACGTTCGGGCCGTCACGCCGCTTGTCGATGATCGCCAGTCCGGCTCGGAGCCGCTTGGCGATCGCCCGGGCGCGCTCGACCCCGCCGGCGTCGGGCGAGACGACGACCGGGTCGGACAGCCCGCGCTTGTCGAGGTAGTCGATCACCACCGGCGCCGCGAAGAGGTGGTCGACCGGGATGTTGAAGAAGCCCTGAATCTGCCCGGCGTGGAGGTCGAGGGCCAGGAGGCGCTGGGCACCCGCGGCCGTGATGAGATCGGCGACGAGCTTGGCCGAGATGGGCACGCGGGGCTGCACCTTCCGGTCCTGCCGCGCGTAGCCGTAGTACGGGAGGACGGCGGTGATGCGCTCGGCCGAGGCCCGCTTGACGGCGTCCAGCATCACCAAGAGCTCCATGAGGGAGTCGTTCACCGGGGGGCACGTGGGCTGGACGATAAAGACGTCCGCGCCCCGAACGTTCTCGTCGAGCTGGACGAAGATCTCGCCGTCGGAGAAGCGGGTGACCTCCGCCTGGCCGAGGGGGATCCCGAGGGAGGCCGCGATCTCCTCCGCGAGCACGTGGTGCGCGTTCCCCGTGAACAGCTTCAGCTCGTACGGCATGGCCTCCGCCACTCCTTCACGGCACCCGCTCGGGCGGGTCCGCGCCTCGTCTGCATGGTTGGGGCGGGAGGATTCGAACCTCCGAATACGGGATCCAAAGTCCCGC
>DATAFX010000164.1:0-2383 GCA_036257195.1 Candidatus Methylomirabilota bacterium | reverse complement strand
TCCGTCCGTCGCGGCCGCGACCGCGTCGGTCAGCGGGCTGCCCTCGAGGGGCTCGACGCGGACGACGACCGGGTCGGACGAGCCCGAGCCGGAGCCCGGCCCGGCGTCACCCTGCCCGGCCTTCTCCCGCTTCCGGATCGTGCCCTGTGGCGCGCCGAGCTCGGGCGAGGTCGCGACGCTCTCGAGCGCCTCGGCCACCGGGGCCGAGACGGAGCTCGAGAGGTTCTCCTGCGTGGCGCTCGGAAGCTCGAAAGCGCCCGAGCCGCCCGAGCCGCCGCCATTCCCGTTCCCGCCGGTGTGCTCGTTACCGCCCCCGGTCGGGAGCGGCTCCTGGTACTGGTCGATGTAGCCGGGATCGTCGGCCATCGCCGTGCCCGCGAAGACAAGCCCGGCCACGAGGCCGAGCAGGACTATGCCGATCCGAGCTCGCTTCACTACCGCACCCAGTCGTCAAGTGTAAGGCAGCCGAAGGGGACGATGCCGGCCGGCACTCTGGGCGCGTTCAGGGCGAACGGCGCCGAGTACGCGCCGGCGCGGACCCTGGCGCGCAGCGAGCTCACCTTGCGCCGGTTGAAGTGCAGGCGCTTCCCGAACAGGCCGTGGTCGTTCGTCTTGAACTCGGCGATCTTGTCCCAGGCGCCGCCGACGCGCCGCTGGACGACGACCCAGCCCGACCGCGAGCTCGGAAGCCGACCCCACACGTAGGCGCCGCCGTCCCGCTTGTACGCGACGAACGGGAACCGAAACGGCCGCATGGCAGCCTTCGCGGGTCCGACCCGGTCCTTGGGCGCCCCGCGGTAGAGACCGCCCTGGTGGGGGTTCTGCGCGGCCGGATAGTCCTTGAGCTGGCCCCAGATCATCACCTGGAAACCCTGGCGCCAGATGCTGTACGCCGACTCGGCCACCCAGCGAGTCAAGAGTCCCATCGGCACGGCTCGGCCCCTGACTCCCCGGCGGCAGTCGGGCGGGGCAGAATCCCAGCTCATCTCCGTCACCCAGAGCTGCACCGCCCTCGGGCTCTGGATTCTCCCGGCCCGCTCGGCGCGCCGGATCACGCCGCGAATCTGGCCGAGGTTGCCCATCCACACGGAGCCGGTTCGGTTGGCGGCGGCCGTCCACGGGCCCCCCGGCGTGTACGGGTGGGTCGCGTACGCGTCGAACTTGACCTTCCTGGCGAGGAGCCGCTTCATGAACTCCTTCGGCGAGTACGCCTTTATGTGCGTGTAGTTCCGGGCGTTCGGGGCGGTCCCGCCCGCGATGATGAACTTGCTCGGGAGCGCGTTCGAGGCGCGGTTGACCAGGGCGCGGTAGCGATTGACGGTCCACCGCGTCCGGGCGGGCTTCAGAAACACCGAGTAGTTCGGCTCGTTCCAGACCTGGAAGTGGTGAACCCCCGGATACTTCGCAGAGACCGCCTGCAGGAAGAGCTTGTACTCCTGCGGGTCCGGCCGGAAGTTTCCCTCGTCGGCGCGGTCCGGGCGGCCCGGGCACTTGAGGATGCCGTTCGTACCCGGGCGAGCGCCGGTGCCGTCGCACTCCGCGTAGGCGGGCGCGCCGAACACGCTCAGGACCGGCAGGAGCCCGTTATTCCGCGCCTCGTGGATCTCAGCGGTCAGCTCGTACCAACCGGGCTGATCCCAGTGATAGGCGGGGGAGTCGGGGTCCGAAGGGTCGGAGGGCCTGTCCATCGCCGTGCAGCGCGTGCGCACGTCGAGGCACGCGATCCGGTCCCAGCGGACCGGAATGCGGACGAACCGCGACCTCGTCTTGGCGACCTTCGCCATCGCGACATCGGCCCGAACGGTGGAGTAGTGCACGCCTCCGCCGTTCTGGTTCGCGGTCGGGTCGTAGAAGCCCATGTCGAGACGGCTCGGCGCCGCCGCGGCGCTCGTCGCCGCGACCAGTGCCGCCGCGAGAGCGAGCGCTACGACGCTGACCTGGAGGGCCGCGCCACCACGCACGAACTGACGGATTACAGACCTCCCACGCCGCAGACCCCCCGTCCTCGCCACAGAGCCGGCCGCTCCCCCGTCGGAGGCCGACCGTCTCACAATAGCCGAAGTTCTCGGGAGCGAAAGGCCTCGAGCCGCGCCGCGTACGGCAGACCGAACGCCCGCGCGCGCTGTACCTCCTAGCGCCAGCCCTGGGGGACGTGCGGCCTCCCCCACACCGAACCTGGGGCTGGCCCCGCGGGCGCGGGCGGGACGCTGGGCTCCCTACCGACAGAGGGTTTCCGCGCGGGCGGTCATAGTTGAGGTGATGCTCGACGTCGAGGCCCGCCGCAGCCCCTCCACGGCGCCGTATGCCTCCGCGCGGCGCGGCGAGTCGGCGGCCCCCGGGCTCCTGCTCGCGGGCCTCGTCGCGGGAGCGACCTTCGTCGTCG
>DATAFX010000111.1:0-30517 GCA_036257195.1 Candidatus Methylomirabilota bacterium | reverse complement strand
CGAGGATGCCCCGAAGACGGTCGAGAGCTTCATCACGCTCTCGAAGAAGGGCTTCTACGACGGGCTGACGTTCCACCGGATCGTGCCGGGCTTCGTGGCCCAGGGCGGGGATCCGAAGGGCGACGGGACCGGCGGGCCGGGTTACCAGCTCAAGGCCGAGTTCAACAAGCGGAAGCACGTGCGGGGAACGGTGGCGATGGCCCGCTCTCAGCACCCCGACTCGGCGGGCAGCCAATTCTACATCTGCTTCGCCCCCGCCTCACACCTCGACAACAACTACACCGTCTTCGGCCAGGTGACGTCGGGCATGGACGTGGTCGACCGGCTGAAGGTCGGCGACAAGATGCGGAGCGTCAAGATCGAGGAGCCCAAGCCCTGATCGCTTGCCACCGCCCGCCGGCGCCGAGGCGCGCCGGGCGGGCCTGAGGGCTCCAGCGTGGCGTTCGACTGGCTGATCCGCGGCGGCACGGTCCTCGACGGGACAGGATCGCCCGGCCGGCGGGCCGATGTCGGGCTCGCCGGTGACCGTGTCGCGGCGATCGCGCCGGATCTCCCGGGCGAGGCGGGGCGGATCGTCGAAGCGGCCGGGTGCATCGTCGCGCCCGGCTTCATCGACATGCACGCCCATTCCGACTTCGCCCTGCTCGCCTACCCGTCGGCCGAGGCCAAGATCCGCCAGGGCGTCACCACCGAGGTGACGGGCATGTGCGGCTTCTCCCCGGCGCCGGCGCCGCTGGGCGGGGGGCTACTCCGGGAGTGGGCCGCGTTCCTCTCCCCCCAGCTCGACTGGGGGTGGACCAGCTTCGGCTCCTGGCTCGACCGGCTGCGACAGGCGGGGCTCACCGGCAACGTCGTGCCCTTCGTCGGCCACGGCACGCTGAGGATCGCCGCGATGGGGTTCGAGCGGCGGCCTCCCACGGCCGACGAGGCCCGGCACATGGCGGCGCTCCTCGGCGAGGCGCTCGACGCCGGGGCCTTCGGCCTGTCGACGGGGCTCATCTACGCACCGAGCGTCTACGCGGATACGGCCGAGCTGGTCGCGCTGGCGCGGGTGGCTGGGAGCCGGGCGGGCCGTCTCTACTCGTCCCACATCCGGGGAGAGGGGCCGACGCTCGAGGCGGCGCTCGCCGAGGCGATCCGGATCGGCGACGAGGGGGGCGTGCCGGTCCAGATCTCGCACCTCAAGGCTTGTCTCAAGGCGAACTGGCCCAAGATGGGCGAGGCCCTCCGGACGATCGAGACGGCGCGGGCGCGGGGCGTCGACGTCACGGCCGACATGTACCCCTACACCGCCGGGTCGACGACCCTCGCCAGCCTGCTGCCGGAGTGGGTCCACGAGGGGGGCATGGCGACGCTCCTCGGGCGGCTCGCGGACGGCCCGACGCGCCGCCGGATCCTCGACTCGGGCCGGGCGGCCGAGGGAGAGTGGAACGGGCCGAACGGGCCGGTCGCCTGGCCGGACGTGATGGTCGCCGAGTGCCCGCGGGTCCCCGGCGTCGAGGGTCGGACGATGACCGAGATCGCGGCCGGCCGGCGAGTGCCCCCGGAGGACGTCTTGATCGATCTCCTCCTCGAGGCCGAGGGGCAGGTCTCGATGATCAACTTCCTGATGCTCGACGCCAACGTTGCTCGGGGCCTCCAGTTCCCCCACGTCACGATCGGGTCCGACAACCTCGGCCTCTGCGCGGGACCCGAGGAGGCCCACGCCGGGAAGCCCCACCCCCGCCAGCACGGGTGCTTCGCGAAGGTCCTGGGCACCTACGTCCGGGAGCGCGGCGTGCTGAGCTGGGAGGCCGCGGTCCACAAGATGACCGGCCAGGCGGCGACGCGGCTCGGCCTCGGCGACCGCGGCGTCCTCCGCCCCGGCGCCCTCGCGGACGTGGTCGTCTTCGATCCCGAGACGGTGGACGATCTGGCGACCTACCAGGCGCCCCACCGGTATCCGGCCGGCATCCGCTGGGTCTGGGTGAACGGCGGCGCGGTGATGGAAGCGGGGCACTTCCACGCCCGGCCGACCGGCCGCGTCCTCGCGCCCGCCCGCTAGCCCCCGCCCAGACCCACTCCAATCGCGTCCTCGGAACCCGTACGCCTCGTTGATTGGAATGAGTATTCTATGATCTATTTTGATCTGATTTGATCTGAATGCTAGATTGATCCCACGATGTCCTCGCGGTTCCTCACGGTCGCCGAGGCCGCGCGTTACCTGCGTTTGAATCCCCGGTCGGTCTACCTCCTGGCCCAGCGTGGCGCGATCCCCGCGAGCCGCGTGACCGGCAAGTGGCTGTTCCCGGTCCACCTCCGGGATGAATGGCTCGAGGTGAGCGCGCGACAGCGGACCGGGAGGGCGCGGGGACGAGAGCGCCCGGCTCTCCCCTCGGGGAGCCTCTTCCTGGCGGGCAGTGATGACCCGGCCCTCGAGCTCCTTCCCGACGCGCTCAACGGCGAGGCCGGGCGATCCCTCCTCTTCACCGCCACCCTCGGGAGCGTGGGTGGCCTCGAGGCCCTGGCGGAGGGGCGGGCCGATCTCGCCTGCGCTCACCTGGTCGACCGCGCCTCCGGTGAGTACAACCTCCCTCAGCTCCCGCAGTACCTCCCCGGGCGGTCGGTCGTGCTGGTCAACCTGTTTCACCGGGAGCTCGGACTCGTGGTCTGGACGGGGAACCCGCGGAAGCTCCAAGGCGTCGGTGACCTCGGGCGCCGCGGCCTTCGGTTCGTGAACCGGCAGCCGGGCTCCGGCACGCGCGTGTTCACCGACGAGGCCCTCGCGACGGCGGGCATCGAGCAGAGGGGGGTGCTGGGCTACCGGCAGGAGGTGACCACCCACTGGGCCGTGGCCCTGCGCATCCTCCGGGGGGAGGCGGATGTCGGGGTCGCGACCCGCGCGGTGGCCACGGTCCTGAGCCTCGGCTTCGTGCCGCTCACGCGCGAGCGGTTCGACCTGGTGATCCCGAAGGAGACCTACTTCCAGCCGCCGGTCCAGACACTCATCGAGGCCGTCCGCTCGGAGCGGTTCCGGGGAGGGCTCGAGCGGCTCGGTGGATACGACTGGACGCAGACGGGGCGAGTCCTCGGGGAGATCGCGTGACTCCGTCCGAGGGGCCTGGCGGTGCCCGCCCCGAAGCCGGGTGGCCACGCCTGGCCCTCGGCGGGGCCACGGGACTCCTGGCAATGACGGTGGCCCTTGGCGGAGCGGCCATGGCCTGGGGGCAGGGTGAAGGCGTCCGGCTGCATGCGGCGGGCAGCCTACGGGCGCCGCTGACCGAGGTCGCGCGAGACTTCACGGGGGCCTCCGGCATTCCCGTCGTCCCGGTGTTTGGCGCCTCCGGACTCCTCCGCGAGCGGCTCGAGCGGGGGGAGCCCGGGGACGTCTTCGCGTCGGCCAACATGGAGCATCCAGAGACGCTCGCCCGGGCCGGCCAGGCCGGGCCGGTGGTCATGTTCGCCAGGAGCCGCCTCTGCGCCCTGACGCGCCCCGAGGTCGGGATCACCGGGGACACGCTGCTAGAGCGGATGCTCGACCCCGGCGTCACGCTCGGCACCTCGACGCCCCGCGCGGATCCGTCCGGCAACTCTGCCTGGGAGGTGTTCCGGCGGGCCGAGGCGCTCCGGCCCGGCAACCAGGCCCGGCTTGAGGCGAAGGCGCGCCAGGTCGTCGGGGGCCCGGCGTCTCCCCCGCCCCCGACGGACCGGAGCGTCTACGCGCAGCTCCTGGCGGACCGCCAGGTCGACGTCTTCCTCACGTACTGCACGAACGCCGCCCAGGCTGTTCGCGAGCTATCGAGCCTTCAGGTCATGTCGCTACCGGCGCCCCTGGCGGTCGGCGCGGACTACGGCCTGACCGTCCTGGCAGCAGGGCACCAGGAGCGCTCGGGTCGCCTGGTCTCGTTCATACTGTCCCCGGAGGGTCAGGCTATCCTGACCCGCCACGGCTTCACCGCGCCGACGGCTCCGGGCAGCTGAGCCCCCACGGGCCGGTCTAGCGGGATACCGCCGGAAGGAGGCAATCCATGACTCGCCGCCAATGGGCGCTCGCCGTCCTGACGCTCCTGGTCGCCGCCGGGCCCCTCGCCGCCCAGACGCCGGCCTCGCGGACCCTCATCCTCTCGACAACGACGAGCACGCAGGACTCCGGGCTCCTCGACGTCCTCGTCCCGATGTTCGAGAAGGCCACTGGCTACTCGGTCAAGACCATCTCCGTCGGGACGGGCCAGGCCCTCGCCCTAGCCGCGCGCGGCGAGGCCGACGTCACGCTCGCCCACGCGCCTGCCCTCGAGAAGAAGTACGTCGAGGAGGGCACGATGTCGAACCGGCGCCTGGTCATGTACAACGACTTCGTCGTAATCGGGCCCGCGGAAGATCAGGCGCGCGCGAAGGGGCTGCCGGCGGCCGAGGCCCTCAAGCGGATCGCCGCGGCGGAGGGGCGGTTCGTGTCGCGAGGCGACAAGTCGGGCACCCACGCCCTCGAGCTGGCGCTCTGGAAGCAGGCGGGCATCGAGCCCAAGGGGAGCTGGTACGTCGAGTCGGGTCAGGGCATGGGGCAGACCCTGCTCATCGCCAACGAGCGGAAGGCGTACACGCTGACGGACCGGGGCACCTACCTCGCGTTCCAGAAGCGGGTGGACCTGCCGATCCTGGTGGAGACGGACCGAGCCCTCCTGAACATATACTCGGTGATGGAGGTCAACCCGGCCAACGGGCCCCGGGTGAACGCCGCCGCCGGGAAGGCGTTTGCGGACTTCATGCTCACCCCTGAGACCCAGGCGATCATCAAGACCTTCGGCGTCGAGAAGTACGGGCAGCCTCTGTTCGTGCCGATCGCCGGGCAGCGGGAGGAGCAGGTCGGCGGCTGAGCGGATTTGCCCTGGGCTGGATCCGGCAGAGGAAGGAGCTGGTAAGGACGGAACGCATGCCGAAGCGAGTGTTGGGACTGCTCGTGCTGGGAGTGGTCGCGGTGGGACTCCTGGGTGCCGTTCCGGAGGCGGGCGCGCAGGAGGTCATCCTGTCCGCCGCCATCAGCATGAAGGACGCCGTCGAGGAGCTTGGCCGTGGGTTCGTGAGCCGGCGTCCGGGTGTCCAGCTCCGGTTCAACTTCGGGTCGTCGGGCGAGCTCCAGAAGCAGATCGAGGCCGGCGCGCCGATCGACCTCTTCGTGTCGGCCGCTCAGCGTCAGATGGATGAGCTGGATCAGAAGGGGCTCATCGTCAAGGACAGCCGCCGCGTCTTCGCGCGCAACGTCCTCGCCGTCATCAAGCCGACCGAATCGCGGCTGGACCTGGCGAAGCCGGAAGATCTGGTCGACTCTCGAGTGGGCCGCATCGTCATCGGGAACCCGAAGACGGTGCCGGTGGGCCAGTACGCCGAGGAGAGCCTGCGCGCTTTGGGCCTCTGGGACCGGCTCCAGCCGAAGCTCGTCCTCGCCGAGAACGTCCGCCAGGCCCTCGAGTACGTAGCACGGGGTGAGGTGGACGCGGGCTTCGTCTACACCACCGACGTCGCCGGGCGGGCTGACCGGGTCAAGGAGGCGTTCCGCCCCGGTGAGGAGACCTACCGTCCGGTACTCTACCCGGCTGCGGTCGTGGCGAGCGCGAAGCAGCCTGCCCTGGCGCGGGCGTTCATCGAGCTCCTGGTGAGCTCGGAGGGTCAAGCGGTGCTGGCCCGACTGGGTTTTCAGCCGCCTCCGCGCGCGGCCAGGTGAGGGTGCGCGCCCGGCCCGGCTTCCCCGAGGAGGAGTAGGGAGCGATGCGGATCAGCGCGCGCAACGTCATCAAGGGGCGGATCGTCGAGGTCGTGAAGGGCGCCACGACCGCGCACGTCAAGCTCGACGTGGGTGGCGGAACCGTGATCACGGCGTCCATCACCAACGAGGCGGCCGAGGAGTTGCGGCTCGCGAAGGGGGACACCGCGTACGCGGTAATCAAGGCCTCAGATGTGATGGTCGGCAAGGACTGACCGTCCGCCGGGTCGCGGTTTCCCCGAGGCCCACGCGTCCGGCCGAGCCCCCGCGTCGAGACCGTAACGCCCGCCGCTCTCACTACGTCGGCGAGGGGTATCATCGGGCGCGGAAGGCGGGACGACGGCGAGGGCGACATGGGACTGATCTGGGACGGGCTCGTGCGCGCGGCCGGGCTGATGTGGAGCGGGGACCCCGAGGTGCTCGGGATCACCTGGCTCTCGCTCAAGCTCTCCGCCACGGCGACCTTGCTCTCGCTCATCGTCGGCATCCCGCTCGGTACGATCCTCGCGCTGGTCCGCTTCCCCGGCCGCCGGCTCGTGGTTGCCCTGGTCAACACCGGGATGGGGCTCCCGCCCGTGGTGGTCGGCCTGTTCATCTCGATCCTGCTTTGGCGCAGCGGACCCCTCGGGGCGCTCGAGCTCCTCTACACGCCCTCCGCCATCGTGCTCGCCCAGTTCGTGATCGCGGCGCCGCTGGTCATCGGCCTCACCCTGGCGGCCGTCCAGCAGATCCCGGAACGGTTCCGCCTCCAGATGCAGGGGCTCGGCGCCTCGCGCGGCCAGCTCCTGTGGGTGCTCGTGCGGGAGGCGCGGCTCCTGCTACTCGCGGCGCTCATGGCCGGGTTCGGGGCCGTCATCTCGGAGGTGGGCGCGTCCTTGATGGTCGGCGGCAACATCCGAGGGCAGACACGCGTCCTGACCACGGCGACGGTGCTGGAGACGGGCAAGGGGAACTTCGACGTCGCCATCGCGCTCTCGGTGATCCTGCTGGGGCTGACCTTCCTCGTGAACTGGGCGCTCACCGTGCTGCAGCAAGGGCGCCGTGTCTGACGCGGTCGCGACCGCCCTCTGGCTCTCCGTGCGCGTGTCGATCCTGGCGACGCTGGCCGCCGCGCTGGTGGGGATCCCCCTCGCCTACCTCCTCGCGAAGCGCCGCTTCTGGGGCCACCAGGCGCTTGACGTCTTCGTCATGCTGCCGCTCGTCCTCCCGCCCACGGTGACCGGCTACTACCTGATCGTGCTCCTGGGCCGGCGCGGCTGGCTGGGTGGCCCACTCTACGAGCTCACCGGCTTCAGCCTGCCGTTCACCTGGTACGCCGCGGTCGTAGCGTCCGCCGTCATGGCGCTGCCCCTCCTCGTGCGGCCGGCCCGCGCCGCGATCGAGAGCGTAAACCCCGACCTCGAGCGCGCGGCCTACGTGCTCGGCCGCTCTGAATGGCGCACGGCGCTCGAGGTGACGCTGCCGCTCGCGCGCCGGGGCATCGTCGCCGGCGCGGTGCTCGCCTTCGCGCGCGCGCTCGGGGAGTTCGGGGCGACGCTCATGCTGGCCGGAAACATCCCCGGGCGCACGACCACGGTGCCGCTCGCGATCTACACGGCCGTGTCGACCGGGGAGACCGCCGAGGCGCAGTTCCTGGTGCTGCTGCTCACGACGCTCTCCTGCGCGGTCGTGGTGATCGCGGGTCGGCTGGGAAGCCGCCTGTGAGGCGACCATGATCGAGGTTGCACTGCGGAAGACCTTCCCGGGCTTCACGCTCGACGTGGCCTGGCAGGCGGGCGACGAGGTCGTCACCCTCTTCGGCCCCTCGGGTGCAGGGAAGAGCCTCACGCTCCAGTGTTTGGCCGGCCTCGCCCGGCCCGACGCGGGGCGCGTGGTCGTGAACGGGCGCGTCTTCGACGACGTGGCGGCCGGCGTCCATCTCCCGCCCCAGGCGCGCCACCTCGGCTACGTCTTCCAGGGATACGCCCTGTTCCCGCACCTCACGGTGGCGGAGAACGTGGCGTTCGGCCTGCGCGACCGTCCGGCGGCGGAGCGCCGGCGCCGCACGGTGGACGTACTCGCCCAGCTGGAGCTGGGGAATCTCGGCGCGCGCTACCCCGGGGAGCTCTCGGGGGGCCAGCAGCAGCGCGTGGCCGTGGGCCGGGCCATCGCCCCGGACCCCGCCGTCCTGCTCCTCGACGAGCCGCTCTCCGCTCTCGACGCGCCGCTCCGGCGGCAGCTCCGGGCGGAGCTGCGCGCCCTGATCGTCGGGCTCCGCCGGACGGTGGTACTCGTCACGCACGACCTCGGGGAGGCCTACCAGCTGGGCGATCGGCTGGTGCTCTACGAGGCCGGGCGCGTCGTGCAAGCCGGTCCGAAGGCCGAGGTGCTGGGGCGCCCGGCGTCCCCCGCGGTGGCGCGGCTCATCGGGCTCCGGAACGTGGTGCGCGGCGTCGTCGTCAAGGCCGCGACGGATCGCGTCGAGATCGACTGGCGCGGGCACACGGTCGAGGCCGTCAACTCCCTGGCCGCGCCCTTCCAGGCGCCGGCCGGGGCGCCGGTCGCATTCGTCGTGCGACCGGAGCATGTGCGACTCATCCGGAAGGACCGCGTCGGACCCGACCCGGCGCACCACATGAACCTGCTTGAGGGTGCGATCGTCGACGCGATCGACCACGGGACGACGTGGACGCTCCTCTTCCGGATCGCCGCCCCGGGCCCGCCGAGCCAAGGCGCCTACGACCTCGAGATCGAGGTCCCGCACCTGGTCTACGAGATCCTGGACATCAGCCGCGATCGGGAGTGGCGCGTCTCCATGCACCGGGGCGCGCTCCAGGTGCTGGCGAGCGCGGACCCGGCGTGAGCGCGTCCGTCATCGCCGTCGAGGACATCCAGGTGCGGTACGGCGAGCAGACGGTCCTCGACGTGTTGGCCCTCGAGGTCCTCCCCGCCGAGGTGCTGGCCGTGATCGGCCCGAACGGCGCCGGGAAGTCCACGCTGCTCCGCGTCCTCGCCCTGCTCACCCGGCCGGACCGGGGCACGGTGCGGCTCCACGGAACGGTCCCCCGGACCGAGGTGGAGCGGCTCGCCTGGCGACGCCGCATGGCGTGCGTGTTCCAGGAGCCGCTCCTTTGCCGGGGCTCGGTCCTCTACAACACCCGTCTCGCGTGCCGACTGCGCGGTATCGCCCGGCCCGAGGCCGAACGGCGCGCCCACGAGTGGCTCGGACGCCTGGGCATCGGCGCCCTCGCCGACCGGCCGGTGGACCGGCTGTCGGGCGGCGAGGCCCAGCGGACAAGCCTCGCCCGCGCCTTCGCCGCCATGCCGGAGGTGCTCTTCCTCGACGAGCCCTTCGCAGCGCTGGATGCGCCCACCCGCGAGGCGCTTCTCGATGACCTGGGGCGGCTCCTCGCGGCGACGCGGACCACGACGGTCCTGGTCACGCACGACCGCGCCGAGGCGCTGCGGCTGGGAGATCGCGTGGCGGTTGTCATCGAGGGCCGGCTCGCAGAGCTCGGCCCGCCGGAGCAGGTCTTCGGGATGCCCGGCTCCGAGGCGGTGGCGCGGTTCGTCGGCGTGGAGAACCTCCTGCCGGGGCGCGTCGCCGCCCATGCCGACGGGCTGGTCGAGGTCGAGGTCGGCCCGGTGCGCGTGACCGCCGCCGGGGAGGCCCGTCCCGGCGAGAGCGTCCTGGTCGGGCTCCGGCCGGAGGATCTCACGCTCGCCGCGCCGGAGGTCCGTGGACCGACGAGCGCGCAGAACCGTCTCAGCGGCCGAATCGTCCGCGTCACGCCGCTCGGCCCCCTGTGGCGCGTGGGCGTCGAGTGCGGGGTGCCGCTGACGGCCCTCGTGACGCGGCCCGCGCTCACGACGCTCGCGCTCGCCCCGGGTGCGCCGGTCGACGTGACGTTCAAAGCCACGGCCGTCCATCTCGTCCGGCGCGGCGCGAGCGGCGGGCCCTGACGGACCCCGCCCGCCGCGGTGTCGGTTGTGTGCCCGACTTGACACGGCTTCGGGCGGTCTGCTACAAGGGGCGTGAACGCGGCAGGCCAACCCCCGGGGCGTCGACGGGAGGCCGAGTGCGTGGCAGCCGGAAGCGAGACCGATTACCGAGATGGCCAGTCGCCTGTGGAGGCGCTGGCCGTTTTGTTTTCTGAGCTGGCCAAGAGGTGGAAGGAGGGAGCATGCCCGATCGCGAGGCCGTCGTCCAGCGCCTGACCGAGCTCAACGAGGAGTTCCGGCGGTTGCGAGACGAGCATCAGGCGCATGAGCGAGAGCTGGCGGAGCTCCAGGCCCGCCCGTTTCTCTCGGCCGAGCAGCAGTGGCGCGAGAGTGAGCTGAAAAAGCTCAAGCTGATCCGCAAGGACCGCATGGAGACGCTCATCCGGCAGAATCAGGCCGCCGCCCAGATGTCGGCCTGAGGCCGATGCGCCATGCCCCGCGCCACCGCGGGCGCCGGGTCCCGCGCGGGGCGGGGTGTGCCGGCGGACCGGCGCAGAGGGCGTCCGCGCTCGTCCTCGCGCCTGGCTGAGCCCGCGGCGCGGCGCCGCCCTCGCCGCAGCAAGGCGCGTCCCGCGGTCGTGGTGGCTTCCGGCCCCCAGCCCGGGCTGGCGGGCCTGAGCCACCTCGACCGGCGGGGCAAGGCCCGGATGGTCGATGTCTCCGCCAAGCCCGACACCGTCCGCGAGGCACGCGCCCGCGTCACCCTGCGCCTCCAGCCCGCGACCCTCCGGGCGATCCGGCGGGGCGAGGTGGTCAAGGGGGACGTCCTCGGCGTCGCCCGGTTGGCCGGGATCATGGCCGCCAAGCGGACCGCCGAACTGATCCCCCTCTGCCACCCACTCCGACTCACGGGCATCGACGTGCGGTTCGCCCTCGATCGCGCGCGCTCGGCGGTCCACGTCGAGACGGCCGTCCGCACCGTGGACAAGACCGGGGTCGAGATGGAGGCGCTGACGGCCGCCGCCGGGGCCGGGCTCGCGATCTACGACATGGTGAAGGCCATCGATCGGGGGATGCGGCTGACCGACCTCTGCCTGGTGGAGAAGTCGGGAGGTCGGAGCGGACACTGGGTGCGCCGATGAGGACGGCCCTTATCCACTCGGACGCCTACAAGCGCTTCGACTACGGGCCGGAGCACCCGCTCCGGATGGAGCGGCTCGGCCTGACGTTCGGGTTGATGGACGCCTACGGGTTGACGCGCCTGCCGCGGACCGAGGTGCTGCCGCCGGCACCCGCCCCGGAGGCCGCCCTCCGCGAGTTCCACACCGACGAGTACCTGGCCGTGCTCCGGGCCGCCGGCGCCGGGGAGCCGGTGCCCCAAGCGTACAGCTACGGGCTCGGACCCGGCGACAACCCGATCTGGCCCGGCTGCTACGAGGCCTCCGCGCTGGCCTGCGGCGGGTCGATCCTCGCCGCGGAGCTCGTGGCGCGGGGCGACGCGGAGCGCGCCTTCGCGTTCGCCGGAGGACTCCATCATGCGATGCCGGCCCGCGCGTCGGGGTTCTGCTACCTGAACGACGCCGTCCTGGCGATCCTGACCCTCCGGCGGCATGGCCTGCGCGTGGCCTATGTCGACATCGACGCGCACCATGGTGACGGCGTCCAGGCGGCGTTCTACCGGAGCGCGGACGTGCTCACGATCTCCACCCACGAGCGGGGCGACCGCCTCTTCCCGGGGACCGGCGCCGTCGAGGAGCTCGGCGAGGGAGCCGGACGAGGGTACGCGGTGAATCTGCCCTTGAACCCCTACACCGACGACGCAGTGTACCTCGACGCGTTCGACGCGGTCGTCCCTCCGGCGCTCCGGGCCTTCCGCCCCGACGTCGTCGTCGCCCAGCTCGGCATCGATGGGCACCGGACGGACCCCTTGACGCACCTCGCGCTGTCGGTTGACGGCTTCGCCGAGGCGGTGCGCCGCATCGTCGGGCTCGCGCCGCGACTCGTTGCACTCGGCGGCGGGGGCTACGACCTCTCGAACGTCGCCCGGGCGTGGACGGCGGCGTGGGCGCTCATGAACGGAGTGGAGCTGCCGCCTGAACTCCCGCCCGCCTTCGTCGTGGACGCGGCGCGGTACCTGGGCGGCCGGCGGACCTTGTGGGACCCCCCGGTGGTCCTGCCGGTCGAGGCGGTCCGCCCCGCACGGGAGTTCGCCGAGCGGCAGGTCGCCCAGCTCCACCGCCTCGTGTTCCCGCTCCTGGGGGCGCGCGCCCCGAACGCGTGACGCACCGGCCCGCGTGTGGTAGCGTGACGGCACCATGGCGGCCGCGCGTCCCGACGGCCCCCGGGGTCGCCTGATCACGGTGGAGGGCGTCGAGGGGGCAGGCAAGACCACCCAGGTCGAGGCCCTGCGCGCTTGGCTGGCGGAGCGCGGGGTACCGGTCGTCGCGACAGCGGAGCCCGACGGGACCCCACTCGGCGCTGGCGTGCGCCGGATCCTCGGCGAGGTCGATCGCGTCGCGCCGCTGACCGAGGCGCTCCTCTTCGCCGCGAGCCGAGCCGAGCACGTCCAGCGGGTCATCGGGCCTGCGCTCGCCGCCGGTCAGGTCGTCCTCTGCGACCGCTACGTCGACTCGACCGTCGCCTACCAGGGGTACGGGCGGGGCGTGGCCCTCGAGACCATCGCCCAGCTGAACCGTCTCGTCACCGGCGGGGTCATGCCCGACCTGACGCTGGTGTTGGATCTCGACGTCGCCGAGGGACTCAGGCGCGCGCGCGCCCGCCGGGGGGCGCTCGCCGCGTGCGATCCGTTCGAGCGGCTTGCGATCGAGTTTCACGAGCGGGTGCGCAAGGGGTTCTGGGCGATCCGCGACCGGGAGCCCGAGCGCGTCAGCCTGGTCGACGCGGACCGCGCCCAGCCGCTCGTTGCCGCCGAGATGTCCGTGCTGATTGCCCGGCGGCTCGGGCTTGAGGCGCCATGACGCCACCGGCCGCGCCCGGAATCTGGGCCGGCATCGCCGGCCAGGCGTCGGCGGTCGCGCTCCTCCAGCGCGCCGTCGCGCTGGACCGGCTGGCGCACGCCTACGCCTTCATCGGGCCTACGGGGGTCGGCCGGGGACTCGCGGCGCTGGCGCTCGCCCAGGCCGCGCTCTGCCCGGCCCGGGGGTGCGGGACGTGCGCCGTGTGCCGGCGCGTGGCCGCGGGCCAGCACCCGGACTGCCAGGTCATCGCGCCCACGGCGCCGCGGGACAACCCTAAAGGGGCGCCGATGATCCGGATCGAGCAGGTCCGGGAGCTCGAGCGGACGGCGGCGCTGGCGCCGTTCGAGGGCAGCCGGAAGGTGTTCGTCCTGGACGACGCCGAGCGGATGACGCTCCCGACCGCGCAGGCCCTCTTGAAGACGCTCGAGGAACCGCCTCCGCGAACCCATCTGGTGCTGATCCTCGCCAACCCGCGCGCGCTGCCGCCGACGGTCCTCTCGCGCTGCCAGCGCGTGCGGTTCCGGCCGCTCGCCGTCGCCGACGCCGCGCGGGTGCTGGAGGCCCGCGGGGTCCCGCCCGCCGCCAGCGAGATGCTCGCGCGGCTTACGGAGGGGCGGCCGGGACTCGCCCTCGGGACGGATCTCGACGCGCTCCGAGCTCGGCGCGAGGCGGCGCTCGCCCTCGCGACGGAGCCGCCCGCCCGGCTCGGCGTCGCGCTCGACGGGGCGCCGACCGACCGCGCGACGGTGGCGGCGTACCTCGAGCTCTACTGGACGTGGTATCGGGACGCGCTCTGCCTCGCGGCGGGCGGCCCGGCGGCCCTCCTTGTCCATGCCGACCAGGAGGCCGCCCTCCGCGCCCTGGCCGCCCGGATGCCGGCGCCGGCCCTCGTCGCGGCGCTCGCGCGGGTGAAGGCCGCGTGGGTGGCCCTCGAAGGCAACCTGAACCCTCGGCTCGCGCTTGAGACCGCTTTGCTCGGTCTCGGCGGAGCGGCGGCCTAGGGGCCCCGGCGATGCACGACACGCCGGACGGCCTCGAAGGCGTCGCCGCCCCCCGGCGACTGATCGGCGTGCGGCTCCGCGAGGGCGGGCGCGCCGACGACTACCTCGTCGACGATCTCGTCCTCCGCGTGGGTGACCACTGCCTGGTCGAGGTGCCGAGCGGGCATGCGATCGGGCAAGTGCGACGACCGGCCCGGGACCTGCCCGCGTTCAAGCAGGACCGCGCCTACCCGCGCGTGCTGCGGCCGGCGACGCCGGAGGAGGTGGCGGAGGACCGGCGGCACCGCGAGCGTGAGGTGGCCGCCGCACGGACCTGCCAGCTCCGGGCCCAGGGGCGCGGGCTCGCGCTGAAGGTCGTCGACGTCGAGATGACGCGTGACGGCCGGCGCGTGACCGTGCTGTTCGCCGCCGAGGCACGGATCGACTTCCGCGAGCTGGTGCGGGACCTGGCCCGGGAGTTCCGCTCCCGCATCGAGATGCGGCAGGTCGGCGCCCGCGACGTGACGAAGGTGCAGGACGGTATCGGACCCTGCGGGCGCCAGCTCTGCTGCTCGAGCCACCTGCGCGGGTTCGAGCCGGTCTCGGTGAAGATGGCCAAGAGCCAGGACGTGCCGCTGAACGACAGCCGTCTCCTCGGCAACTGCGGCCGGCTGAAGTGCTGCCTCCTCTACGAGTTCTCGCAGTACCAGGAGCTTCGAGCGCAGCTGCCGCGCGTCGGCTCCGCGTGCCAGGCCGACTGCGGCGGGGGCGGCTGCATGGAAGGGCGCGTCCGGGCCGTGAGAGTCCTCAAGGAAACGGTGCTGGTCAGCTTCGCCGACGGAACGGAGGCGGAGGTGCCGCTCTCCCAGCTCACGTGGGAGGGGCGACCGCATGTCAAGCCGCTCCCCTGACGGCGTGCTCTACCTGACCACGCCGATCTACTACATCAACGGGCCACCCCACCTCGGCCACGCCTACACGACGATCGTGGCCGACACGATGGCCCGCTACCGCCGGCTCGCCGGCGCCGACGTCTTCTTCCTGACCGGGACGGACGAGCACGGCGACAAGATCGCCCAGGCGGCCGCGAAGGCCGGCGAGCCGCCTCAGGCCCTTGCCGACCGGAACGCGAAGGCCTTCCGGGAGCAGTGGGACGCGCTCGGGATCACCTACGACGACTTCATCCGGACGACCGAGCCGCGGCACGCCCGGGTCGTCCACGCGATCCTGCAAGCCCTCTTCGATCGCGGCGAGATCTACCTCGGCAAGTACGGCGGCCACTACTGCTTCGGCTGCGAGCGCTTCTACACGGACAAGGAGATCGTCGACGGGAAGTGCCCCGACCACCAGACCCCGCTCACGTACATCGAGGAGGAGAACTACTTCTTCCGGATGTCCGCGTACCAGGACTGGCTGCGGCGCTACCTAGAGGACCACCCCGACGCCGTCCAGCCCGAGCGCTACCGGAACGAGCTCCTGGGATTCCTCCGCGAGCCGCTCCAGGACCTGTCGATCAGCCGCCCGAAGAGCCGGCTCCAGTGGGGCATCTCGCTTCCGTTCGACGACCGGTTCGTGACCTACGTCTGGTTCGACGCGCTGCTCAACTACGTGTCCGCCCTCGGCGAGCGGGGCGGCGACCGGTTCCGGCGGTACTGGCCGCACGTCCACCACCTGATCGGCAAGGACATCCTGAAGCCCCACGGGATCTACTGGCCCTGCATGCTGAAGGCGGCGGGGCTCCTGCGTGACGACGGCTCGCCGGACGCGGGCCCCGGCTTCGCGCGGCTCCGGGTGCACGGGTACTGGACGCTCAGCGGCGGCAAGATCTCCAAGAGCGTCGGCAACGTCGTCGAGGCGCTGGCCCTCACCCGGAAGTACGGGAACGACGCCCTCCGCTACTTCGTGCTCCGGGAGATGCCGTTCGGCCAGGACGCGAACTTCAACGAGGATGCGTTCGTCGAGCGGCTCAATGCGGACCTCGCGAACGACCTCGGCAATCTCGTCGCGCGCGCGACGACGATGGTGGTGAACTTCGGTCCGGCGGTGGCGGGAGCGGGACCGGCGCCCGAGGCGCCGGATCTGGAGATCCGGGCCCGCGCCGCCGAGACCAGCCGCGCCGTTGCCCAGGCGATGGACGAGTTCGGGTTCCAGCGCGCGCTCGTGGAGATCTGGAGCTTCATCGGGGGCGTGAATCGCTACATCGACGCCGCGCAGCCGTGGGCGCTCGCGAAGGACGCCGGCAAGCGGCCCCGGCTGGCGGCGGTCCTGGTGACGCTCGCCGACGCGCTCCGGTACCTCGGCATCGTCCTCGAGCCCTTCCTGCCGGAGTCCGCCGCGCGCATCCGGGCGGCGCTCGGGGACCCGCGCCGGCCGGCGCTCGCGAATGCCGTGATGGGCCGGACCGATCAGGTGGGCTCCGTCGAGCGCCTCTCGGGGCTCTTTCCACGCGTGGACACCAAAACGCCGGCGGCGGCGAGCGCGGCGGAGGTGCCGGCGCCTTCAGCAGCGGCGGGCGCCCGCATCACGTTCGACGACTTCAAGCGAGTCGATCTCCGGGTCGCGGAGATCGTGGCGGCCGAGCCGGTGCCGAAGTCCAAGAAGCTCCTGAAGCTCACTGTGCGGCTCGCTGACGAGACGCGGACTCTGGTCGCCGGGATCGCCGAGCACTATCGGCCTGACGCGCTCGTCGGCCGCAAGGTCGTCGTGGTCGCGAACCTCGAGCCGGCGACGCTCATGGGGGTGACCTCGAACGGGATGGTGCTGGCCGGCGCGGCGGGCGAGGCGCTCGCGCTGCTCGCCCTCGACCGGGATCTTCCGTCCGGCGCGAAGGTCCGCTAGCGCCCACGCGAATTCCCGTGTCCAGTTCGGCAGGCCCCCTTCTCCGCCGGCTCCGGGTCGTTCTTGCCGGGGGTGCCTGGTGGACGTTCCTCCGGCGGTGGGGCATCTCGCTCGGCTCCCTCGCGTCCGGGTTCGCCACCCTTGTGGTCTTCCGGCGCGGGGTTCCCCACGTGGGCTGGATCATCGGCTACGTGGTGGTCCTGTGGCTCCTCTTCGCGGTGCTGAGCCAGGTCCGCGGCGCGCTCCTGGACCGGGGGCGTCACCTGATCGTGGCCGCCGGCGACTACACGATCCAGACCCTCTACCACGGGCTCCTCCTGTTCGTTCTGCCGGGATACCTGGCGAGCACGACCTTCGATAGCGTCACGGTCGTCTTCTTCGCCGTCCTCGTCGTCGCCGCGCTCCTCACGACGGTGGATCCGTGGTATCGCGCCGTCGTCCATCCGCGCCCCTGGCTCGGCCTCGCCTTCTTCGGCTTCTCGCTCTTCGCCGGCCTCAACGTCGCGCTGCCGCTGGTCGGTGTCCCGCCGGCCGCCGCCGTCGTCCTGAGCGCCGCGCTCGCCGCCCTCGGGCTGACGCCGACGTTCTTCGAGCGCGCGGGCCAGTGGCGGCTCGCTGCCGGACGGGCGGGCGCGGTGGCTGTGCTGGCTGTCGGCGCGGCGTGGTTCGCAAGGCCGGCCGTGCCGCCGGTGCCGATCAGTCTGGTCCACCCCACGCTGGCGCGCGGGGTGGCTGACCTCACGCCGGTCGACCCGGTGGCGCGCGTCACCGCGGGCGATCTCCGCGAGTGGGGCGGCCTGGTCGCGTTCACGCCGGTGGCGGCGCCCGCTGCGCTCCGCCAGCCGATCGAGCACCGGTGGTGTCACGAGGGGCGCGTGGTTTCGACGGTGCACCTCCCGACGCCGGTCCAGGGTGGGCGCCCGGGCGGGTTCCGGACCTACTCCCGCAAGACGGACTTCCCGTCCAACGTTCACGGGCGCTGGACCGTGGACGTGGTGACCGCCTCCGGGCAGCTGATCGGTCGCCTGCGCTTCCGGGTGGACGCCTGAGCGTGCTCGTCGACACGCACGCCCACCTCCACGACCCGGCGTTCGACGCCGACCGGCCCGCCGTGCTCGCACGGGCCCGGGGCGCCGGCGTGGCGCGCTTCCTCACGATCGGAACGGACGTGGGGACCTCCGAGGCGGCGGTGGCGCTCGCCCAGGCGGATACCGACGTCCACGCCGCGGTCGGGATCCACCCGCACGACGCCCTCACCGCGGACGAGACGGCCCTCGAACGGATTGCCGCCCTCGCGCGGGCGCCGCGCGTGGTCGCGATCGGCGAGATCGGCCTCGACTACTACCGGGACCTGTCGCCGCGACCCGTCCAGCGGACGGCGCTCGTCGTGCAGCTCCGGCTGGCGCGGGCCGTCGGGAAGCCGGTGCTGCTCCATTGCCGGGAGGCCCACGCGGACCTCCTCGACGTCTGCGAGGCCGAGGGGATCGCGGCGGTGGGCGGGATCCTCCACTGCTTCTCGGGGGACCTCGGGGTGGCGCGCCGCGGCCTCGACCTCGGGCTCCTGATCTCGATCGCAGGCCCTGTGACCTACCCGAACGCGCGACGGCTTGCCGACGTGGTGCGGGTTCTGCCTCTCGACCGGCTCGTGGTCGAGACGGACTGTCCGTACCTCCCGCCCCAGCCCTGGCGGGGCCAGCGGAACGAGCCGGCCTACCTGCCGGTCACGGCCGCGCGGGTGGCCGAACTCCTGGGCGTGCCGGCGTCGACGGTGGCCGCCGCGACGACGGAGAACGCCGCCCGCCTGCTGGGACTGCCGCCGCCGGGGACGGGCCCTGACGGGCCTGCGGCGTGACGCCCTACCGGGCGAGCCTCTGGCGGCGGGAGATCCGCCGCGTCCTGGGTGGGGCCCTGAATGTCACGACCGCGCGGCTCATGAATCGCCGACGCGGCGCGCCCGTCCCCTCGCCCGACCTCGACCTCGCCGCGTTCCGGCGCCTGCCGGCGCCCACACCGATCGACGTGGCGCGGCTCCTCGCGTGGCGCTCGAACCGGGAGCGGGGCCGGCTGACCGAGGCAATGCTTCTCGCAGCGGGCCTGCCCGTCCGGCGGCAGCCCTACCGCACCGTGGAGGGCGCGGGAGTCAACCTCTTCGTGGACGTCGGGGTGGGGCCCCGGACGCTCGTCCTCGCCGCCCACCACGACGCCGTGCCCGGGAGTCCGGGCGCGAACGACAACGCGGCCTCGGTGGGCATCCTGCGGGCACTCGGCGCGCGGCTCGTCGCCGACCCGCCGCGCCGGCTCCGCGTGCGGCTCGGCTTCTTCGGGGGCGAGGAACGCGCGATGCTGGGCTCGCGCGTCTACGTGCGACGGGGCGCCCCGGACGAGATCCTGCGAGACCTCGTCGGGGTCGTGAGCCTCGAGCTCTGCGGGATCGGGGACAGCCTCGCCCTCTGGGACGTGACCCCGGCCCTCGAGACCACCCCGCTCCTGCGCGCGTGGATCGCGACGGTCGAGGCCCTGGGCTATCGCCGCGACGAGACGTACCACCTGGCCGACCCCGTGACCTACTTCGGAAGCGACCACCGGCCGTTCGCGGACCGCGGCGTCCCGGGCGTCGGGCTGACGGCCATCCCACAGGCGTCGCTCGAGCCGCTGCGCGCCTTCATCTACGGGGGGATCCGCGGGATCCTGGTGCCGCCCGCCCGCCGGCCGTCGCCCTTCACCACCTATCACACCTCGCGCGACGCTCCCGAGACGCTCGAGCCCGAGACCCTCGCCGGAGTGGAGCGGGTGCTGGAGCGCTTCGTGCGGATGCTCGACGCGGCGCCGTCCGGCGACTAGCGAAGAACGGACTCGATCTCCGCGGTCGCCGCCTGCCTTTGCCGAAGCGGGCCTCCGTCAGAACGCGTTGACCACCGGCAGGATGAGCGGGATGTTGCCGCCGCCCTGAAACATCGCGAAGGGACTTGACCTGGTCTGGCCATCTGGCGTCGGTGGGGCGCCCTGACCTACGGCGCCGCCGGGCCCGGCGCGCTGCCCGCGAGGAGGCGGCGGCTCTCTGCGAGGGCCTCGCGGCGGACGAGGACCTGGACCGCCCCCTGCTCGCCCACCGAGAACGGATAGACGGATGGGGCGACGTGGGAACGCAGGAGGACCTCGATCCCGTGCGACTCCAAGAGGCCGCGGACCACGAGGGCCTCCGCCTGATCGCCGACGCGGGTCAGCTCCTCGAACCCGCGCTCGTCCTCCGGCTCGGGCACGCGCGAGGGGAACGGGATCACCTTGCCGGTCACGAGCGGTCTCCGCCCCGGCTCTTCAGGCGTCCCGGGCCGAGGTGGCGAAGAGGTCGCGCCAGGCGGGCAGCCCGCCGAGGGCCGTGGCGGCCCGGATGGCGCGGACGATCGCCTCCGCCACGCAATCTGCGGCGACGAGCCCGAGGGCGTCGGCCGGCGGGGTCTCGGCGCGCGCGAGGGAGCCGGTCGCAAGGCAGAACAGGGCGTCCCCGTCGACGCTGAGATGCGGGGGCGACAAGGTCCGGGCGAGCCCGAGGTGCCCGAGCGCCGCCACACGCCGCGCCTCGGCGGCGTCGAGCGTCGCGTCGGTACCGACGACGCCGATCGTCGTGTGGGCCGGGCGAAGCCCGGGAACGATCCGGCCCTCCCGGAGGTGGCGCGCGGTGTCGGTCAGCCCGCGCCCGTCGGGGGCGTCGCGCGCCCCCGCTAGGAGCACGCCGGTCGCCGGGTCGCGCACGTCGCCGAAGGCGTTCACCGCGACCAGCGCCCCTACGGTGGCAGGGCCCACGCGGCGGCTGGCCGTTCCCAGCCCGCCCTTCATGGCGCGCGAGAGCCCGAACGCCTTGCCGACGGACGCGCCGGCCCCGGCCCCGACCGAGCCTTCCTCGACCGGGCCGCTGCCGGCTGCCCGGGCCGCCCGCTCGCCCATCGCGCGGTCAGGCCGCACGTGCGGCGCGCCCACCGCGAGGTCGTAGAGGATGGCCCCGACGACGAGCGGCACCACGCCGCCCGTCGTGGGAAGGCCGACGCCTCGCGCCTCCAGGTGGGCCATGACGCCGAAGCACGCCTCGAGCCCGAAGGCGCTACCGCCCGCGAGCACGGCGCCGTGGACGCGCGTGGCGATGTGGCCGGGGTCGAGGAGGTCGAGTCCGAGCAGGCCCGTGGCGCCGCCGCGCACCTCGACGGCGGCCACCACGCCGGCGGGGCAGAGCACGGCGGTGCATCCGGTGAGGCCCACGAGGTCGGCGGCGTGGCCGACCAGCAGGCCGGCCACGTCCGTGAGGCCGCCCACCTAGCCGCCGCGCGCGTGCGCGGCCGAGGCCCGGGGCGCGCGGCTCGCCGCCTCGGCGGAGAGCCGGCCCGTGGCGACCTCCCCCGCGACCTCGAGGCTCCGCTCGACCAGCGCTCGCAGGAACGGAATCCGCCGGAGCGTGTCCCCGCCGGTCGCGAGGACGCGGGCGACCGCGACCGTGCTCGCGGCCTCCGTCTCGCGGCCGAGGGCGAGCAGGACGTACGCCTGCTCCTCGAGACGACCCTGCCAGAGTCGCCGCGTCGGCGCGTCGAAGCGCGTCTCGATGATCCGGTCGACGAGCGCGGCGAGCCGCTCGGCCTTGATCTGATCGCTGACGACGAGGCGGCTCTCCCGCGCCTGGAGCCATTCCAGCGACTCGCTCGACACGCTCGACGGATCCAGGAACCAGCCATTCAGCTCGGGCAGGGCGAGCAGCGCCCCGGAGCGCTCGAGGAGCGCCGGATCCTGGATGGCCGTTGCCGGCAGGCGCGCATGGATCGGGGCTGTCTCGGCGGCGGGTGCGCCAAGCCGCTCGATCCAGCGCTCGAGCTCCGCGGGCACTGCCCCGCCCGTCGCGCGCGCGCGATCCGCCGCCGCGACGAGGATCACCCAGGCCCAGCTCGGCGGGACGCTCACCCAGGGGAGCGGGCTCTCGGCGCGGAGTGCACGGAACCGCTCATCGACCCGCTTCTTGGCGATGGCGCCGGCCGAGAAGTCCAGGAGCCCCGTCTCGTCCGAGATCATCGCCGCCAAGAGGGTGCGCTCCCCGTACGGGCCCACGAGCGTCAGCCACAGGCCGCGGCCGCCGGTCCCGTCGACGGCGGACATCCAGGCCTCGCCGAAGCCGATCCGGGGCGTCGCCGGTGGCAACGCCGGGTGGGCGCGCCGATCGACCCCCGCCTGGCGGAGCCGGTAGAGCGCGCGGCGCGCCGCCGTCCGTACGGCCTTGCTGGCAGCCCGCGTCTCGGTCGCTTCGAGTGCCTCGGCGGCCTCCGAGAGGGGGAGCGTGCCCAGGGCCTGCGCGGCGGCGATCGCGCGCTCCGGGCGATCGGCCAGACAGCGCCGCAGAATCGGCAGGGCGGCCGCCCCGTGCTGGCGCGCGAGCCAGCGGAGCGCCGCCTCGAGCTCGCTCCCCGGGATCGTCGCCAGGGCGGCCTCCACGGCCTCGTCGGCCGGCTCGCTCCCGACGAGGGCCTCGAGGGCGCCCGCTACCATTGGGTCAGGAGACGCAGTATCGGCTGGAGCGCGGGCGGAGAGTCGGCGGGGCGGAAATAGACCCGCTTCAGGTAGGCGAGCGCCGCGGCATACCGCTCGAAGCCCGCTGCCAAGGCGCCGAACAGGCGCGCTTCCGGCCGGAGGGCGGAACGCTCGAAGTCCGCGACCGCCTGGTAGGCCCGCTGCCCCTGTCGGATGTAGTAGGCGGCGCCCACCCGGCGCTCGACGTGCTCGCGGAAGAGCCCGGTCATGAACAATGCGTAGTCCCCCACGTGCTGGCGCACGCGTCGCTCCCGGAACGGATCGAAGTCGGGCGCCCGGAAATCCCAGGTGCGCTCGGCCTCGATCAGGAGCCCCGCCACCGAGTCGAGCGGCCGGCCGGCCGCGTCGCGAATGGCGTAGAGCTCGTCCGTCCGCGCGAAGCGCGTGAGCAGCGCGGCGAGGTACGCGCCCTCGGCCGGCCCGCCCAGCCGAAGATCGCCGAGCGCCTGGCGGACGACCCGTTCGAAGAAGCGCGCCAGGCTGGGCGTCCGCGCGGGATCGCCTGTCGCCATCATCGCCCCTAGTCCTCGCGGCGTACTATACCGCAGCGCCTGGCCCGACGCAGCCAGGAGCGGGCGACTGCGCTGCGAAATATTTCTTGGGGCCTCCCCGCGGACGGGTGGGACAATTTCGCGCAGGAGGACGCATGGCGATGACGCAACAAGAGCTCAAGCCGCAGCCGCGTGACGTGCCCGAGGACGACATGGATGAGATGTACGAGGAGGAGCCGCGGCGACGCGCGTGGGGGGCGATCGCCAGCGTGATCCTCGCACTCGCCTTGGTCTTCGTCGGCTACCAGTGGAACCAGGCCGCCACCCGCGCCGAGGCGCTGGGCGCCCAGGTGAGCGGGCTGCGCGCCGAGGCGGAGACGCAGCGCCTCCGCGCGGAGGACGCCCAGCGCCAGGTGGACATAATTCAGAAGCGGATGGCCGCGATCTCGGAGGAGAAGGACGCGCTCGCCGAGCGGATCGTCAGCCTGGAGAAGGCGTCCCAGTCTCGCGCGGTGGCCGCGAAGGCCGAGAAGCCCAAGCCGACGAAGGCGACCGCCGCCGCGCCGCCGGCCAAACCCAAGGCCACGCCCGTGGCCACCCGCCCGGCCAAGCGCACGCCATAGCGCCGGCCCGGCTCAGCTGGCCAGGGCCCGGTCGAGCGCTGCGAGGAGCCGCGCGTTCTGATCCGGGGCACCGACGCTGATGCGGAGGTGCTCCGGGTAGCCCAGCATTGCCCCGTCCCGCACCAGCACGCCCTGGGCCCGGAGCGCCGCGACGACGGGGCCGGTCGGCCGCCCCAGACGCACGAGGAGGAAGTTGGCCTCGGTCGGGGGGTGCGAGAGTCCTCGGGCGGCGAACGCCGCCGCCAGCGCCCGCCGCTCCACCCACACGACCCGCCGCGTCGCCTCGCGATGAGCCGGATCGCGCGCGGCGGCCGCCGCGCCCGCCTGCGCCAGACGGCCCACGTTGAAGGGCTCGCGCCCGCGCTCGAGGTATCCGATCACCGCGGAGCTCGCGATTGCGTAGCCTACCCGGAGCCCTGCCAGGCCGGTGATCTTGGAGAACGTCCGGAGGAGCACAAGGTTCTCGGGCCGCGTCCGGAGCATCGCGAGCCCGTCCGCGGCGCGATCGGGCGCCTCGATGAAGTCGACGTAGGCTTCGTCCAGTAGCACGACGACGTCGCCGGGGCAACGCGCGCAGAACCGTTCCCACGCGCTGCGGTCCAGCACGGTTCCGGTGGGGTTGTGGGGGCTCGACAGGCATACCAGCTTCGTGCGCGGTCCGATGCGCGCGAGGACGTCGTCGAGGTCGATCCGGTAGTTGCGGAGAGGGCTCGCGACGACGATGGCGCCCTGGAGCCGCGCCGTCGTCGTGTACGGCTCGAACGAGGGATCCGGAATGACCACCTCGTCGCCGGGGTCGAGGAGGGCGCGGCCGAGGAGGGTCAAGATCTCGTCGCCGCCGTTGCCGAAGAGGAGCTGGGTCGGCACGACGCCGAGCACGTCCGCCACGGCGTCGGCCAACGCCGGCGCGCCGCCGTCGGGATAGAGGTGGATGCGGGCGGCCTCCTGTCGGATCGCCGCGACCGCGACAGGGGAGGGGCCGAGCGGGTTCTCGTTGGCGGACAGGCGCAGAACCGGCTGGCCCAGCTCGGCCGCGAGCGCGTCGAGCGGCGGGGGGATCACGTAGGGGACGATCTCGGCGAGGACGGGTCGCCAACGCGGCGGCATGGCGGTCGGAGTGTACCACCGCGCTCGATGTCGCGAGGGTCGCCCGGTGAGCACCGAGTACAATCGGGGGCGTGCCGCCGGACCCGCCTCCGCCTGCCGCGGTTTCGGGCGTCGCCGCGCGTCCGGCGTGGGCATGCGGGCTCCTGGCCGGGACGCTCCTGGCGGCCTTCCTCCTTCGAGTGGCCGGCGTCAGCTACGGGTTGCCGGACTGGGTCTACCACTCCGACACGACCAAGCAGCTCCTCCGGGTCGTGCCCTTCATGCGAGGGGACCTCGTTCCCGAGGACACGTACCCCGTGCTCCACATGTACCTCGCGGCCCTCGTGCTGCGCGTAGGCGCCCTCATCGACCCGCACGGCCCGGCGGAGAGCCCCTCGTGGCCTCAGGTGGTCGTCACCGTCCGTGTACTCAACGCGGTCCTGGGGACGGCGGCGGTGGGCTTGCTCGCCGTCGCGGCGCGGTGGCTGTTCGGCTGGCGCGTCGGCCTCCTCGCCGCCGGCCTCCTGGCGACGAGCGCCCCGTCGATCGTGAACGCGCACTACGAGATGGGCGACGTGCCACAGGCCTTCTTCGTGGTCGCCGCCTTCACCGCGGCGGCGAGCGCGCTGGTGGGCGGGCGGGCGGCCCCCATCCTGGCGACGGGCGCCCTGGCGGGGCTCGCGGCGTCGGCCAAATTCTTCGGGGTGGTCGTGATCGTCACGGCCCTCGTGGCGCTCTTCGGCGGCCGGCGCCGCTCGCCGGGGCGCCGGCTCGCGCTCCTCGTCGCCACGGGCCTCCTGACCGTCGCCGCTTTCGCGCTCAGCACGCCTCTCGTCCTGTTCGAGCCGAGTCGCTGGCTCCATCAGATCCAGCGCTCGCCCGAGCTGTTCCTCGGCGTGAGGGTGGGCGTCGTTGAGCGGCTCTGGCTCGGCAGTCGGGTGGTTCTCGGGCTCGCGCTGGGATGGTTCGGCCTCCCCCTGTGCGTCGGGGCGCTCGCGGGGGCCATCGTCCTGGCGCGCCGCGGCCGGTTCGGCGCGCTCGTGCTGGCGACTCCCCTGGTTGTGCTCGGCATCTATGTGTGGTTCCGGCCGCACGGGCTCGACGATCGCTATCTCGTGATCCTCGCCCCCTTCGTGGCGCTGGCGGTGGCGGTGGCCGTGGCGGCGCTGGCTCGGTGGTCTCGGTGGGCGGCGGGCGTGGCGGGGCTCGCGCTCGTCGTGCTCGGGAGTGTGGACGCGCTCCACGTCGCCTACCTCTTCTGGACCGACGACACGCGTGAGCTCGCGCTCCGGTGGCAGCGGCGCTACCTGCCCCCCGACGCGCATCCGATCGCCCTCCCCGAGTACGCCCGGGACGCGCCCCGCGCCCGGGGCGCGACGACCCTCGTCACGGACACCCAAAGTGACGACCGCCTGGTCGTCTGGTACTCAGCGCAGCGGATTCCATCGATGATCCAGGCGTTCGAGCGCCTGGAGCGGGACGGCAAGCTCTTGCGGCGCTTCGAGCTACTCCCTCGCGGATTCATCGCGCCGACCATCAGCTACTACGACCTGGAGTCGATGGCGGTGCCGTACGCCTTTCCCCCGCCCGACGACGCGGCGTCGGACGAGGCGGTCGTGTTCGTCGATCCGGACGCGGTGCCCGACCGGACCGCCGTCGTCGTGACTCCGGGCTATCCGCGGACTTGGACCCTCGTCTCGCGAACGCCGCTCCCCCGGATCGCGCTCGCGCTCTCCGGTGAGAGCCGGGTGCGAGTGGACTCGGGGCTCTGGAGCCGTGGCTGGGCGGTCGATCCCCGGCACGCCCGCGTCGTCGAGATCGCGCCCTGGCGTGGGTTTCCCTGGTTCAAGCATGTCTATCGCATCGGGCTCGAGACGGCCGAGGGCCGAATCGTCGTCCGCCTGCTCCGGACGCCCTGCGAGGTGGCCGAGCGGCTGCTCGACAATGGGGATTGGGCCGGCGCCATCCGCCAGCTCGACGCCTGCCGCGGCGCTCGCTGGCTGGAGCCGGCGCGCCTCCTCGACCTCGCCTGGGCGCGCGTGCACGCGGGGCAGCCGGCCGAGGCCCGCGCGGCGCTCGCCGACCTCCGGCGGGCCGCGCCGGGTCTCCTCGAAGGGCTCGTCGAGCTGGCCGGGCAGCCAGATGGGGACGCCTGGCGCGCGCGCCATGCCGCCCTCCTCGGCCGGGGACGCTTCACCTGGCACGGTCACACCTTTCGCGGCGAGGCGGAGGCGACCTCGGCGCTGATCGGGGTTGTCGTCGAGGACGGGACGGCCCACGGCGGGCAGTTCGTGCGGGCCACCGCTGGGGAGACGCCGGCGGGAATGCTCAAGGTCTGGCTCTCCGAGCACTTCCTGCGCGGCCGGTTCCTTGCGACCTTCCGCGTGCGAGGCGCGCGGGCAGGTGCGGCGCCGCTCGCGAAGCTCGAGATCGTCCGGCATCTGCCGGGCCGCGGATACGACGCCGTCGCGTCTCGGGACTGGACCCCGAGAGCCGGGCCGGAGGCGTGGGAGGAGGTCGTCCTGCCGGTCACGACGGACCTGGAGCCGGTCGACCTCGAGCTGCGCGTGCACTATCACGGCCGCGGCCAGCTGGACGTCGACGCGGTGACCGTCGTGGCGGACGTGCGCGGGGCCCTGATCGAGCGCCTGACCGATCTCGGCCAGATCCGGCTCCCGGCCGTTCCCGCGGCGCCGCGCTGAAGGCCCACCGGCAGGCCTCGCGGCCGCCCGGCCGCCCGAGATAGGATGCGGCCCGTGACCGCTGCCGCCCACATCGAGGTGCGTGCCGTCGCCAAGGAGTGGCTCACGCGCGACCACCCCGTGCCCGCGCTCGCGGCCATCTCGCTCGATGTCGCCCCGCACGAGTTCCTGACGGTGCTGGGGCCCTCGGGCTGCGGGAAGTCGACGCTGCTCTCGATCATCGGGGGGCTCACCTCGCCGGACACCGGCGAGGTGCGGATCGGGGGACACCCGGTGGCCCGACCGGACCCGCGCCAGGTGGCCATGGTCTTCCAGGACCCGGGCCTGTTCCCCTGGCGCACGGCCCTCGAGAACGTCGAGTTCGGGCTCGAGCTCCAGGGCGTGGCCGCCGGGCCGCGGCGCGAGCGGGCGCGGGCGCTCCTCGAACCGGTGGGGCTCCGCGGGTTCGAGGGCCGCTATCCCCGCGAGCTCTCGGGCGGGATGAAGCAGCGCGTGGCCATCGCGCGCGCGCTCGCCCTCGACGCGCCCATCCTCCTCATGGACGAGCCCTTCGGGGCGCTCGACGAGCAGACGCGGCTCCTCATGGGGGAGTGGCTGCTCGGCATCTGGGCCCGGACGCGGAAGACGGTCGTCTTCGTGACCCACAGCCTGCAGGAGGCGATCCTCCTCTCCCAGCGCATCGTGGTCATGACCGCGCGTCCGGGCCGGATCAAGGCGAGCTTCGAAGTGACGCTGCCCACGCCGCGCGACCTGGACGCCCCGCCCGCGGCGACGCTCCGGCACGCACTCTGGGACGCGATCCGCGACGAGTCCCGGCGGGCACTGGACGGTGGCGCGTGAGACGGATCGTCCTGGCCCGTCTGGGCCTGCTGGCGGGGCTGCTCGCGCTCTGGGAGCTCTGGGCCTCGCGTCGCGATCCCTTGCTCTACGTGCCGCCCTCGCGCGTCCTGCCGGCCCTGGGTCGCGTGCTCCGGTTGGAGGCGTACCCGACGCTCCTCGAGCACTTCGGGCTGACGGTGCTCGAGGTGCTCGCCGCCTATCTCCTGGCCGTCGGCCTCGGCCTTGCGCTCGGCTTCGCCCTCGGGCTCTCGCGGCCCGTCGGCGAGATCTACGAGCCGCTCCTCGCCGGACTCTACGCGATCCCGAGTGTGGTGTGGTACCCGTCCCTGATGCTGTTCTTCGGCCTCGGACCCGCTTCGAAGGTCGCATTCGGGATGCTGCTCGGATTCTTCCCCGTGGTGCTCGCCGTCCTGGCGGGCATCCGGTCGGTGGACCAGCAGCTCCTCGTCGTGGCGCGCGGCCTGGGAGCGGGGGCGGGAACGTGCTTCGTCAAGGTGATGCTCCCCTCGATGACGGCGACGCTCCTCGCCGGCCTCCGGGCCGGCCTCGCGTTGACGGTCGTCGGCGTGCTCGTCGGCGAGATCCTCGGCGCCCGTCGCGGACTCGGGTACCTGATCAACTACGCCTACGGGTTCCTGCGCACGGCCGAGTACGCCGCGCTGGCGCTCCTGGCGCTCGGCCTCGTGCTGGCCGTCGATGGCGTCGCGGCCTGGGTCGAGGGTCGCGCCCGGCGGTGGACGGAGGGCGCCGCATGACCCCGGCTCGACGGCAGCTCGCCCAGGCGGCCTCGCTTGCCGCCCTCGTCGCCGTCTGGGAGTTGGCCGTGCGCGCCGGGTGGGCGGACCCGCTCTTCGTGCCCGCGCCGTCGGCGGTGGCCCGCGCCCTGGGCGTGGTCGCGCCGGAGGCGCTCGGGCTCCTCGGGGAGACCCTCGGGAAAACGCTGGCCGCCTACGCCCTGGCCGTCAGCCTCGGCGTGGGCGCCGGGCTCCTGGTGGGGGGCATCCGCTACCTCCACGATGTCCTGAGCCCGTTCCTGGTCGCCCTCTACGCGTTGCCCAAGATCCTGGTGCTGCCCTGGATCCTGCTCACGTTCGGGCTCGGCATGACGCCCGCGGTCGTGTACGGGGTGCTCCAGGGCTTCTTCCCGATCTGCCTCCTGGTGGCCGGGGGGGTGCGGGACATCGATCAGGGGCCGCTCCGCGTCGCCCGCTCGATGGGGGCGACCTCCTGGCAGCTTTACCGGAAGGTCGTCCTGCCGGCAGTGCTGCCGGCCGTCTTGGCGGGGATGCGGCTCGGGATCGTGTTCTGCCTGCTCGGAGTGCTGGTCGTGGAGATGTTCGGCGGGATTCGCGGGATGGGCTTCCTTCTGGTCAGCCTCGCGAACGCCTTCCGTGCGCCGGAGCTCTTCGCCGCGACGGCGCTCGTCTCGCTGCTCTCGATCGCCGTCGTCCTCGGCCTCGAGCGCCTGAACCGCCGCCTCGGCCACTGGCGGTAGGGCCTGGGTCGCCCGCACCGCCGGCGGCCCGGACCGACGACCACCCTGTCGATCTCGCCCTTCCCGAACGACTAGAGGCTGACAGGCGCGCTGGCGAGAAGGTCGTGCCCGCCGCCCCGTGCCGGCGGAGTCATCGGGTGCGCGCCCGGCGCCGGTCCGAGCCGCTGGTATCCTGGTATTCGAGAGTCGTTCGACGCGAAGGAGGAAGCATGAGCCACAGATTCACGCGAATTGCCCTGGCCTCGGCCGTCGTCGTCGCGCTGGCCGCGCCCGCCGTGGCGCAGCAAGGGCAAAAGGCGCCGGAGATGACCCCCGAGCAGAAAGCCGAGATGGAGGCTTACATGAAAGCCGGGACGCCGGGCGGCCCTCACCGGGCAATGGCTTCGTCGGCTGGCCAGTATGACCTCAAGATCAAGAGCTGGCACGAACCCGGGGGGCCGGCGATGGAAGACACCGGCACCGCGACCCGCTCCATGGCGCTCGGGGGGCGCGTGCTGGTCGAGGAGATCAAGAGCTCGATGATGGGCATGCCCTACACCGGTCACGGGATGATGGGCTTCGACAACGTGTCCGGCAAGTACTGGTCCACGTGGAACGACAGCATGTCCACGGGCATCATGGTGAACGAGGGCACGTGCGATGCCGAGAAGAAGACGTGCACCTTCACCGGGAGCTGGAACGATCCCATCAAGAAGGCGCCGGTGCAAGCGCGCATGAGCACCCGTTGGACGAATCCGACGACCGAGGTCTTCGAGATGTGGGCGCCGGGCAAGGACGGCAAGGAGATGAAGATGCTGGAGATCACCTACACCAAGAAGTAACCCAGGATCTTCGTGAGGAGAATCCCGCGGCGGCCCAACCGGGGCCGCCGCGCTCGTCTCGGACCGGGCGCCCGGACGCGGACTCGGCGCCAGCGGCGAACGTTCGCCGCTACATGCGGACGGGGGTGAACTCCGCGGTGTAGAGGTCGGCCGTCGGAACGCGCTTGTCCTGGATCTTGTACTCGAGGAGCGTCGTCTGCATGGTCTCGATGGCCTCGACGTTCAGCACGCCGTCCTTCGAGAGCAGTGGCCCAGAGATACTTTGGGCTCGGAGGATTGCTTCCTCGGGCCACTGGAGGGTCTTGCTCGCGATGGTCGCCGCTTCCCGCGGGCTCTCGACGATGAAGCGCACCCCCTGGAAGAGGGCCTTCAGCGTCCGGTTCATCGCGTCTTTGTTGCCCTTGATGTACTCGTCGGTTGCGTAGTAGGCCTGGCTGATCCACTTC
>DATAFX010000018.1:0-4730 GCA_036257195.1 Candidatus Methylomirabilota bacterium | reverse complement strand
TCCACTGGAAGCTCGGGCTCGTGGTCCTCACCCTGATCTTGAGCGCGTTCCACGACTGGGTCCTGGGCCCGCGCGCGGGCCTTCCCGGGGCCGATCCGTCCGCCCGGCTCCGGGCGTCCTGGGTCGCTCGCGTCAACGTCGCCGTCGCGCTCGCGGTCGTCCTGCTCGGCCTGAGCCTCCGGGGCTGAAGTCACGCTTGCCACCATCCTGGGGCAAGCGGCGCGCGCGACGATCTGATCCCGGTCAGGTCGCCTCGGCCACCGGCGTCCGCTCGCCCAGGAAGATCAGCACCCCGTGGGCGTCCTTCGGGTGGACGAAGGCCTCTTTCCACCGGCATCCTTCGAGGAGGACGTCCTCGTCGTACGTGCGCGGTCCGAGAACGGTGAGGCCTTCGGCCCGCAGGGCGGCTGCCGCGGCGTCGACGTCGTCGACCATGAAGGAGAGCTGGTAGACTCCCTCCCCCCGGCGGTCGAGGAACCGGGCGATCGGGCTCTTCGCGTCGTACGGCTCCAGGAGCTCGAGGGTGAAGCCGGCAATCGTGAACGGCAGGTAGCGGTAGCCGTCGACGGCGACGTCCTCCACCGGGCCAAACTCCGCGCCGAAGTGGCGCTCGAAGAAGGCCCGCGCCCGCTCGAGGCTCCGGACGGCGATCGAGACGCGGTCGACCTTCCGAACCGGGACGCTCATGACCGGCGCGGCGCCGACGGCACGGCGGCTCCGAGACGAGCCAGCGTGGTCAGGAGCGCATCGTGCCCGCCGCCCCCCCCGACGCGAAGCTCCACGTCCTCGTAGGCGCGAGCCAGGGTGCCGTGCTCCTCAGGGCTGAAGAGCCCGTCGGCCAGGGGGAACAGGACCTCGTTCTCCCGCTCGATGTGCTCCCGGAGCATCCCGACGTACCGCCGGGCCGCAGCCGCTCGCTCGGCCGTGGACGCTCCGCTCGCGAGGGTGCGGAGGTAGCCCCGCCCTTCCTCGTGCTCTTCGAGGAAGACGGTGAGCGTGCCCCCCATGCCCTTGGCCCGCATGGCGGGAAAGAGGTGGTCCTCCTCCTTGCCGTGGTGACAGCGGTCGGCGAACGTCTGCAGGAACTGAACGAGGTCGGCGAGGGTCGACTCGCTCAGGGGCTGGCCCGCCGCGAGGACGTCGGCCGCCCGTTCGAGGACACCGAGGGCCCGGAGGATCACCTCGTGCTCGTGCCGGAGATCCGCGGTGGCCGGCCCCGGCTTCTCCGTGGCCGGTCGATCCAGGTGCAGATGGCAGGATCCCATGGGATGATCTCCTTCTTCAGAGCTTGTCTCTGTCACACCGTCCGCTCCAGCTGGACCATGCGCCCGGGCTCGAAGCCCTGGTGCAGGAAGAACTCCCGGACGTCCTCCTGGCCGAGGTCGACCAGGGTGGCCACCCGTCCGAGGGCACGGAGCTCGCGGCCGCTCTCGACGAACCGGTCGAGGAGGGCCCGGGCGATACCTCGGCCGCGGTAGGCCGGGTCCACCCCGATCAGGTCCACCCACCCGGTCGGCCGGGCGATCCCGAACTCCGATTCGCCGACCCAGCCGAAGAGGAAGCCGACCAGCCGGCCGTCCGTCTCCGCCACGACTGACATCCAGGGGGGGCGGAGACTCGCGATCTCGAGCCGCCGCCGCCAGTAGTCCTTCCGCGTCTGTCCCGAGAGCTTCTCGTCGATCGCCACGATCGCGTCGACATCGGACGGCTCCAGGGCGCGCACCACCACATCCGTCCGGCCCATGGCTTCCTCGCTTTCGTCCTCGCCGGCTGGCCGGCCTGTCCGTCAGGCCGCCGCCGGCGCGCCGAGCTTCCGCAGGCGCTGGAGACCCAGGAGGGCCGCCCCGAGGGCGGCCGTCAGCTGGGGCGCCTCCGGCACGTTGACCGGCACGCCGAGCCTGTTCTGGAGCGCGGCCACCATTCCCGCCTGGAGGGCGACGCCGCCGATCAGGGTGACCTCCCTGTCCAGCCCGACCCGCTTCAGGAGGGACAGCGCCCGGTCGGCCAGCGAGTTGTGGATCCCGCGCAGGATGTTCTCCACGGACACCCCCTCCGAGACGTGATTGATGATCTCGGACTCGGCAAGGACCGCGCAGACGCTCGAGATGGGCTGAGGCTTCCCCGCGGCGAGCGAGAGGGCGCCGATGTCGGCGACCGCCACCTCCAGGTACTTGGCGGCCCGCTCGAGAAAGCCACCGGATCCCGCCGCGCACTTCTCGTTCATGTGGAACTCTTTGACCTTGCCTCCGTCACGAAGCCGGATCGCCCGCGAGCACTGGGCCCCGATGTCGAGGACGAAGCGCGTCGAGGGGAAGTGGGCCGCCGCCCCGCGCGCGCCGCACGTGAGATCCGTGATCTGGATGTCGCGGAAGGGAATGGCGTAGCGGCCGAGCCCGGTGGTGGCGGTGTAGGCGACGGCGTCCGCGGACAGGCGTGCGTCCGCGAGCGCCGCGTCGAGCGCCTCCCGGGCGACCTTGCCAAAATCGGCCTTGGTCCGGACGAGTCCGCGGCCGCGCACCGTCCGGTCGGCGTCGACGAGGACGCACTTCGTGGTGCCCGATCCGAGGTCGATGCCGGCGACCACCATGGCTCAGGTTCCTCCCTCTCGGCCCGGACCCACGTGGGCGATCCCGGCCTCCTCGTCCGGCGCGACCGCGGCGCCGGCGGCCGCCTCCGCCCGCTCGACGGCGAAGAGGGCCGCCCCGATCGCCCCGATGAAGTGCCCGTCCGGACTCACGTTGATGGACCGCCCCAGGACTGCCTCGAGCGCGCGGACCATGCCGACGTTCCGTGAGACGCCCCCCGTGAACGTGACCTCGTCCTCCACGCCCACCCGCCGGACGAGGGACATCGTCCGCGTGGCGATCGCCTTGTGGACGCCGCCCAGGATGTCCTGCACCGTCTTCCGCTGGGCGAGGTAGGACATGATGTCGGACTCGACGAAGACCGTGCAGACGGACGTCAGCCGGACGGGCGCCGTGGCCTCGAGCGACACGGGCCCGATCTCGTCGAGGCCGATGCCCGTGACGTCGGCTGCGGCCGACAGGAAGCGACCGGTGCCGGCCGCGCACTTGTCGTTCATCGAGAAGTCCACGACGGAGCCGTCGGCGCCCACGCGGATGGCCTTCGTGTCCTGGCCGCCCATGTCGATGACGGTGCGCGTCTCGGGGAAGAGGAAGTGCGCGCCCCGGGCGTGGCACGTGATCTCGGTGATCTGGGCGTCGCCGAAGATCACCTTGTACCGGCCGTAGCCGGTGCCGACGACGTAGTTCACGGGGTCCGGGCGCGGTCCCGCGGCCTCGCACGCCTGGAGGAACGCCTGCTCCGCGGCCCGGGTGACGGTCGCCCCCGTCGCAATCAGGACGCGCGCCAGGATCCGGCGCGCCTCGTCCACGATGACGGCCTTGGTCTGGGTGGAGCCGACGTCGACTCCGGCGCCGAAGATCATGACGACCTCCTCTGGAGTCGCTCCGACGGGAGCGAGATCGGTCTGAGCTGCCCGGCCTTCCGGATCAGCGTCGCTTTCATCGAGGCCTGGCCTAGGACCATCAGGCCGCCGGCCAGCGCCGCCAGCGGCTGACCGAGCGGGGGAAGCGCGATGGCCAGAGCGGCCAGGAGCGACGGGACGAGGGAGCCGCCGACGAACGCCACGACGCTCGACCCTTCGCACAGCGGCCGGACGCCGCGGACGAACGCCTCGTCGCGAGACCAGCTGATGAACACCGACCAGACGCCGAGGTGCACGAGCAAGGTCACGAGCGCCGCTCCGAAAAGCCGGTCCGGCGGGCGGCCGGTCCACGCCTCCAGCACGAGGAGCAGGCCGGCACCCGACGTGAGCGCCGACGTGAGGAAGACGGCCGGCATCGGTGGCACCGCCCACGCCGCCACGCCGCGGGCGTGCCGGAGGATCTGGCCCTGGGCCAGCGCAAATGCCACCGCGAGAGCCGCCGCGAGGACGCGCGGGCCGCGGCCGTCGGCCGCCAGCGTGCCGGCTGCGCAGAGCGCGAAGATGCCGCCGAGCCAGAGCTCGCGCGACATCCACGACGTGTGCATCCGGGCGAGGACGCGCGCGCCCCGGAAGGGGTGACCGGCTTCCAGGGCGACGGCGACGAAGCCCGTGAGGACGAGGAGCGGGCCGAGCCAGGCCGCGATCCGGAGCGCCGCCGACGGGCCGAACCCGGCCGCGACGGCGGCCACCACGTAGAGACCCGCGCCCATCCCGCCCAGGGCGAAGTTCGCGACCGCGGGCCAGCCCCAGAGGGTCTGGAGGACGGGCGGAAGCAGGTCCACCGGGGCGGCCGGTCCGGGCTGTCGTGCCACGAAGGGCGGGGCGGCGGTGATGTTCATCGCTCACCTCGTCCGGTAGTAGACGGAGGGTGCAGTGCCGCACTCCGGCAGGAGCGGAAGGGCGTCGCCGGCGGTGACCAGCTGGGCGACCGGACTCCCGGAGTCGTCGAGGTCTCCGAAGACGATCGCGCCGGCGATGCACGCGACCGCGCACATCGGCGTCGCGTCCGGGTCCGTTCCCGGCAGGAGCCCGCGGGCCAGCCCCTGGTCCATCCGCTCCTTGCAGAAGGTGCACTTGGTCATGACGCCCCGACGCTCGGGCCGCGTGCTCACCTGCTCGGGCGGGGTCGGGCCGGCGGCGAAGTAGGCTCCGGCCTCGTGCACCAGATGGCGCGCGCGGTAGGGGCAAGCCATCGCGCAGTAGCCACAGCCGACGCAGGCGT
>DATAFX010000008.1:0-8653 GCA_036257195.1 Candidatus Methylomirabilota bacterium | reverse complement strand
CTCGCGAAGGCCATGGAGATGATTCTCATGGGCGAGACGTGCTCCGCCCAGGAGGCCCACCGCATCGGCCTGGTCAACGCGGTCGTTCCGGCGGCCGAGGTCCTTCCGACCGCCAGGCGGTGGGCGCAGACGATCTGCGAGCGAGGTCCGCTGGCCGTGCGCGCGGCGAAGGAGGCGATCATCCGGGGGCTGTCGCTTCCGCTCGCCGACGGGCTCCGGCTGGAGGCATTCCTCTCGGGGACTCTCCGGGGGACCGAGGACGCGGCGGAAGGTCCGAAGGCCTTCGCGGAGAAGCGGAAGCCGGCCTTCCGAGCGCGCTAGGGTGCCACGGCGGGAACAGGGCGCCGAACTCTCGGTCCACGCCCTGCGAGCCCGGATCGAGGCGGTGCTCGCGCGGGGCCGTCATGTCCTCACGACGTCGGAGCGGGTTCCGGCGGCGGTCCTGGTGCTGTTCGTCTACCGGCGGGGCGTCCCGGCGCTCGTGTTCGGCAAGAAGACGGAGGACGTCCCGCACCACAAGGGGCAGTTCTCCTTCCCGGGCGGCGTCGTCCGCGGCTCGGACGCGACCGTCGTCGAGGCCGCCCTCCGCGAGGCCCGGGAGGAGATCGGCGTGGAGGCGTCGGCCGTCGAGGTCCTGGGCCTCTTCGACGACGTCCCCACCACGGTCACCAACTTCGTCATCACCCCCGTGCTGGGGCTCGCGCGCGGGGAGCCGAGCTTCCAGCCGGACGGCCGGGAGATCGAGCGCGTGATCGAGATCCCGCTGGCCCATCTCCTCCAGCCCGACGCGTTTCGCGTGGAGCAGTGGGAGCGGGAGGGCGTGCGGCGGCCCGTCGTCTTCGTGCACTACGGTGACGACGTGGTCTGGGGCACCACCGGGCGGATCCTGCAGGAGCTCCTGGATGCGCTCTTTCCGGAGAGTCGATCCTCACGCGGAGCGACGGTAGGCCCGTGAGCCCCCAGGCCGAAGGCCGTCCGAAGGACTCTCGCGTAGCCAGGGTAGCCCAGTGAGCTACGAGACGCTGCTCGTCGACGTCCGGGACGGGGTGGGCATCCTGACCCTGAACCGCCCCGAGGCGCGCAACGCGCTCAACCAGACGATGATCCGCGAGCTGGGCGACGCGCTTGCTCGCCTAGAAGGAGACGGGGAGGCCCGGGTCGTCGTCGTGCGGGGTGCGGGCGAGCGGGCCTTTTGCGCCGGTGCCGACCTCAAGGGCATGTTCCGGGCGGAGTCGATCATCGACGCGCGGCAGCAGTATGCCGGGCTGGTCCGCGTGCTGGAGGCCATTCCCCGGATGCGGATGCCGGTGATCGCTCAGGTCCACGGCTACGCGCTGGCCGGGGGCTGCGGCCTGGCGGCGGCCTGCGACCTCGTGATCGCCTCGAAGGACGCGCGGTTCGGGCTACCGGAGATCCGGCTCGGCCTCCTGCCGCTGATGGTCCTGGCGCCGATCCTGCGCGCCGCCTCGCCGAGGCGGGTCCTCGAGCTAGTGCTGACCGGGCGGGAGGTGGCGGCGTCCGAGGCGCTCGAGATCGGGCTCGCGACCCGGGTGGTGCCGCGCGGCGAGCTCGACCGGACCGTGGCCGAGCTCGCGGGGGCGCTCGCCGGGCTGTCGCCGGCCAGCCTGGCGCTGGGCAAGGAGGCCTTCTACCGGACGCTCGGGGTCCCGTACGCCCAGGCGCTCGCCCAGCTGCGGGATCTCCTGACGATCGTGGCGCGCTCGGAGGATGCCCAGGAAGGCATCGCCGCGTTCCTGGAGAAGCGCCCGCCTCGCTGGCGCGGGCGGTAGCGTCCGGGGGCCGTGGCGACGGAGCGTCTTCGGTCCGCGTGAGACCACCCGCACGCGACGGCGAGGCGAGAGCGCGATGAGCGATCTTCTCTATCGGTTGCGATACCCGCGGCCGATCCTCACTGTCCGGAGCGTGGCCCGCGAGCTCGCGGCCTACGGACGCGCGGTCCGTCGGCCGATTAACGAAACGTCGCTCCAGTTCGTGCTCTTCGCAGCCGGCCGCACGGGCAGCAGCTTATTGATGGACCTCCTCAACTCTCATCCGGACGTCCACTGTGATGACGAGATCCTTTCCCACCGGGTCCTCAGCGTGCGTCGGTTCCTGGCCGCACGGGCGGTGCTGGCGGGGCGGACGATGTATGGGTTCAAGCTGAAGCTCCACCACCTGACGACTCAGGGGATCGCGGACCCGGCCGGTTTCCTCAGTCGGCTCCACGCCGAGGGATGTCGGATCGTGCACCTCGCGCGGCGCGACTTGATGCGGCAGGCGCTCTCGTCGGCCATCGCCCGGCAGCGTTGGGCGCCCCACCACACCGGCACCCAGGACCGCCTTCAGCCCGGACCCGTCCGGATCGATGCGACGTGGCTCCTGGGGCGGATGCGAGAGCTGGACGCCAGCCTGCAGGGCGAACGAGCCGCCCTTGTCGGGCTCCCACACCTCGGGCTCTGCTACGAGGAGGATCTCCTCAGCGCGGAGCGCCACCAGGCGACCCTCGACCGCGTCTTCGACTTCTTGGGTATCTCGCGGGCGCCGGTGACCACCAGATACCTGCGTACCGGCGTGGACCGGCTCGCCGATCTCGTCGGCAATCTCGACGAGATTCGAGAGGCTCTCCGGACGACCGAGTACGCGCTCCTCGTCACCCGCCCGAGCTAGGCAGAGAGCGGCGCCGCCCTCGGCGAAGGCGGGAAGCCGACCGGACGGGGAGCCGTAGGTCAATCACGACGGTCTGTCCGTCCAGTCGATCGGGGGCAGACCGCGTCGGCGACGTATCGCGTTCAGCATGGCTCCCTTCCGGCCGTACTGGAGGAAGCGGCGCACAGCCATGGGACGCAGGCCGAGCGCGACCAGCCCCTGTCGGATAGTGTTGCGGGCGGTGAGAGCGAGCGTCGGCCCAAGGGCAAACTGATCGGACGCGTGACGGAGAGCGAGCGCCGAGAGCTCCCGTTCGCGAAAGTCCGGCTCTTCCCGAATCCGCTCGGCGTAGGCTTCGTGCTCCTCGACCTCTCGCCGGGCGTAGGAGCCATTGCGCCAGCCAGAAGGGATCGTGAGCAAGGTCAGGCGCGGCACGAGGCGCATGTCCTTTCCGGCCTGCCACGCCCGGAAGAGCAGATCCTCGGACGGATTCTCGTAACAGTCGCGGGCCGACCGCCAGGGCCCGAACTCCTCGATCAGCTCGCGCCGCAGGACCCACGCCGAGGGCGGGACGTAGACGTAGGGGACATACCGCCCGGAGGGGCTCGCCCCGAGCAGTTTCGGAGGCACGTCCGGAAGGATCGTCTCCACGAGCGGAAAGACGAGGTCAGCCTGCGTGACGCGGAGGGCGGCGAGCGTCACCTGGAGGTGGTCCGGCAGCCACAGATCGTCGTGATTGAGGTAGGCGAGATGACGGGCCCGGGTGAGCGACAGGGCTTCGTTATGGGGTCCCGATTGCTCACCGTAGCCGCGCTGGAGGTTTTCGAAGCGGATCCGCGGGTCCCCGAACGACGCCACGACGTCCGCGGTGTCGTCGGTGCACGCGTCGCCGATGATGATCCACTCCCAGTCCGTCACGGTCTGCCGGCGAACCGTTTCGATGACGATCCGGAGGACGTTGCTGCGATTGTAGGTGGCCGTGATGATCGAGACACGCGGCGCGGCGGGAGATTCGAGTCTCCCGGCGGGGTCGGCGCGTGAAGATTCGAGGTTCATCTGGCGGGTCGGGTCACCGCCTCCACCGCTTCAGCGCAGGGCGTCAAAAGCACGCGGGGTGGAAAAGCTGTACGGGATCTTTGGCGTATCCGGAGGCAGCCGCCAGTGGTCGGGATTCTCGTACTGGTACGCGCGGTCGACAAGGTTCAGGAGGAGGCTGGGCGTGTCACCGGTGTTCTGGACGCCGTGCCAGATGCCAGGCGGCACGACCACGAGGGCCGGTCGCTGGACCCCGAATCGAAGCTCGTTGACGCATCCGTGAGACGGGGAATTTTCACGGGCGTCGTAGAGCACGATCTTGAGGATTCCCACGCTGACGAAGAGCCGGTCCGTGGCGTACTGATGAGCATGCCAGGCCGATAATCCACCCGGCTCGATCGTGGCCTGGAATACCTGTTGGACGATCCCCTCGTCGACCGCCCAGTCGGTCCGGTAGATTTCCGTGAGGACCCCGTTGCTTTTCGGGACGTTCTTGACCTCCCGGATGCGAACGCCCTCGATGAGCTTCACCAAGGGGGCCCACTCCGAGGTGATGCTCTGGCGATCCTGGGTCGCGCCGTCGATCATTGCCGCGCCTCCTGGGATGGGCCGTGAGTCGTCATGGCCGAGGTCGGGGAGAGGAAGGACGCGTCCCAGACGCGGAGCGCGCCGAGAGCTTTGAGACCCGTTCCGGGGGCGCCGTGCGAGGGGCCGATCGTCATCGGGTGGGACGTGCCTCAGGGCCACCAGAGATAGAGGAAGCGGGGTCCGGAGACGACGAGGCGAGCAAGGTCGGGGAGGCTGGCGGCCGGGATCGGGGTCTCCGCCGAGGAGTAGATCGTCGCGCGGTACTGTCGGGGCCGGTGATAGGTGACCACGCTGGCCTCGCCGAGCCCGGCCGCGCTCCGCGCCGCGGTGATGGCGTCCTCGAGATAGCCGATCTGGTCGATGAGCCCGAGGTCCAGCGCCTGGTTGGCCGTGTAGATGCGGCCGTCGGCGAAGGCGCGGACCCGAGCCTCGTCGAGCTTCCGCGAGCGGGCGACCAGCTCCACGAACCGTCCGTAGAAGCGGTCGATCAGGTCCTGGAAGAGCGTGCGCTCCTCGGGCCGTAGGCTGCGGAACGGGCTGCCCATGTCCTTGAACTCGCCGGACTTGACGTAGCTGGCGCTGACGCCGATCTTCTCGAGGAGGCCCCCGGCGTTGACTGTCAGCATCAGCACGCCGATCGAGCCGGTCACCGTCGTGGGGTGGGCCAGGATCCGATCGGCCGCGAGCGCCACGTAGTATCCACCCGAGGCGCCGACGTCGAGGATGGACGCCACCACCGGCACCTTGCGGCGCTCCTTGAATCGCATGATCTCGTGATACAGAATGTCCGACGCGGTCACCGTGCCGCCCGGGCTGTTGATCCGGAGGACCACCGCGCGCACCTGGGCGTCGCCCTCGGCCTTCTCGAGCTCCTCCCGCACGCGTGCGAGAAGCGGAACCGGGGGCCGGCTCTCGAGGGTGAGAATCGGCTCTTCGGCCAGCACTCCGGCGAGATCGATCAGCAGGATCTTGTCGCGGCCGCGACCCTCGAGGGTGGACTCCTCGAGTGGCCGGACGCGCGGTGTCAGGTCGATCGAGACGACGCTACAGCCCAGCAGCGAAACCAGGATCGCGAGGAAGAACAGACGCTGACGCATCGCTTGGCTGAGGAGTATACGAAGTCCGCGCGCCCTCCGCAAACTTCCGGGCGGGGCGGCCCCCCGGACGCAGTCCGGGACGACTCGACGTGCGTCGCGTTGAAGGGGTCCCGGGTGCCGGGTATAGTGACAGCGCCAACCTCGAGGAGGAGAGGGATGCCCGGGCCGCTCGAAGACCTCCGGATCGTCGACCTCTCGCGCATCGTCGCGGGACCGCTCGCGACCCAGATCCTCGGGGACTACGGCGCCCATGTGATCAAGGTGGAGCACCCGCAGGGCGGGGACGACAGCCGGCAGTGGGCGCCGCCCCGCGCGCCCGACGGCCAGGCCTCGTACTTCTTCGCGGTCAACCGAGGCAAGCGGAGCATCACGATCGATCTCAAGCACCCGCAGGGGAAGGCGCTGGTCCTCGACCTCGCCCGCCGGGGCGACGTCGTGATCGAGAACTTCAAGCCCGGGACGATGCACGACCTCGGGCTCGGCTGGGAGACGCTGCGTGCCATCAACCCTCGGCTGATCTACTGCGCGATCTCCGGCTTCGGCGCCACCGGGCCGTACCGCGAGCGGGCCGGCTACGACGCCATCATGCAAGGCTTCACGGGGCTCATGTCGATCACCGGCGAGAACAACGGGGCCCCGGTGAAGGTAGGGGTCGCCCTGATCGACGCCATCACGGCGCTGTACGCTCACGGGGCGATTCTGGCCGCCCTGCGCCACCGGGAGCGGACGGGGCAGGGGCAGTACCTCGAGTTGTCTCTCATGGAGTGCGGGATCGCCGCCCTGATCAACGCAGCGACGGCGTACCTCGTCGGCGGGGAGGTGCAAGGGCGGTGGGGGAGCGCCCACCCGTCGCTCGTGCCGTACCAGGCCTTCCGGGCTCGGGACGGCTACCTCATGGTGGGCGCCGGCAACGAGCGCCTGTGGAAGGCGTTCTGCGAGGTTCTCGGGGCGCCGGAGTGGGCGGACGACGCGCGCTATGGCTCGAACGCGCGCCGGGTCGCCTGCCGGGCGGAGCTGGTGCGGGAGATCGAGACACGGCTCGGGGCGAAGGACCGGGACGAGTGGGTCGCGCGGTTCGCGGAGGCCGGGCTGCCTGCCGGGCCGATCAACGACATCGGGCAGGTCTTCGACGATCCGCAGGTGAGACACCGCGAGATGGCGGTGGAAGTGGATCACCCGACCGCGGGTCGCGTCCGCCTCCCCGGGATCCCCGTGAAGTTCACCGGCACGCCGACCGCGATCCAGGGGCCGCCGCCCAACCTCGGCCAGCACACGGACGAGGTGCTGCGGGACGTCCTCGGCCTGTCGCCAGCGGCGATCGCCGAGCTCCACGCCTCCGGGGCCCTCGGCCCGCCGGTGGCGGCCTGAAAGGGGGGTCCGTGGCCTACGAGACCTTGATCCTCGAGCGCACCGACGGGTACGCGGTCCTGACGCTGAACCGCCCGCCGGCGAACACGATCTCCGCGCAGCTCGTTCTCGAGCTGGAAGCGGCGGTGGACGAGCTGGCGCGCGACGACGGCGTGCGCGCCGTGGTCCTCACCGGCGCCGGTGACCGCATCTTCTGCGGCGGCGCGGACCTGTCGAGCGCGTTCGGCGGCGGGGCGGACGACCTTGCGGCGTTCCTGCAGCGTGGCCAGGCGTTGCTCCGGCGCATCGAGCGGTTCCCGAAGCCCGTCATCGCGGCGATCCAGGGCCACGCGACGGGCGGCGGTTGCGAGATCGCGATGGCGTGTCATCTCCGCGTGATGAAGGAGACGGCGCGGATCGGTCAGACAGAATCGAACCTCGGCATCATCCCGGGATTCGGAGGCACCCAGCGGCTGCCGCGCCTCATCGGGCGAACCAAGGCGCTCGAGCTGCTCATCCTGGGCGCGCAGGTGACGGCGCCGGAAGCCCTGGCCCTCGGGCTCGTGAACCGCCTCGCGAAGGATGGTGAGACCGTGGCCGACGCCCGCACGCTCGCGGCGACCATCGCACGACGCGCGCCGATCGCCACGCGGCTCATCATCGAGTGCGTGGACCGGGGCCTCGAGGGGCCGCTCGAAGCGGGCATCGACGCGGAGGTGCGGGCGTTCCTGGAGACGCTTCGGACCGAGGATGCCGCCGAGGGCATCCAGGCCTTCTTCCAGAAGCGGCCGCCGGAGTTTAAGGGACGATAGTGGGAGAGCACCGGGGGACGCGCATCCGTCGACGTCCTCCGAGGATAGAAGGAGGCAAGGCATGGCGACGGTCAAGGAGACGTTCGAGGCGATGGCGGGCCGCTTCAGGCCCGAGCGCGCGCAGGGACTCAAGGCGGTCATCCAGTACGATATCACGGGGCCCGAGGGCTGTACGTACCACGTGGACATCGCGGACGGATGCTGCGCGGTTCGTGAGGGCGGGGCGACCGGGCCGCCCAACCTGACGCTCACGATGGCCTCCCAGGACTGGCTCGACATGCTGGCCGGAAAGCTCAACGGTCAGGTCGCCTTCATGTCCGGGAAGCTCAAGCACAAGGGGGACATGAGCCTCCTCATGCGGCTCCCCGGGTTGTTCGGGATCTGAGGTCTGGACTCCGGCCCGGCGCCCTTCACCGTGACGCGTGGCTGAGGTGAGCGCCCGGCCGGAGCCACCCGGCGAGCCGTACTTCGAGTGGGCGGCGCGCCTCTTCGACCCATCGGCGCGCCACGCCAAGCCGGAAGCGCTTCGCGGGATCCGGGTCCTCGATCTCTCCGTCATCATCTTCGGCCCCGCCACCGCCGACTTCCTCGGGGAACTCGGCGCCGAGGTGATCAAGGTCGAGATGCCGGGGCAGGGGGACGTCACCCGGATCCTGGGCCACGCCGGCTGCTTCTGGAAGAACGTGTCGGTGGCCTTCTTTCCACAAAACCACGGGAAGTACCACATCGGCGTCGACATGCACCACGCGGACGGTCAGGCGGTGATCCGGAAGCTCGCCGCCTGCTCCGACATCGTCGTGGAGAACTTCAAGCCCGGGACGACCGAGGCCAAGTGGGGGCTCGGCTACCGCCAGCTCCAGGAGCTCAATCCTCGGCTGATCTACGTCGCCAACACCGGGTTCGGCCAGTGGGGGCCGTTCGCCGAGGGGCGCGCGTCCTACGACGGTCTCGCCCAGGCGGTCTCCGGCCTCACGGCCATCTCGGGATTCGAGGGGACGCTTCCGATCAAGTCGGGCAACTACCTGGGGGACTGGTTCGGCGCCTGTCTCGCCGCGATGGGGGCGCTGGCCGCCCTCCGCTGGCGCGACCGGACGGGCGAGGGGCAGTTCGTCGAGATGGCGCAGTGCG
>DATAFX010000085.1:0-2764 GCA_036257195.1 Candidatus Methylomirabilota bacterium | reverse complement strand
AACCTGGGCAGGGTGAGAATCGAGCTCAGGGCCGGATGGGGCCACGGCAAAAGCCTACGCCACGGGCGTTTGCGGCGCCATCGCGCACCCGAGGCCTGCCCGGTGCTCAGGGATGCGCGAGCGCGATCCAGGTCGCCCGCGCCAGAGCGCGTGGGCTGCCGTCCTCCCCGAGAAGCGCCGCGGCCGAGAGGCGCTTGCGCCCCTCCCCGCCCAGCGTCCAGCCGACGATGACGCACGGCTCGCCGAGCCGGACCCCTCCGAGCAGATGCACCGCGAGCTCACCCAGCACCGTCGGCGGCCCGCCGCTCGCGACGATGGCGGCCCAGCCGCTGGGACAGTCGAGCGCGGCCCAGAGGAACTCCGGCCGGACCGCCCCGCGCGCGTCGACGAGCGAGGCGTCCGGCACCCACGGCGCCGCTACGAGGCCTCGCTCGGCCACCGAGCCCGGGAAGATCCGGAGGCCGTCTCCGGGCGCGCGAGCGGGGCCGCACGCGAAGCAGCCCGGAAAATTGTGATCCCGGAAGCCCGGATATCCGCGAGACGCGGCCTCGGCCTCGGCGAACCCTACCCTCGCGGGAATGATGACCTCGACCGAGGCGGGCGCGCCGCTCACCACGACCGCCTCCCCGTCGAGGACCGTCACGCCCTCCCCGTCCCGGCGGACCGCGAGCGCGCGGCCGAGCGGAGGGGGGCGGTGCAACCGCACGCGCGCGGGCCCGTCGAGGAAGCCTGCGATCAGGCCAGCGACGTAACCGCCATGGCCCGAGCCCGGCGGGCCGTTGAACCGCGGAGCGATCGTCAGCTCCATGGCCCTAGCTGACACGAGGAGCGGCGCGTCGCGCAACGTGGACGCTCCGCGGAGTGTCAGAGCCCATCGCCCCGCGGAGCGTCCGGCGAAGTGCGCCGGTGAATCCCTGCCCTACCGGACGCTCCTCGGTTCCTTCCGGGGCGGCGACTCGGCACCGCGAGGGAGGAGCGGCAGGCCGCCCGGGTTCGGCAAGCCGATGGTCAGCACGTTGGACGCTTTCCCGGAGGCGTCGGTGATCCTGACCTCTTCCGTGACGCTCGCGTTGCTGCCGAAGTGAAGGCACGCCCCCATTGCGACGGTCCCCGAGGTCGTTCCCGAGATCGTCACGCCTGCCGACGGAATCGCTCCCTGAAGCGTGATGGGGCCCCCGACCTCGGCGGTCCCCCGTACCTCCATCGTTCCGCCCCGAAGGTTGCCGTCCGCGTCGGCATAGTCGACGAGCAGCGTCTCCTCGGTTCCGGGCGTGTTCGTTCTCGCGATCGTGCACGGCCCGCCCAAGGTGAACCGGAGATTGGCGATCACCGGGACCGTGGGATCCGAGACCGTGGGCGACGATCCCCCTCCCCCGCCCTTGCCGCAGGCGGCACCGAGGAGGAGCAGCGGAAGGAAGCCCAGGCTTGCCAGCGTTCGCGTCCCTCTCATCGCATGCCGTCCTTTCGTGTTGGCGGGCCGCCTGTCGCGCCGGCGCCCAACCGGGTGGCGGGAAGCCCCGCTCGCGTGGTGCGTATCCGCGCCCAATGCGTACGGAGGGATCGCGAAATCGGTGCCATCGAAGGATCGTCGCGGAATCAACGAGTTACGAGCGGAGGGACCTCCGTGGACGGTGGGGCTCCGTCGATGGGTGGGGCAAAGCTTGGCGGTTCGGGGTCGGGGTTGGCGCCCACGCGGATTGCGTGTACCGTTCATCGGCGTGTGCTCCAGCGTGCGACCTCGCCGCGAAAGGACGGACCGATGAGCTCCGGACTGGAGGACCGCTTCCAGACGCTTCACGAGATCGTCCGGGCGGCCCGCGCGAACCTGCCGCCTGGCCCGTGGGACTACCTTGTCGGCGGCACCGAGACCGAGACGACCCTCCGCCGCAACCGCCTGGCAATCGACTCCATCGCCTTTCGCCCGCGCGTCCTCCGGGACGTGTCCGCGGTCGACGTCACGGCACGGTGGTTCGGCCAGCCCGTGAGACTCCCCGTCATGCTCGCCCCCATCGGCTCGATCGAGTCATTCACGCCGGGCGGCGCCGCCACGGCGGCGAAGGGGGCCGCGCGCTTTGGCGTGCCGCAGATGCTCAGCTCCGCCTGCAACCCCGGGCTCGAGGCGACCGCCCAGGCAGCCGATGCGCTCCGCATCTTCCAGCTGTACGTGCGCGGCGACGATTCCGTGGTGGACGACTGGGTGCGCCGCGCGGGAGACCACGGCTACCGCGGCTTCTGCCTCACCGTCGACAGCGCGTACTACAGCCGCCGCGAGCGCGACCTGGCGCGGCGCTTCGTCAAGTCCTGGCGGGCCGCCGCCACGGGGCTCGAGTACCAGCGGGGCCTCTCGTGGGACCAGGTGAAGCGGTTCAAGGACGTCCATCCCGACGTCCCTCTCGTGCTCAAGGGAATCGCCACCGCGGAGGACGCCGACATCGCCTGCCGGCATGGCGTCGAGGTCGTCTACGTCTCGAACCACGGCGGCCGCCAACTCGATCACGGCCGGGGAAGCCTCGCGGTCCTGCCCGAGGTCGTCCGGTCGGTCGGGGGTCGCGCGCGGGTGTGGGTCGACGGGGGGTTCGTGCGCGGCACCGACATCGTCAAGGCGATCGCCCTCGGCGCCGAGGTCGTCGGGCTCGGACGGATCGCCTGCATGGGGCTCGCCGCCGCCGGCGACGCGGGGCTCTGCCGGGTGCTGGAGCTGCTCGAGGAGGAGGTCCGGATCTGCCTGGGACTCCTGGGCGTCACCCGCCTCGACGAGCTCGAC
>DATAFX010000044.1:0-5362 GCA_036257195.1 Candidatus Methylomirabilota bacterium | reverse complement strand
GCCCACCCCGGAGTGGGGCGCCATGGTCGCGGAGGGCCGGGAGCTGACCGCTCAGTGGTGGATCTCGACGTTCCCCGGCATCGCGATCCTGCTCGTGGCCCTTGCCGCGAACTTCGTCGGCGACGGGCTCCGGGACGCCATTGACCCGAAGCTCCGCCTGCGTTGACGCCCATTCCGCGGTGAATGGCGGGCGGCGGCCCGTGCCCGATGGCCGTTGGGGGCCGCGCACGCATTGACCCCGCTCGGGGAGCGGGATACGCTCGGCCCGTGACGGTCGGGCGTCGTCCAGCATCCGGCCGATCGCCGGCGCCACCTCTGTGAAGGGGGACTCATGCGACATCGCATTGCGGTGATTCCCGGGGACGGGATCGGCAAGGAGGTCGTACCCGAAGGGCAGCGGGTCCTCGAAGCCGCGGCCCGCCGGTTCGGGTTCGAGCTTGCCTGGAGTGAGTTCGACTGGAGCTGCGAGCGCTTTCGGAAGACCGGCCGGATGATGCCCGATGATGGTCTCGAAGAGCTCCGGACTTGTGACGCGATCTTCCTCGGCGCGGTGGGCGCGCCGGGCGTCCCGGACCACGTGTCCCTGTGGGGACTCCTCATCCCCATCCGTCGGACGTTCCGGCAGTACGTCAACCTCCGGCCCGTGCGGCTCCTGCGCGGTGTCCGCTCGCCGCTGGCCGATCGGTCCCCCGCCGAGATCGACATGGTCATCGTGCGCGAGAACAACGAAGGCGAGTACTCGGAGATCGGCGGAAGGCTCTACAAGGGAACCGAGGAGGAACTGGCGGTTCAGCAGGCCGTCTTCACGCGGAAAGGGTGCGACCGAGTGATGCGCTTCGCGTTCGAGCTGGCCCGGACCCGGTCCCGCCGGCACGTCACATCGGCGACGAAGTCGAACGGCATCATCCACAGCATGCCGTTCTGGGACGAGCGCTTCGCGGCAGTGGCGCAAGAGTACCCCGACGTCAGGACGGCGCAGTACCACATCGACATTCTCACGGCCCATTTCGTGCAGCATCCGGACTGGTTCGACGTCGTGGTCGGGTCGAACCTCTTCGGCGATATCCTGTCGGACCTCGGGCCGGCGATCGCGGGTTCGATCGGCCTGGCGCCGGGCGGGAACATCAATCCGGAGAAGGAGCACCCGTCCATGTTCGAACCGGTGCACGGCTCGGCGCCCGACATCGCGGGGAAGGGGATCGCCAATCCGGTCGCTCAGGTCTGGACCGGCGCCATGCTGCTCGAGCACCTCGGCCACGCCGCCGCCGCGCACGCCGTGGTGCGGGCGGTCGAGACGCTGGTGGCCGACGGCAAGACGGTGACGCGCGACCTCGGCGGCAAGGCCTCGACGCGCGAGGTCGGCCAGGCGCTGGCGTCCCTGATCTGACCTGATCGCGGCGCCGCGCCGCGCACCCCAGGGGAGGCGACGAGTGGCAGAGCGCTCCGTGTTCAAGGCGAGGCGGGTGGCGAACCCGACCGTGTCGGGATGGCTGCCCGATCACGCCGTCCTGACCGAGGGCGAGCGGATCCGGGCCGTGGTTCCCCAGAAGGAGCTGCCCCGGGACGTGGGGGGCACCCATCGGATCCACGACCTCGGCGACGTCTCGCTCCTGCCCGGCCTCGTCGACGTCCACGCCCACATGCACTGCTCCGCCACGCCGGAGGCGTACCGGCTGGTGACGACCGAGTCCCACGAGGCGCTCCTCCTGCGGGCGGCGGCGAACGTGCGGGCCGTGCTGATGAGCGGGGTGACGACGCTCCGCGACATCGGGAGCAAGAACGAGATCGCGTTCCCGATCCGCGACGCGGTGCGCAGTGGGGTCATTGCCGGACCGCGCCTCATCCTCACCGGCACGCCGATCACGACGACCGCCGGGCACTGCTGGATGTTCGGCACCGAGGCGGACACGCTCGACGAGGTCGTCCTGGCCGTGCGCCGGCAGAAGAAGCTCGGGGCGGACTGCATCAAGATGATGGCGACGGGCGGCATGTTCACGCCGACCGCGAACCCGCGGACGGTCCAGTATCCCGTGGAGATCCTGCGGGCGGCGGTCCGGGAGGCGGAGCGGCTCGACATGCAGATCGTCGCCCACACGCTCTCGGCTGACGGCGTGCGGAACTGCGCGGAGGCCGGGATCCACCACTTGGTCCACGCCCGATGGTTTTCGGCGGATCCCCGGAAGGGCCTCGAGTACGACCCCGAGGTGGCGAGCCGGATCGCGGCCAACGGCCAGGCGGTCGACGTCACCTTCGGGCTGCACCTCCTCGGCCACGAGGCCGTCGAGGCGGGCGCGCCCCCGCCCAAGCCCCACTGGTCGGTGTCAGCGGCGCCCGTGCCGATAGACGAGCACGTGGAGGTCACCCGCGACATGCGGGCTCGGGGCGTGCGCTTCATCACCGGGCTCGACATGGGGATGGCTCACGCCCGGTTCGACGCGTCGTCGGCGAACGCGCGGGCGTTCGTGAAGTGGTTCGGCTACACCCCGTGGCAGGCGCTGGCGGTCTCGACGCTGGAGTCCGCCGAGGCCATGCGTCTCGGGCACGAGGTCGGCGCCATCCGGCCGGGCTTCGTGGCCGACCTGATGTCGGTTGCCGGGGACCCCGCGGGCGACATCGCCGCGCTGGGCGACGCGGTGGACGTGATCCAGGCCGGCCGCCCGGTGAAGCTCGGCCGGCGCGCCCTGCTCTGACCCGGCCGCTCGCGGCGCACCGGGGGCCGGCCGGTCCGGGCGGCACTCGGTGGAGCGCCGATTCCGGGGGATATCCCGATGCCCGCTCACCGGCCGGCTGGACGCCGGCCATCGACCTGGAGGTCATGATGGCGTTCCGGATCAACCACATTCACCTGAAGGCTCCCGATCCCCGGAAGACCGCCGACTGGTACGTGAAGGCGTTCAACTTCAAGATCCTCTCGGACGAGACGCGGGTGTTCGGGGACCGGTTCGTCCGCTGCACGAGCGAGGATGGCGGCATCGCCGTGAACATCTCGGGGGCACGGACCGGCGAGCGGCTCGGCTCGGGCGATGCCACGCCGCACCACGGCCTCGAGCACTTCGGCTTCGACTCGGCGAACCTCGAGGCCGACATCGCCCGCCTGGAACAGCTGGGTTGCCCGCTCCTCGAAGGGCCGATCCAGGTACCGAACGGCCCGCGCATCGCCTTCATGCGCGCCCCCGACGACACGCGCATCGAGCTCATCGAGCCCCCGAAGAAGCCCGTGGTCTCCGGCGGCTGCTGCTGAAACGTCTCGTGCCACAATCCGTTACACCACGCGCAAGGAGGAACGGGATGCGCACCATCGTGACACTGTGCGTCGCCGCGCTGCTCGCCATCCTGTCCGGTCCGGGCGCCGTCACGCCCCTGGAAGCCCAGACGCCCGACGTCCTGGTGATCGCGCAGGGCGTGGACATGCAGACGGGTGATCCGCACAAGACGACCCTCACCCACGCGGTGAACGTCTTGACGAACTTCTACGACACGCTCGTCGGCCGGGACGCCAACCTGGCGCTGAAGCCCGGGCTCGCGCTCTCCTGGCGGGCGGTCGACGCCACGACCTGGGAGTTCAAGCTGCGCCAGGGCGCGAAGTTCCACAACGGCGAGCCCTTCAACGCGCAGGCCGTGAAGCTCTCGTTCGAGCGGATGCTGGACCCGAAGACCAAGTGGCCGGGAGCCGGCGCGCTCCGGCTGATCAAGTCGGTGGCCGTCGTGGACGACTCCACGGTCCGGTTCACCACCGAGCGCCCCTGGCCGCTCTTGCCGAGGTACCTGGGGTACTACGGGATGATCGTGCCGCCGGGCCTGGCGCAGAGCGCCGAGGACGCCCTGATTCGCCACCCGGTGGGAACCGGGCCCTACAAGTTCGTACGCTGGGTGAAGGACGACCGCGTCGAGCTCGAGGGCAACCCCGACTACTGGGGCGGGAAGCCCCGGATCAACCGCATCGTCTTCCGCGCCATCCCCTCCGAGTCCTCCCGGCTGGCGGAGCTCCTGGCCGGCTCCGTGCACCTGATTAACATCGTCCCGCCGGAGCTGTTCAAGCCGATCCAGGACTCGGGGCGCGCCAAGCTGGTGGAAGGCAGGAGCCTGAGCGTCTACTTCGTCATCGGCAACCTGGTCAACATCGCGCGCGAGAAGCCGCTGGCGGACCGGCGCGTGCGGCAAGCGCTGAACCACGCGATCGACCGCCAGGCGATCCTGGCGAGCATCATGCACAACGTCGGGAAGACCGTATCGACCTTCTGCACGGACGTGATGCTCGGGTGCGACGCGTCCGTTCCGGGGTTCGCCTACGACCCCGAGCGGGCCAAGGCCCTCTTGCGCGAGGCGGGCTATCCCAACGGCTTCGAGTTCTCGATCTCAGGCACGAGCGGCGCCTACCCCGGCGACCGCGACATCGCCCTCGCCGTGGCCGATCAGCTCAACAAGGTCGGGGTCCGCGCCCGCGCGAACATCACCGAGTACGGCGTGCAGCTGAAGGCCGTGCAGGCCCGCCAGCTGGCCGACGACGGGTGGTTCACGCGGTTCACCGATTTCTTCGGGCTGAGCCACATCATCCCGTTCCGGGCCTTCTACTCCCCGGGGGAGTGGTCCTTGTGGCGGCCGGGTCACAAGGAGTTCGACCAGCTGGTCGAGGCGGCGAACGTCGCCAGCGACGAGGCCCAGATCAAGGACCTCTCCCGGCGGCTCCAGCTCCTCTACAAGGAAGAGGCGCCGGCGATCTCGCTCTTCACGGCGCCCAACGTCTACGGGATGCATCCCGACCTCGACTGGACGCCCCGACCTGACCTCCTCCTCACGATGTTCGACGCCGGTTGGCGGCGCCGCTGACGCAGGCTCTCGTGCGGCGGGCCGGTCCGTGCCCGGGTCCCGGGCGAGCGGGCCGGCCCCGCCGGCTGCCGGACCGCGGTGATGGTCCGGCCCGTCTCCTCCGGGCGCGTTTCCGGGGACCGTCATGACCGAGTACGTGGTCCGCCGGCTCGCGCTCTCGGCGGTCGCCATGCTCGGCGTGATCTCCATCGTGTTCGTCCTGCTCCACGCGAGCGGCGACCCGGCGACGCTCCTGGTGACGCAGGATGCGACGCAGGCCGACCTCGCCCGGATCCGGCAGGCGTACGGCCTGGACCAGCCCCTCACCGTGCAGTACGCGCGCTTCGTGGCCCGAGTGGTCCGAGGCGATCTGGGCTTTTCCTACCGCCAGGGCCTGCCGGTCGGAGAGCTGATCGTCGAGCGGCTGCGGGCCACGTTCGAGCTGGCGCTGGCCGGCCTGGCCGTGGCCGTGCTGCTCGGCGTGCCTCTCGGCATCATCGCCGCCGCGCGGCACGGCTCCACCGTCGACACGGCGGCGATGACGGTGGCCCTCGTG
>DATAFX010000006.1:0-12797 GCA_036257195.1 Candidatus Methylomirabilota bacterium | reverse complement strand
CAATCAGGAGGTCGCCTTCATGGATCGATGGTGGATTCAGCGATTCGACCCGTTCCGAGAGCTGACGGACATGCAGATGGAGATCAATCGCGCCTTCGACAGCTACTTCGGTGTCCGCCCGCGGACGGCGTCGCCTGAACGTGCTTGGGCCCCCCCGATCGACGTCTACGAGACCCGCGACGACCTGGTCGTCGCGGTGGAGCTCCCAGGGGTGCGCGAGAAGGAGATCCATCTCTCCATGGCGGGCGACGTCCTGAGCCTCCGAGGGGAGCGCGGGGTCGCGGCCGAAGCCCGCGAGGAGAACTACCACCGGATCGAGCGCTGGTCCGGCACGTTCGAGCGCCACGTCCAGCTGCCGATCCCCGTCCAGGCGGACAAGATTCGGGCCAGCTACCGCGACGGCGTCCTCGAAATCCGGCTCCCGAAGCTGGACGAGGTCAAGCCGCGCGAGATCAAGATCGAGGTCGGTTAGGTCCTAGGTAAGGAACCCGGGGGCCCGAGCGGGCACGCCCGAACTCCAAGGAGACAGCAAGCAATGGCCAAGGTCATCGGGATCGATCTCGGAACCACCAACTCGGTCGTGGCCGTCGTCGAGGGAGGCGATCCGGTCGTCATCCCCAACACGGAGGGTAACCGCCTGACAGCATCTGTGGTCGGCTTTGCCAAGGAGGGGGAGATCCTCGTCGGCCAGGTCGCCAAGCGCCAGGCCATCACGAACCCCGAGAACACCGTCTTCTCGATCAAGCGTTTCATGGGCCGCCGGTACGACGAGGTACTCCACGAGATCAAGCTCGTGCCCTACAAGGTCGTGAAGGCGCCGAACGGGGACGCGCGCGTCGAGATCCGCGGCAAGCAGCACGCGCCGCCCGAGATCTCCGCGATGATCCTGCGCAAGCTTAAGGAGGCCGCCGAGGCCTATCTCGGCGAGAAGGTCACGAAGGCGGTCATCACGGTGCCCGCCTACTTCAACGACAGCCAGCGGCAGGCGACCAAGGACGCGGGCACCATCGCCGGGCTCGAGGTCCTCCGGATCGTGAACGAGCCGACGGCGGCCGCGCTGGCCTACGGGCTTGACAAGAAGAAGGACGAGACGATCGCGGTCTACGACCTCGGCGGCGGCACCTTCGATGTGTCCATCCTCGAGATCGGCGAGGGTGTCTTCGAGGTGAAGGCGACGAACGGCGACACTCACCTGGGCGGCGACGACTTCGACCAGAAGGTGATCGAGTGGATCGCCGAGGAGTACCGGAAGGAGCACGGCATCGACCTGCGCAAGGACCGGATGGCCCTCCAGCGCCTCAAGGAGGCCGCGGAGAAGGCCAAGATGGAACTGTCGACCACGCTCCAGACCGAGATCAACCTGCCGTTCATCACCGCCGATGCCAGCGGGCCCAAGCACCTCGTGATGACGCTGACCCGCGCCAAGCTGGAGTCGCTGGTCATGGACCTCATCGAGCGAACGGCCGAGCCGTGCCGGCAGGCGATGAAGGATGCCGGGGTCACGGCCAAGCAGATCGACGAGGTCATCCTCGTCGGTGGCCAGACCCGGATGCCCAAGGTCCAAGAGCTCGTGCGCGATCTCTTCGGCAAGGAGCCCCACAAGGGCGTGAACCCGGACGAGGTGGTCGCGGTCGGCGCGGCGGTCCAGGCTGCGGTCCTGGCGGGCGAGGTCAAGGACGTCGTCCTCCTGGACGTGACGCCACTGTCCCTCGGCATCGAGACCCTGGGCGGCGTGATGACGCGCCTGATCGAGCGGAACACTACGATCCCGACGAAGAAGTCGGAGGTGTTCACCACGGCCGCCGACAGCCAGACCTCGGTCGAGGTGCACGTGCAGCAGGGCGAGCGGCCCATGGCGCGTGACAACCGGACGCTCGGCAAGTTCCACCTGGTGGGGATCCCGCCCGCTCCGCGCGGCGTGCCCCAGGTGGAGGTCACCTTTGACATCGACGCCAACGGCATCCTCAACGTGTCGGCCAAGGACCGCGCCACGGGTAAGGAGCAGGCCATCACGATCACCGCGTCCTCCGGCCTTACGAAGGACGACATCGACAAGATGGTCCGGGACTCCGAGACCCACGCCGACGAGGACAAGCAGCGGCGCGAGGAGATCGAGGTCACGAACCAGGCGGACTCGCTCGCGTACAGCATCGAGCGCCAGCTCGCCGAGCACGGGGACAAGGTGGCGGCGACCGACAAGGCTGCAATCGAGGAAGCGATCAAGGAGGTCCGGCAGGCGCTCGAGGCCAAGGACGTGGCGCGGGTCAAGCAGGCCAGCGACACCCTGACCAAGGCGTCGCACAAGATGGCCGAGGCGCTGTACCAGAACGCGCAGGCGAAGGGTTCCGGCGCGAGCGCTGACGCCGGCAGCGGCGGAAACGGACGGACCAAGACGGCCGAGGGCGAGGTCGTGGACGCGGAGTTCGAGGACCTCGGGCCCAAGAACTAGCGCCTGGCGCCGGGGATCCGACGGGAGCGTACCGGTGAGGAAGCGCGACTACTACGACGTGCTCGGAGTCCCTCGAGCGGCGCCGGTCGCCGAGATTCGCCGCGCCTATCGGCGGCTCGCCCGGCGCTACTCGCCGGACGTGAACCTCTGGGACGCCCGGGCCGAGGGGCTGTTCGAGGAGATCCGGGAGGCCTACCGCGTGGTCGGCGATCCGAGCGCGCGCTCACTCTACGACCGCCTCGGGCACCAGGCCTTCGAGCCGGCCCGGGAGGGTGAGGCCGGGGAGCCCGCGCGCGGCGAGGACATCCACTACGCGATGGAGCTGGAGCTGGAGGAGGCGCTCCGAGGCGTGCGAGCCGAGATCGAGCTCACCCGGCTGGACCCGTGCGAGGGGTGCGGAGGCTCGGGCGGGGCCGGGCGCCAGGCCGCGCGACCATGCCCGGTCTGCCAGGGACGCCCCGTCCGCGTCGCCCTGCACGGGGATCGACCGGTGGCGGCCCGGTGCGGGGCGTGCGGCGGGACGGGCTGGCGCGTGCCGCCGCCCTGTCCTGGCTGTAGCGGTCGGGGCACGCGCCCTCGGCCGAGCCGGATCGAGGTGGCGATCCCGCCGGGTGTCGACACCGGAGCCCAGGTGCGCGTCCAGGGCGAGGGCCATGCCGCGCCGGCCCCCGGCCGCCGGGGTGACCTGATCGTCATCACGCGAGTCAGGCCGCATCCGCTGTTCAGCCGCAAGGGGGACCACCTGCATTGCGAGGTGCCCCTGTCGGTGCCCGAGGCGGCTCTCGGGGCGCGGATCCAGATCCCGACGCCCGACGGGCTCGTGGTGGTCACGATCCCGGCCGGCACGCAGGCGGGTCAGACGCTCAGGGTTCGCGGCAAGGGCTGCCCCCGGCTGGATCGCGAGGGCCGAGGCGATCTCCTGGTCCAGACGCGGGTGGTGATCCCACGTAACGCCGACCCCGCGCTGGAAGAGGTGCTGCAGGCCCTCCGGCGGCTCCTTCCGGAGAACCCGCGGGCGGATCTCTGGCGGGCCCCGGAGCGGTCGAGCAGCCGGGCGGAGGACGGGCGGTGAGCGACCGGGGGCGCCCGCTGTACCGCATCAGCGTGGTCGCCGAGATGCTGGCGCTCCACCCCCAGACGCTCCGTCTCTACGAGCGGAAAGGGCTCATTCGGCCCAGCCGGACGACGGGGCGGACGCGTGTCTACTCCGCGGAGGACGTGGAGGAGATCCGGCTGATCCTACGGCTCGGGCGGGAGCTCGGAGTGAATCTAGCGGGCATCGAGATCATCCTAAAGATGCGCCGCCAAATGCAGGCGATGCAGCAGGAGTTGGAAGCGGTGACCGTTCATGCGCGCCGCGAGCCCGGCGACCCCGTCCCCGACGGAGCGTCGGCGCTGCGCGGCGGCCTGGTCCGAGTGGCGGACCGGCAGCTTCGCAAAATCGATGTCTGCTAGACGGGAGTGAGAATGGCACGTTCACGATCGAGCAAGCGACCCGCCACCATTCAGGCGGAGCTGAAGGCGATGCTCCTCCAGAAGCGCGCCGAGCTCGTGGCCAAGCTTCGGGAGGAGCGCGAGGGTCGCATCGAGGCGACGGCCCGGCGCGAGAAGATCGAGGGCATGCCGTTCGGCGACCGTCCCGCGCTGTCTCCCGACGACGAGATGGGCTTCGCGGTCGCCGACCGCCGGGCCGGAATGCTCGCGCAGGTGGATCTGGCGCTCAAAAAGATGGAGGAAGGAAGCTACGGTCGCTGCGAGGCGTGCGAGGAGGAGATCGCGCCCGCCCGGCTTCGCGCCCATCCCTTCGCGGTCCGCTGCACGCCGTGCCAGGAGCTATGGGAGCGCGACCAGTCCCGCGCGGAGGCGGGGGGGGCCCGAAGCCGGGGACTCCCCGAAGAGAGCTCATGAACGAGACCGACATCCGCATCGAGACGAGCCCGGCCCCTCCGGGCCCGGCACGCCCTGACGCCGGCAAGCCGGACGAGCTGGCCATCCTGCCGCTCCGGGAAGCCGTGCTTTTCCCGCAGGCGGTCATCCCGCTGGCGGTGGCGCGACCCTCGTCCGTCCGTGCGGTCGACGAGGCGGTCCTCGGCCACCGGCTGATCGGGGTCGTGGCCCAGCGCGACGGAACGCAGGAAGCGCCGGTGCCCCAGGACCTCCATCGGACGGGCACCGTCGCGACCATCCACCGGATGCTCAAGCAGTCCGACGGCACGATCCGTCTGGTCGTCCAGGGCGTCGAGCGGTTCCGGGTGGTGGAGTTCACGCAGACGACGCCGCATCTCCGGGCGCGGATCGAGCGGGTCCCCGACATCGCGCCGGCGGCCGACGACGTGGAAGCCCAGGCGCTCGGACGGCAGGCCCAGACGCTCTTCGCGCGCATCGTCGAGCTGTCCCCGGCGCTGTCCGACGACCTGCTGCCCCTGGTGTCGGCGGTCGGCGACGCGGGCGGGATGATCGACCTCATCGCCGCCGCCCTGCCCTCCCTGACCACGGTCGAGCGCCAGACGCTCCTCGAGACGCCCGACGTGAAGGCGCGGCTCAAGGCGCTGGTGGAGTCGCTCACCAAGGAAGTGGAGGTCCTCGAGCTCGGGTCGAAGATCCACTCGCAGATCCAGAGCGAGATGACCAAGACCCAGCGGGAGTACTACCTACGCGAGCAGCTCAAGGCGATCCAGAGGGAGCTTGGCGAAGGCGACGAGCGCGGTCAGGAGCTCACCGAGCTTCGCGAGAAGATCGAGTCCGCCGGGATGTCCGAGGAAGCGCACCGCGAGGCCATGCGCGAGCTGGACCGGCTCACGAAGATGCCGCCGGCGGCGGCCGAGTACTCGGTCGCCCGGACGTACCTCGAGTGGCTCACCGCGCTGCCGTGGCGCAAGGAGACCCCGGACGACATCGACCTCGTGCGTGCCCGCGCCGTCCTCGACGAGGATCACTGGGGGCTCGGCAAGATCAAGGAGCGGCTCCTTGAGCATCTCGCGGTCCGGAAGATACGGCCCGAGGGCAAGGCGCCCATCCTCTGCTTCGTGGGCCCGCCCGGGGTCGGCAAGACCTCCCTCGGCCGGTCGATCGCCCGCGCCCTCGGGCGAAAGTTCCACCGGATCGCCCTGGGCGGAATGCGGGACGAGGCCGAGATCCGCGGCCACCGGCGGACGTACATCGGCGCCCTGCCCGGGCAGATCGTCCAGGGTCTCCGGCGCTGCGAGTCCAAGAACCCGGTGTTCATGCTGGACGAGGTAGACAAGCTCGGGTACGACTTCCGGGGGGACCCGGCGTCCGCGCTCCTCGAGGTGCTGGACCCGGAGCAGAACTCGACGTTCCGGGACCACTACCTGGACGTGCCCTTCGATCTCTCACGGGTCCTGTTCATCACCACCGCGAACCTCCTCGACCCGGTCCCGGCGCCGCTTCGCGACCGCATGGAGATCATCGAGCTGCCAGGCTACACCGAGGACGAGAAGGTCGAGATCGCCCGGCGCCACCTCTGCCCCAAGCAGGCCGCCGAGCACGGCCTTGGGCTCGACCAGGACATCACGTTCACGGACGCGGCTCTGCGCCTCTTGGTCCGGAGCTACACGCGCGAGGCGGGTGTGCGGAGCCTCGAGCGGGAGATCGCGGCGCTGTGCCGGAAGGTCGCCCGGCGGCGGGCCGAGGGTGAGCTCGCGCCGGTCACTATCGATCCGGCCCGGGTCACAGCGCTCCTCGGAGGGCCTCGGTTCCTCCTGGAGGAGGAGATCGCCGAGCGGAGCCGCACCCCAGGCGTGGCGGTGGGGCTCGCCTGGACCCCGACCGGAGGCGATGTCCTCTTCGTGGAGGCCTCACGGATGCAGGGGGGCAAGTCGCTCACGCTCACGGGACAGCTCGGCGACGTGATGAAGGAATCCGCCCAGGCCGCCGTCTCCTGGGTCCGGGCGCACGCGGCCGAGCTCGGCGTCGCCCCGGACTTCTGGATGCGGTCGGACCTGCACCTGCACGTGCCGGCCGGCGCCATCCCGAAGGACGGCCCGTCGGCCGGCGTGACGATGGCCACAGCCCTGGTCTCGCTCCTCCGGGACCAGGCGATCCGTCCGGGGCTCGCGATGACAGGCGAGATCACGCTCTCGGGTCGAGTGTTGCCGGTCGGCGGCATCAAGGAGAAGGTGCTGGCCGCCCACCGGTCCGGGCTCACGACCGTCATCCTTCCCCACCAGAACGAGCGCCAGCTCCTGGAGGACGTCCCAGCCGAGGTGCGGGCTCAGCTGGAGGTCCACCTGGTGAGGAACGTGGCCGAGGTTTTGCAGATTGCTCTGCCCGATGCGGTGCGCTGGAACCCCCTCGACGGGGAGCTGGGACTCGAGCTGGTCGGGAGAAGTCCGTCCTGACGCTGAGATAGCTCAGGCGTTGACAGGCCGAGGGGCGCTCCGTAGACTGGCCCCCGGCCGGTCAATCATGGGCCATCTCACGCCACTCCGTGTCAGTCTCCTCGCGCTGGCCACCCTGGCCACCCCCGCAGGGGCTGGCTCGATGTATCGGTTCGAGGACGAGCAGGGCATCGTCCACTACACCAACGTACCCGGAGACCCCCGGTACAGCTTCGTCCGGAAGGAGCCGGAGCCGGCACCCCCGAGGCCCGCGGCAGGGGGCGGAGCGCTGTCCCAAGGTCTCCGGACCTTCGCCTCAGTGATCCGTGCCGCGGCCGAGCGCTACGGCGTGGATACCCGGCTGGTCGAGGCCATCGTGCAGGCCGAGTCCGCCGGCAACCCGACGGCGGTCTCCCCCAAGGGAGCCCGCGGGCTGATGCAGCTCATGCCGGAGCGCGCGGCCCTCTTGGGGGTCCGAGACTCCTTCGATCCGCACCAGAACGTGGACGGTGGTGTGCGCCACATCCGCGACCTGCTGCAGAGCTTCGGAGGAGACGTGACGCTGGCTCTCGCGGCGTACAACGCGGGCGAGGGCGCCGTCCGAAGCTATGGCGGAGTCCCGCCCTTTGCCGAGACGCGCGAGTACGTCCGGCGGGTGCGGGCGCTGTACAACGGGGGCGGATCCCTGACGCCCAAGGCGGTCGCGCTCATCACGGCGCCACAGCGCGTGTACCGCACGGTCGCGGACGACGGCACGATGGTCTTCACGAACGTGCCGCCCCGCGCCGCCGCGCCCGCCTCCGGGCGCTTCTAAGGGCCGGCCGCTCCCTCGACGACACGCGGGCGCCTGCCGGCGCGCCCGCGTGTTCCGAGCCCCCGTGGCTACATCGACTGATTGGCTACTCGAAGGGCTCCCCGAACCGTTCCCGGTGGGCGACGGTGCCGAGTGGCTTGCGATCCTTCCGCCCCTTCCCTACGGCACCGGCCGGATAGCCGAGCGGGAGGATCGCCAGGAGGTCGAGCCGGGCCGGGATGCCGAGGAGCGCCTTGACGTCCTCCAGCCCGCCGAAGCCTACCCAGTTCGAGCCCACGCCCTCGGCCCACGCAGCGAGCAGCATGGACTGGATCGCCCGGCTCGCGTCCGAGACGGCGAACGGGGTCTTGTCGATCGCGACCACGACGGCGGCCGCCGCCTGAGCGACGTGCGCGCCCGTCCGCGCGAGCCCGCCGAGCTTCCGCAGGGTCTGCCGGTCCTGCACCACGATGAAGTGCCAGGGCTGTAGGTTCTTGGCGCTCCCCGTCAACCGCCCGGCCTCGACGACCCGCCGGAGCGTCGCCTCCGGGACAGGCCGATCCTGATAGCGCCGGATCGCCAGCATCGTGCGGATCGTCTCGAAGGCGTCCATCACGGGGTCCTTTCCGCGGCATGCGCGTCCAGGCCGCCGGGCTCCACGTCGCGCACCATCTCCACTTCGGTCAGGGAAGGCGTGTGGTCGAGCGGCTGCGTCTCCCCGGTCGGCCAGAAGCCACAGCGAGTGTACAGCCGGATGGCGGCGCGGTTCGTCGACGTCACGTGGAGGTACAGGCGCGCCGCGCCGCGGTCCCCGGCCCAGCGGGCCACGGCCTCGACCAGCGCCGCGCCGATCCCCCGCCCCCGCGCGGCCTGCTCGACGAACATCCCCACGAGCGCGGGCCGCGGCTCATCGGCCTCGTCGGCGAGCCCGGTGACCATGCCGACCCACCGATCGCTCTCCTCGGCCACATACGTGACGCTGATCTCTCCCAAGGCACCCCGCGTTGCCCGCTCGTGCCAGACCGCCTCGGCGAATGCCTCTTCCCGCGCGAGCGTGGAGCCGAACGCCGAGGGTGTGTCGGCCAAGGCCTGGAGGCGCAGCGCGCGCAGGCGCAGGCCCTCGTCAGGGCGGACGCGTCGGACGATCCAGCTCATCCCTGATGACACGCGCGCCCGAGTCTCGGCGGGCGATTCCCGATTCAACGCGTCCGGCGGCGCCGCATCAGAAGCGCGCGCCAGGGTCTCCAGTAGTACTTCCGCCACCCCTCGGTCACCCCGCGGGCATCGCGGTCCGCCACGTTGACGTGGACGAGCAGGATGCGGCCGGATCGGCCGCGAGACGAGAAGGCGAGGACGAGGATCGAATCGGGATCGTTCCGGCCAAGCCGGTCGAGCGCCAGGTCTGGACGATCAGCCGTCCGGGCCGCGTGAGGAGCATCCGCCCCGAGAGCGCGCCGTGGAAGGCCCGGAAGGCGGAGCCCGGCCTCGCGCCGATCTTCACCGGGGCGCCGATGATCGCCGCGTGGCGCTGGGGATCGATATACGCACGGTAGAGCTCACGGGCCGGCGCCGGAAGTGTCACGCTCTGCTGGATCGTCTTCGGCATGTCGATGCCTCCGGTGTGGCGCTGGCCGCGTGCCAGGCTCGCGGGGTCGGCGGAGCGGCTGCCGCCTACGGGGGGGCCTCCTCCAGGTACTCGAACGAGTAGAGTCGCACCTCGAACCGCTGCTCCGGGCCCCGCGGGCGGAGCGTCATGGTGAACGACTCAGAGTCCCACTCGGACTTCCAGGACACGAAGGTCGGCGTCGTGAAGCTCACGATGCGACCGGTCGCGTCGAGCCCCAGCAGTTGGACCCAGGCGTACCGGACGTCGCGCTGGCGACGCTCGACCAGGCCGTCGGCCCGGACGACGTTGGGCGCCGTGCTCAGTCGCCAGTGGATGTCGACCGGCGGCGCCGGCACGTGGAACGGGAAGTCGGCGGGTCTCGGCGTCAGGCCCGACGCCGCGCACCCCGGCAGGAGGAGTTCGGAGAGCAGGAGCATCGCCAGACCGCCGCGCAGGATCTGGACCCATCGACCGCTCACGCGCATCCTTCTCAGACCTTCTCACCCGGCTGTCGTCGACACAATGGGCTACCAAGTCAGCAGGCGTCCGGGTCAAGCCTCACTCCGACATGCCCGGACAAGGGGCGCGGCCGCGTGTGACGTGGCGCCGGCCCGGCCGGCCGCGGCCGTCGTCGTGGAGTACCCGGTCGTCAGTTCGGCTCGAGGGTGACGGTACTCGCGCGCGGGTCGATCGCCACCGAGAAGAGCGACAGGAAGTCCCGGCCGAGCAGACCGTCCGCCTCCGGTAGGTCGGCGTCGTGGGCCACGATCGCCAGGGGTCCGACCCGGGCGTTGCCCACCTCCAGGGACTCGACCAGTAACACGTCCGCCTGGGTCGCGCCCGTCACACCACGGACCTCGGCACTGTGCGTGCTCGGCGTGGAGATGCCGAGGCGGGCGAGCGCGGCCGGCGCCACCATCGTCCGGTCCGCTCCCGTGTCCAGGACCAGCCGGAACGGCCCGGCGCCGTTGATCTGCGCGGCGACCACGATCGGCCGGCCCGCGACGAACGGAATCGTGGTCGTCCCGGCCGGCGCGGGCGCCGTCCCCTCCGGCAGCGGCGTCTCGACGGGGGACCCGGCCAGGGCGCGAGCCGCGTCACGGTAGCGCTCCGGGACGCTCTCGATCCCCGTCGTGTAGTGGACGACCCCCTGATCGTCGACCCAGTGGTAGACCTGCGCGCCCACGCTCGTGACGAGGGCGGCGATCACGACCGCCGCGGTCACGATCCGGCCTCCGCCGCTGAAACGCCGATTCATCGCTGGACGGCCGACACTCAACACGACACCGCCGGGGCGATCCGCGTGGCTCACCGTCAACGTCACCATGATACCGCGATCCGCGGCCGCCGATCAGTCGATCGCGCTCGTCCATCGATGGTCCTGGAGCCGCGGCCCGTCTCACGCGACGGTCCCGCGCGTCAGACCCGCTGGACGCCTCGGTCGAGCGCCCGGTAGGCGAGCGCCTCGGCCAAGTGCTCGACGCCGATCGTGTCAACCTCCGCCAGGTCGGCGATGGTCCGTGCGACCTTCAGGACGCGGTCGTGGGCGCGGGCCGACAACCCGAGACGGGTGGCCGCTCGCGCGAGCAGCTCCCGCCCCGCCGGCGGCAGCGGGCAGTGGCGCGCGACCTGGCGCGGCGTCATCCGGGCGTTGAGGCGCGCGGGCCCGCGCCCGAGGCGCGTCCGTTGCCGCTCGCGGGCGCGGGCAACCCGCCGCCGTATCGTCGCCGACTCGGACTCGGTCCCGGTCGCCGGCCCGGGGGCGTCGGGCCCGACCGGGCCGACGTCGACGTGGAGATCGATCCGGTCCAGCAGCGGCGCCGACAGCCGCCCCAGATGGCGGGCCCGCTCTCCCGGCGTGCATGCGCAGCCCTCGACGCTCCGGCAGCCGCGCCGGCACGGGTTCATGGCCCCGACGAGCTGGACCTCGGCCGGGAGCCGCGCCGTGCCGCCGGCACGAGCGACCGTCACCATGCCGTCCTCGAGCGGCTGCCGCAAGGTGTCGAGGGCGTGAGGCGCGAATTCGGGTAGTTCGTCCAGGAACAGCACCCCGTGATGGGCCAGGCTCACCTCGCCCGGGTGCAGCGGGCGGCCGCCGCCGACCAGCCCAGCTGCGGACACGCTGTGGTGGGGTGCGCGAAAGGGTCGCCGTGTCACCAGCCCCTCCGGTGGGAGGAGCCCGGCCACGCTCCAGATGCGGCTCACCTCGATGGCCTCGGCCAGTGTGAGGGGCGGCAGGATCGTCGGCAGCCGGCGCGCGAGCAGCGTCTTGCCAGTCCCCGGGGGGCCGATCAGCACCGTGTTGTGACCGCCCGCCGCGGCGACCTCGAGCGCTCGCTTCGCGTGGGCCTGGCCTCGCACGTCGGCCAGGTCGACCTCCTCGGGCCCAGGGACTCCGAGGAGGCGCTCCGGGTCCGCCCGCGCCGGGGCAATGGATCGCTCCTCGTTGAGGAACGCCGCCGCCTCGGCGAGGGAGCCCACAGGGTACACCGCCAGCGCGTCGAGGACCGCCGCCTCCGCGGTGTTGCCGGGGGCAAGCAGGCACCCGTCCAATCCCGCATGGGTCGCGCGGAGCGCCATCGGAAGGACGCCGCGCACCGGATGGATCCCCCCATCCAGGGCGAGCTCCCCCACGACCAGGAGGCGCCCGAGCCAGTCGCGCTTGACCGCGCCAGTGGCGGCCAGGATCCCGAGGGCGATCGGCAGATCGAAGCTGACGCCTTCCTTCCGGACGTCGGCGGGCGCGAGATTGACCGTCACGCGCTCCGGCGGGAACGCGAACCCCGAGTTCCGGACCACCGTGCGCACCCGCTCGCGGCTTTCCCGCACGGATGGGTCCGGCAGGCCGACCGTGGCGAACGTGGGCAGCCCTTGACTCACGTCCACCTCGACCCGGACCAGCGCCGCCTCGACGCCAGCGAGGCAGGCGGAGAAGACCCGCGCGAGCACTATCTGCTCGAGGCCGGGCGTGACGCTCGCCCGTCCGGGACCGCTCCTCCGCCATCCGCCCAGGACACGCCGAGAGTCGCTTGCAAGCAGTGCTCCGGGGAGTGATGCGCCCGGATGCCCGTGGATTTGCCCGCAACACCCCCGCTCGGACCCTCCCGTCGGCGGACCTTTCGCGATACGCGGTGTAGCGGTCGGGCGGGTCTCGAAGCCAGCAACGACCGCTGCCATCGCGGGGCGGACCCGTCAGTACGTCTACTCGGCCGGTGGCCCACCACTACACGTCCCGGCAGGCGTGACCCCCTACCAGGAGCGTGGCTTCCATCTCATCGGGGCGGCTGTCCCATCCGCCGGGCAGCCCAGGGAAGACCCTTTAACCGACGATGCACGTCCCATGGAGAGCCTTCCCAAGTCGGCCGCGCGGGGACGGCGAATCGGGTGAGCCCTATCGAGGCGGGTTGTGCCTGCTAGCCGGGCGCCTTCCCCACTCCTCGATCCTCGACACCGATCAGTACTAGGCCGGCCCGCTCAGCACGCCCTCGTCCGGGTGGCCGAGCGCAGGACGTCCGGGGAGGGCCAGCTCGAGCGAGTAGGCCCGCTCCACGCTCCTCCGGGCAGCGGTCCCCATCGCGGCGGTGGCGGCGCGGTCGCCGCGCAGAAGGC
>DATAFX010000161.1:0-7003 GCA_036257195.1 Candidatus Methylomirabilota bacterium | reverse complement strand
CCACGTCGTACAGCTCGTGAAGCTCCTTGAGGTGCGGCAGGTGCATCATCTGGCCGATCAGGCCGCATCCCACGACGCCGATGCGGATCCGGGACATGCGCTCCTCCTCCCCTCGACGACGTGAACGCGATGCTCAGGTGGCTGCGGAGAAGGTTGCCGGGTCGTGGCCGGGCGAGACAAGGATGAAGATCACCGGTCTCACCACGGTCACCGCCCGCATGTGAACCCGGTCAGGAGCGCGGGGAGAACCAGGGGCGGGACGATGCGCTCGAGCATCCCCGGGGCGGCGACCCGGAGGAGCGCTGAAGCCTCCTCAGCACGGCGCCGGCAGCTTGACGCGCTCTGCGAGAACCATTTAGCATTCGCGGGACGTTAGCATTGCGCGCGAGAGGCCGTCAAGACGAGGGTCGGAGTGCCGCCCTGCTCGAGGGCTCGCGCGGGGAGGATCGGGTATGGATACCATCCGGCTGACGATGGCCCAGGCGGTGGTCCGCTACCTGTGCGCCCAGCGGACCGACGTGGACGGACGCGAGACACCGATGTTCGGAGGGGTGTGGGCGATCTTCGGCCACGGCAACGTCGCCGGGCTCGGCGAGGCGCTGCACGCCGCCAGGGCTCGGCTGCCCACGTTCCGGGCCCACAACGAGCAGGCGATGGCCCTCGCGGCCATCGCGTTCGCGAAGGCACACGCGCGGCGGCGGATGATGGTGTGCACGACGTCGATCGGCCCCGGGGCGACGAACATGGTCACGGCGGCCGCGGTCGCCCACGTGAACCGCCTGCCGGTGCTCCTGTTGCCCGGCGACGTCTTCGCCAACCGCATCCCGGATCCGGTTCTCCAGCAGGTCGAGGCGTTCGGCGACCCCACGATCTCGGCCAACGACTGCTTCCGGCCCGTCTCCCGGTACTGGGACCGCATCACGCGGCCCGAGCAACTGCTTCAGAGTCTGCCGGCGGCCCTGGCCGTGCTCACCGACCCGGCCGCCTGCGGACCCGTGACCCTGGCGCTGCCGCAGGACGTCCAGGCCGAGGCCTGGGACTACCCGGAGGGGTTCTTCGAACCTCACGTGCACCGGCCGCACAGACCGGGACCCGACGCGACGCAGATCGGGGCCGTCGCCGAGCGTCTTCGGCGGGCGGATCGGCCGCTGCTCGTCGCGGGCGGCGGTGTCCTCTACTCGCTGGGCGAGGGAGCCCTCCGTACGTTCGCCGAACGCCATGGCATCCCCGTCGCCGAGACCCAGGCGGGCAAGGGGGCGCTGCCCTGGGACCACCCGGCCTCCGTGGGAGCCGTCGGCGTCTGCGGGTCGAGCGCAGCGAACGCGCTCGCGGCCGACGCGGACGTGGTCCTCGCGGTCGGGACCCGGCTCGCCGATTTCCCTACCGGCTCCCGCGCCCTCTTCCAGGGGCCGAATCTCACCCTCGTCGCCCTGAACGTCGCCCCGCACGATGCCCAGAAGCATGGGGCCTTGCCCCTGGTCGGGGACGCCCGGCGGGGCCTCGACGAGCTGTCGGCCGCGCTCGGTGGCTGGCGGGCGCCGGCCGCGCGGATGGAGACCGCGCGCCGCCTCACCGCGGAGTGGACGCGGCTCACCGACGCCGCCATCGCGACCGGTCCGGACGTCCCGGCAACCGAGGCGCAGGTGATCGGCGCCGTGAACCGCGCGGCGAGCAACCGGGGCGTGGTCGTGTGCGCTGCCGGCGGCTTGCCCGGCGAGCTGAGCCGCCTCTGGCGGACTCGCGACCCCCGGGGCTACCACCTCGAGTACGGCTACTCCTGCATGGGATACGAGATCGCCGGCGGGCTCGGCGTCAAGATGGCCCTGCCCGACCGCGAGGTCTTCGTCATGGTGGGCGACGGCAGCTACCTCATGATGAACTCGGAGATCGCCACCTCGGTCGCGATGCGCCAGAAGCTCGTGATCGTCGTGCTGGACAACCGGGGGTTCGGCTGCATCAACCGCCTCCAGCAGGCCTGCGGCGGCGCGTCCTTCAACAATCTCCTCGGGCCCGAGGCGCCGGCGATCGACTTCCCCGCCCACGCGCGGAGCCTTGGGGCCCACGCCGAGCAGGTCAAGACGATCGCCGACCTCGAGAGCGCGCTCGAGCGGGCGATCCGGGCCGACCGGACCTCCGTGGTGGTCATCGAGACCGACCCCGGGCGCCCCTTCACCGGCGGCGGGGCCTGGTGGGACGTTCCCGTTCCCGAGGTGTCGGCGCGGCCCGAGGTCAAGACGGCTCGCGAGGCGTACGACGCCGCGCGTCGCCGTCAGCGTCCCGGAGGTTAGCGTGTCGACCGTTCGGATCGGCATCAACCCGATCGGCTGGACGAACGACGACCTGGAGACGCTCGGCGACGACATTCCGCTCGAGAGGTGCCTGGCGGAGGCCCGCCAGGCCGGTTACGCGGGGATCGAGCTCGGCCGAAAGTTCCCGCGGCGCCCGACGGAGCTCCGGGCCGTTCTCCAGCAGCACGGGCTCGACCTCGTGTCGGGATGGTACGGCTCGCATCTCCTCCGGCGCAGCGTGAAGGAGGAGATCGCCGCGATGCAGGGGCACACGGGCCTCCTCGCTGCGCTCGGCTCCACCGCCATGGTGTTCGCCGAGGAGACGGGCAGCGTGCACGGACGGCTCGGCGTCTCACTGTCTGCGCGGCCGCGGGTGGCCGACGACGACTGGCCACGCTTCGGCGAGGCGCTGACCGAGGTCGCCGAGCACCTGGCCGAGCGCGGGATGCGGCTCGCCTACCACCACCACATGGGGACCGTCGTGGAGTCGGAGTCCGAGATCGACCGGCTCATGGAGGCGACGGGGCCGGCGGTGGGCCTTCTTCTGGACACCGGGCACCTCACGTACGCCGGCGGCGACGTGCTCGCCGTCGCCCGGCGCTACGCGGGTCGGATCGTCCACGTCCACTGCAAGGACATCCGGCCGGCCACGCTCGCCGAGGCGCGGCGGCGGGACCGGAGCTTCCTCGACGCGGTGGTGGACGGCGTGTTCACGGTGCCGGGCGATGGGTGCGTCGACTACCGGGCGCTGCTCGAGGTCTTGCGTGAGGCCGGCTACGCGGGCTGGCTGGTCGTCGAGGCCGAGCAGGATCCCGTCAAGGCCCACCCGCTCTCCTACGCGCGGATGGGCTTCGCCCACCTGAGCCGCCTGCTCGCCGACCTCCGGATGTAGCCCGCTCGGCCGGGCCGCGCGGCCCCGCCCCGCATGGAAGGGAGGCCGGCTGGCGTCGCCGAACTCGTCACGGACCGGGCCTCCGGCCCGCACTCCGGGGCGGGCGCTTCAAGAGCCGAAGCCCGCTGCGATCATGAGCGACGAGCAACGCCTTCACCGCTACGCCGCCGAGCAGGAAGAGGATGACCAGGGACAGTGAGAGGTCGACGGCCGTCCGGAAATGGAGGGTTATCGGAACGAGTATGCTCCGGATGCCCCACACCCCCAAGACCAGCGCGGCGGAGTTGACCACGAGATCCTCCAACGGCCGAAGCAGCACGGAGTACACCGCGGCCGCCGCGATCAGCACGACGAGCAGAACGGCCAGCACGCGCAGGTAGCGTGGCCGCTCGAAGGTGACCGCGTACGCGGCGGCATAGTCCGTGGGATCGCTCGCCACCCGGATGCTGCGCGGGTCGATGGTCACGGGAGGCGACATCAGCTTCTGGGGCAGCAGCTCCTGGATCGAGAGAAGCAGATGTTGGGAGGCCTGGTCGTGTCCCAGCGTTTGCACGCGACCGTCCGGATGGACGCGTTGAAGGAGGACGCCGAGGACGAGGTGGTAGGAATCGAACGGGTAGCGGATGGGAGACCCGCGGACGGGCAGCTGGATCGTCTCGGACACGGCCTTGCCGGACTCGGGCACCACGATGCCCGCCGACGGCGGCAAGCCCTCCGCATCGTCATCGTCGGGGGTGACGGAAACGAAGAGGATCCTGTCTCTCCAAGGGCAGTCGGCATTGCACGTGTAGTGCCCCGAGACGCGCAGGGTCGCCAGGAGCTGGACTTCATCGACGGCGGTCACCGCCAGGTGCAGCCGGCTGTAGGCGGGCGCGCTCGTCGCCGCGGGGCCTCGCAGGAGCGGGATGACCTTCCCCGTCGCCGGCCCGAGGACGTCGTCGACGACACTGGCCAGCGAGAAGGGCAAGGTCACGATGATCCCGAGCAGCAGCATGGCGGTGGCGACGAACGCGACGCGGTAACGCCGCTGCGACTGCGTGTCACGCTCCGCCGTCATCTCGGTCCCCTGCTCCTCGACGAGGCGGCGGCGAGGTCAGTTCGAGCCCAGCGGGCGGGTGACCTAGACGGCGCCGGTGCGGCGGAGCGTCGCGATCTCGTCGTCCCGGTAGCCGAGCTCCCGGAGGATCTCCTCCGTGTGCTCGCCGCGCTCGGGCGCGGCGGACCGGATCACCGGCGGCGTGCGCTCGAGGTTCACGCCGTGACCGACCAGGCGGAGCGGGCCGAGAGCCTTGCTGACCACCGGCCGCTCGACCGGGAGCAGCCGAACCTGGGGGTCCTCGAAGGCCTGCCGTACGTCGAGGATCGGGCCGGCCGGCACGCCGGCCTCATCGAACCGAGCCTGCCAGTCCGCGCGGTCGCGCGCGACGAGCCGGTGCTCCAGCTCTTCGGTCATCTCCTCGCGGTGGCTCCGCCGGAGGTCGCTCGTGGCGAACCGCGGGTCGTCGATCATCTCCGGGGCGTCGAGCGCCCGGCAGAGCCGGTGGTAGAGCCGATTGTTGGCGGCCTGGATGATCACGCTCCCGTCCCGGCAGCGGAACACCCCCGTCGGCACCCCCACCGGATGGTAGTTGCCGGCCTGGCCCGGCACCTCGCCCCCGATCAGCCAGCGGGCGGCCTGGAGGTCCATGAGGCGGATCATCGCCTGGAGCAGGGACGTGTGCACCCACTGGCCGCGCCCCGACCGCTCGCGCTCGAGGAGCGCGACCATGACTCCGTGGGCCGCCATCAGCCCGGCCGTGAGGTCGGCGATCGGGAGACCCGCCCGGAGCGGTCCCTGGCCGGGGAACCCGTTGACCGTCATGAAGCCGGAGAGCCCCTGGGCGATCTGGTCGAGCCCCGCCCGATCGGCGTAGGGACCGGCCTGCCCGAACCCGGAGATGCTCACGTAGACGAGCCGCGGGTTGATGCCGGACAGCGTCTCGTAATCGATCCCGAGCCGCTGCTTCACCCCGGGTCGGAAGTTCTCGGCGAACACGTCGGCGTGGCGCACGAGGCGGTAGAGCACCTCGCGGCCCGCCTCCGACTTCAGGTTGAGCGTCAGGCCTCGCTTGTTCGGATGGAGGTTCTGGAAGTCGAATCCGTGGCGTCCGCCGACATCGTCGTCCTGCTCCTCGGGCAGCTCCACCTTCACGACCTGGGCGCCGAACTCCGAGAGCTGACGGACGCAGGTGGGCCCCGTCCGGGCCCGGCAGAGGTCGACGACGCGGATGTGGGACAGCGGCATGGAGACGTCCTCCTGAACGCTAGTCTCTAGCCGCCGGCCGGGGCCTGGGGCACGACCGTGACGCCGTGGTCTTCGAAGCCCACCCACACCGTCGTCCCCGCGGGCGCGGGGCGCGTGACGGCGCGATCGACCACGAAGAGCTCACCGACCGACGTGGACACAGTGTACTCCATGTGCGTGCCGAGGTAAGCCGCCTTGGCGATCCTTCCCTCGAGCGCCGGTCCGGCGGGTGACGCCGTGAGGAGTCGGAGGGACTCGGGCCGCACGGCCACCTTCACCGGCCCCGGCGCGGCACCCCGGTGCGGGAGGTGGAGCTCCACTCCGCCGAGCCGCACCTGCCCCGCGACTCCGTTCCGCGCCGTGAGCTCGGCGTCGACGAGGTTCGAGTCGCCGACGAAGTCGGCGACGAACAGGCTCACTGGCGCCTCGTAGAGCTCCCGGGGCGTCCCGCTCTGGGCGATCGCAGCGTTGTCCATGACGATGATGCGATCGGAGACCGCGAGCGCTTCCTGCTGATCGTGCGTCACGTAGGCCACCGTGAGGCCGAGACGCTGCTGGAGCTCACGGATGTCCTCGCGGACGCGGCGCCGGAGCTTGGCGTCCAGATTCGAGAGCGGCTCGTCGAAGCACAGCACCTCGGGCTCGAGGACGAGAGCCCGCGCGACGGCGACCCGTTGCTGCTGCCCTCCGGAGAGCTCGGAGGGGAGCCGCGCGTCCAGGCCCTGGAGGCCGACCAGGGCCAGCTTCTCGCGCGCCAGCTCGTGAGCGCGCGGCCGCGGCACGCCGGTGACCACCGGGCCGTACGAGACGTTCTCGAGCACGTTCATGTGCGGGAACAGCGCGTAGGACTGGAAGACCATGCTCACGTTCCGCTCGGTGGCCGGGCGGCGCGTCACGTCCCGCCCGCCGATCCGGACCTCGCCCTCCGTCGCCAGCTCGAGGCCGGCGATGAGGCGGAGGGTCGTCGTCTTGCCGCAGCCCGAGGGGCCAAGGAGCGTGACCAGGGTCGCCCGCGCGATGGTGAACGACACCCGGTTCACGGCGACGACGTCGCCGTAGCGCTTGGTCACGTCACGGAACTCCACCGCCGCGGCGCCGGCCGCCGTGTCCCTGGCCATCATTCCCCGCCTATCCGCCCGCCGCCTGGAGCCCGAGGTCGGCGGGCGCTCGCCGCCCCAGCCGCCGCTCGCCGACGAGCCGCTGGATGAGGAGGATCGCCGCCAGCATGACGACGATCAGGACCGACGAGTACGCGATGGCCAGACCGAACTCCCCCGCCTCGACCCGGCCTACGATGTAGGCGGTGGCGAGATTGTAGCGGGCGCTGACCAGGAAGATCACCGCGCTCACCGCGGTCATCGCGCGGACGAAGCTGTACACCAGCGCGGCCACGATCGCCGGGCGGAGGAGCGGCAGCACGACCCGCCGCATCGTCGTGCCCGTTCGCGCTCCCAGGGTGAGCGAGGCCTCGTCGAGGCTCCGGTCGATCTGCGAGAGCGCGGCGATCCCCGCCCGCACGCCGACTGGCATGTTGCGGAA
>DATAFX010000088.1:0-32942 GCA_036257195.1 Candidatus Methylomirabilota bacterium | reverse complement strand
ACGGCGCGGGGCGCCCGCGAGCCTGGCGCGGCGGGCGGGGCGGGCGACGGAGGCGCCGAATGGCAGCCTTCCGATGACAGCCCGTCGTCCGGCAGTACTCGTCGAGGAGTCGGCTTCGCGTCGGCCGATCGGCCACTCGATCGCGGGCGCGCATCACGGCGGCGTCTTCGCGGCGGGCGGACTCGGTCACAGGGGCCCCGTTCCGGTGGATGCGTGGTAACACCGGTTTTGAGGCAACCCCTTTCCTTTCGGTAGCACTTGTTTTGAGGGCGATCGGCGCCTTGGTCGCGTTGACGCGGGGTGTTAGAATGCCTCCGCCGAGGGACCCGGGCATGGCCAGCGACGAGCCCATCCTCATCAAGCGCTACGCCAACCGCAAGCTCTACGACCAGGGGCGGAGCCGGTACGTCACGCTCGAAGAGCTCGAGGAGCTCATCCGGCAGGGGCGCGAGATCCGCGTCGTCGACGCGGTCTCGGGCGAGGACCTTACCAGCCAGACGCTGGCCCAGATCATCCTGGACACGGCCCGTGGGCGCCGGTCGGCGCTTCCCGCCGCGTTCCTACACCAGCTGATCCAGCACGGGACGGCGTGGCAGACGTTCGTCCAGGAGTCGCTCCAGTCAAGCCTCGCCGGAATCGCGGCGAGTCAGCGGGAGACGGAGCGGGCCCTCAGAGACTGGGGAGCTCGCGCCGGGTGGTGGCCGTCGGATCACGAGGGGGGCGCGAAGCCGGCAGCCTCGGCAGATACGACCGACGCGGCCGGGCTTCGCGCCGAGGTCGCCGCGCTGAAGGAGAAGCTGAGGGAACTCGAATCGCGGTTGGGTGGATGAGCCGGAGGAGGCCCCGAGACCTCCCCCGGCTCCCCGAAGACTGCCGGCCGCGTGGGGGCCGGGTGGGATCGGTCGATCAGGCGCGGGCGTAGATCTCCTTGAGCCGGTTGACGGAGGTCATCAGGGTCTCCTGGATCTCCTGGCCCGTCTGCTCGGCGGAGGCCTGGACGCGCTCGGCGGTCCGGGTCACGACCTGAGAGTTGGCCTCGACCAGGTGGAACGCCTTCTGGGTGCCCTCGACGAGCGTCAGCAGGCTCCGCTGGTACCAGGCGAACGGGTTCTGTCGGAGGGCGTCGATGGCCTCGGGGCCGACGGTCGACTGGGATGTCCGGGCAGCCTCCACCGTGGCCGTCTGAAGCTCGGCATAGGTTCGGAGACCTTCCTTCGCTGTGGACGCCGAGAGGCCCACCAGGCCCTGGAGGACCCGGTGATTCATGTCGGCAAGGACCGAGAAGGCCTCAAGGGCCTTGCCCTGCATCTCGGCGAAGAACTCGGGGGAGATCGGCTGCTGGGTGTTCATCGGTGTCGCCTCCTGGTTCGGCCGCTCCGGCCGAGGGTGTCTAGAGCGCCTGTCATAACGCATCGTGTTAAGAACGATAGCCTGCCTAGCTGCGATGCGTCAAGCGGATATTGCGCCGCGCTATCGCTCAGCAGCGCCGTCACCGGACCATCACGACTTACACAATATTATTCGGGACGTTACGGTACTCTCGCCGCGAGACTCTCGCTGGGAGGGAAACAGGAATGACATCAGGGTCCCTGGGCCGGCTGTTCTGGGAGCGCGTGTCTCGATCCGACGAGCGGGTCGCTCAGCGTGTCAAGTCCGGTGGTGCCTGGCGTGACGTGTCCTGGCGCGCTCTCGGGGACGAGGTCCGGGAGGTGGCCCTCGGGCTCATCGCTCTGGGGCGGCAGCGAGGCGACGCCGTCGGGATCCTCTCCCAGAGTCGGGGCGAGTGGGTCAGGGCGGACATGGCGGTCATGTCGATGGGCGGCGTCACGATCCCGGTCTATCCCACCTATCCGCCCGAGACGCTCGCGTACATCGTGCGGGACTCGGAGACGCGGACGCTGGTCGTGGAGGACGAGCGGCAGCTCGAAAAGGCCCTGGCTGCCGCGGCGGAGATGCCGACGCTCGAGAGCGTCGTCGTCATCCAGGGATCGGCGCGGGCGCCCGCCTCGGGGCGCCTCCGCGTCCTCGACTGGGGCGGACTCCGCCGCTTGGGACGCGAGGCAGGCGGGGCCGGTGCGCTCGAGCCGAGGCTCGCGGCCGTGAAGCCGGGGGACGTCGCGACGATCGTCTACACGTCCGGGACCACGGGTCCCCCGAAGGGCGTCGTCCAGACGCACGGGAACCATCTGGCCGCGCTCGACATGATCGCGGAGAGCTCGGGGGTGCGGGAGGGGGACGTCCACCTCCTGTTCCTCCCGCTGGCCCATTCGTTCGCGCGCATGGAGGGCTTCCTGGGCATCCGGCTCGGTCTCACGACCGCCTTCGCCGAGAGCATCGAACGGCTTCCCGAGAACCTGCGCGAGGTGTCGCCCGACTTCCTCTGCAGCGTGCCGCGCGTGTTCGAGAAGGTCTACGCGAAGATCCTGACCGGCGTGGAGGCCGCCCCGGCGCTCCGGCGTCGGATCTTCCACTGGGCGCTGGGGGTCGGACGCCGAGCGAGCCGGCTCGAGCGGGAGGGGCGGCCGCTGCCAGCGGGTCTCCGGGCGCAGAAGGCGCTGGCGGACCGCCTGGTGTTCAGCAAGCTCCGGGCGGCTCTCGGGGGTCGGATCCGCTTCTGCGTGTCGGGTGGAGCGCCGCTCGCCGCCGAGATCGCCGAGTTCTTCCACGCGGCGGGGATCCTCATCCTCGAAGGGTACGGGCTCACCGAGACGTGCCCGATCCTGGCCAGCAACCATCCCGGGGCGTTCAAGTTCGGCACCGTGGGGCGGCCATTCCCGGGCGTCGAGGTGAGGATCGCGGACGACGGCGAGATCGTGGCCCGGGGGCCCAACATCGCCCAGGGGTACTACGGGAAGCGGGAGGAGACGGACGCGGTCTTCAAGCCGGACGGCTGGTTCCACACGGGGGACGTCGGGGAGATCGACCGGGACGGCTTCCTCCGGATCACGGACCGGAAGAAGGACCTGATCAAGACGTCGGGCGGGAGCTACGTCGCGCCGCAGCACATCGAGAATCTGCTCAAGGGCGACCCGTTCGTGAGCCAGGCGCTGGTCGAGGGCGATCGCCGACCGTACCCCGTCGCCCTGGTCACGCTCAACGCTGACGAGCTCGCCAAGCTCGCGCGCGAGCTGGGCCTGGGCGACAAGCCGGCCGCGGAGCTGGTGCGCCATCCGGCGGTCATGGAACGCGTGCGGCGCACGGTGGACGGGGTGAACGCCCACCTCGCGTCCTACGCCCAGGTCAAGCGGTTCGCCGTCCTTCCCGACGACTTCACTCAGGATGGTGGAGAGCTGACGCCGACCCTGAAGGTGAAGCGTCGGGACGTCCGCCAGAAGTACGCCGACGTCATCGAGTCGATGTACCGGGGATAGTGTCCGGTGCCGGTGACCGACTCCCTCCAGGTGAGGGCGCCGTGAGGGCCGCGGTCCTCACGGGTCCCCGCGCCTTCCGCCTCCAGGCGGTTCGCGACCCGGCCGTCGGGACGGGCGAGGCGCTGGTCCGGGTCGAGGCGGCCGGGATCTGCGGGACCGACTACAGCATCTGGACGGGGGAGCGCCGCGTCCGCTACCCGCTCATCCCGGGGCACGAGTTCATCGGCGACGTCGTGGCCGTCGGGCCGGGGGTCACCCGGATCGCCCCCGGCCACCGGGTGGCCGTCGAGCCCAACTGGGGCTGCGGCGCCTGCGATCTCTGCCGCGAGGGGAGCGGGAACCTCTGTCTGGCGCGGACTGCGGTCGGCATCGACCGGGACGGGGGGTTCGCCGAGCTGGCGGTGCTGCCGGAACGGGCATGCTGGCCGGCCCCGGCCGGGCTGCCTTCGGATGTGCTCCTCTTCGCGGAGCCGCTGGCGGTGGTGGCGCGGGCGGTCGGCCGGGCGGCGCCGCGGCCCGGGGAGACCGCGGCCGTCGTCGGGGCCGGGACGCTCGGCCTGCTCGCGCTCCAGCTCCTGCGGGCGCGAGGATGCCGGGTCCTCGTCGTCGGGCGCACGGACCGCCGTCTCGGGCTGGCGCGCGCGCTCGGAGCGGAGTCCACGATCGCCGGCGCTGGGGAGGCGGTCGCGGACGCGGCCCGGCGGTTTGCGGGCCGCGACGGGGTCGACGTGGTCCTCGAGACGGCGGGGACCCGCGAGGCCGTCGAGCTGGCAGTGGGTCAGGTCGGCTTCGTCCGGCCCGGCGGACGCATCGTCCTGACCGGACTCCCGCACGATCCCGCCCGGATCGACTTCTTCTGGGTGGTGCGGCGGGAGATCGACGTGCGCGGCTCCATGATCTATCGGGACGAGTTCGGCGAAGCGGTTGCGCTGCTTGCCGGCGGCGAGGTTCGGGTAGAGCCGCTCCTCACGCACCGGTTCCCGCTCGGATCCATCGACGCCGCCCTGGCCGCCCATCGCGATCCGTCATCGATCAAGGTCGCCGTGTTCCCGGGCGGCGAGGCGGGATGAGCGCGGCGGGCCGATCGACTCCGGAGAGCCGTCCGGTCGTCGAAGAGGAAACCGGCGCCGCCACCACGGTCGAGCCCCCGTGGATCACGATCCTGTGGAACTGCGATTGCCACACCTTCGAGCAGGTCGCCCGCCAGCTGATGAAGGCGATCGCCTGCTCCTACGACGACGGGATGGCGATCGCGGGGCGCGTGCACAACGACGGGAAGGCGGTCGTGCGGGTGGGCGCGAAGACGGAGTGCGAGCGGGTCGGGCGCATCTTGGCGGAGATCGGTCTCAGGGTCACCGTCGCCGAGTCGTAGACGCGACGCCGAGGCGCCGAGGCCCCCTGGGCGTCGGTCAGGGTGCCTGCCGGCGAGGCGCCCCGGTGGGGCGTCGGCGTCCGGGTCCCGATCGGGTGCCGGCGTCCTCGACTCGGCCGACCCGCCTTGGCCGGCCCTCGTAGCGCACCGTCACGACCGTCTTGATTCCGCCCCGCACGTTCCAGTCGCCGACGACCTCCATCCGGCGGGGCGCGAGCGTCCGGACGAGGTCGGCGAGGATCCGGTTCGTGACGTCTTCGTGGAAGGCGCCCTCGTCGCGGTAGGCCCACATGTAGAGCTTCAGCGACTTCAGCTCGACCAGCCACCGGTCGGGAACGTACCGGATCCGGATGGTGGCGAAGTCCGGCTGGCCGGTCATGGGGCAGACGCAGGTGAACTCGGGGACCACGTGGTCGATCTCGTAGTCCCGGTCGGCGTGAGGGTTGGGAACCCGCTGGAGGACCTTCGACGGAGCGCTCGGCATCGCGCGGCGCTCAGTATAGCACCGGCTTCGCCCAGACGGCCGCGCGGAGGGCGTCGAGCGCGGTCCCCGGCGCACCCTCGACCAGCAGGACGGTGCGTTGACGCCGCTCGATCGCGAACGCGGTGGCACCGCCGGACCAGGCGAGGAGTGACGTGTCCGGCGACAGGAATGCGAGACGGTGCTTCTGGACCATGACGCGGGCGTAGGCCCTCACGAAGCCCGCGGCGACGTCCTCCGTGTCCCACACGACGACCGCGACGAGGGCCGGGGCGCCCGCCGGCACGTCCCAGAGCGCGTACCGGTCCCCGCGCCAGCCGAGGGCGTTGGCCGATTCGCCCAGGAACTGTCGGAGGACCTCCCCGAGGCCTATCTCGCCCAACTCGTCCTCGAGCGCGGCCCGTGATCCGATCGGCAGGACGGTGGTCAGGTCGGCCAGAGGAATCGGCACTGGATCCTCTCGCCGATCGAGATAGCGCTCGGGATGGAGGATCTGCGATGACGACCTGGGCGGGTCTCGGTAGACCGCTGACAGCTGCGCCCATGAGTGGCGCTGTCGGAAGGCGTGGGCGAAGCCGGCCCCGCTCGCGTAGGGGAACGTGAGCATGGTCCGCATGTAGGCGGGCGCCCGAGCGACGACCGGGCCCGTCACGGATGCTCGGATGGCCCGCTGGAGCTCGGTGACGTCGGGGAGGGAGGCGAAGTCCCGGCCCTCGCGTCGAAGGCCGAGGTCGTGGGCGAGGGCGACCGCTTCCCCTTCGACAAGCGCCTGACGGGCGACCGCCTCGTCGCTCCGGCCAGGGGCGGCGAGAAACCGGTCGAGGTCGACGAGGCGATCCTGGAGGACGTGCACGAGCTCGTGCGTGAGTGCGTCGCGGCGGAGCTCGGGCGTCAGCCAGTTTGCCAGGACCATGCGCTTCGCCGACGGGTCGTAGTAAGCGGCGGCTTGCTCGGCTAGGAGGTCGGCCAGGAAGCCGGCGAGGTCGAAATCGGCCGGCACCAGCCCCCACGCGACGAGGGCCCGGCGTTCCGCGTCCAGCCGCGCGGGCGAGTACTTTCGCGCCAGCTCAGCGAGCACGAAACGGCGGCGCTCCTCGCGACTCTGGATGACGAGCGGAGGCGGCCTACCGGGCGGCGGCAAACCACGCAGGGTCGCCAGCTCTCGGAAGAGGCGCGCGGCCTCTGCCCTGAGTTCCGGCGTGACCAGGGCCTGAGCGGAGGCAGCGGCCGCGACCGCGAGGAGCCCGAGGAGGACAACCCGCGCCGTGACGATGGCGCCCGCGTGGAGCCTCGGACACGCTCGGGTCGAGGGCGCCATGAATCAAGGAAGTGTACACTCGATCGTCATGAGACTCGGCATCATCGGGTTCCCCGGTAGCGGCAAGACCACGCTCTTCAACCTTCTCACCGGCGCCGAGGCGGGCCTGGCCCAGCCGCCGGGCCGGGGCCGCCTGAACGTCGGCATCGCCCGAGTGCCCGACGACCGCGTGACGAAGCTGTCCGCGCTCTTCCGGCCCGAGCGCACGGTCTACGCGAGCGTCGAGGTCGTGGATCTCGCCGGCTTCGACCGCGGGGAGCGCGCGACGCTCGACGTGGGGGATCTCCGTCAGGCCGATGCCCTCCTCCACCTGGTCCGGGCCTTCCCGTCGCCCGTGCTCGGCCCGAGCCCCCACCCGGCCCGGGAGGTCCAGGCCCTCGAGGACGAGCTCGTGCTGGCCGACCTCGAGGTCGTGGAGCGTCGGCTGCAGAAATTAGGCGCCGGCCTCCGGCGGAAGGCCACAGACGCGGAGCAGCGGGAACAAGCGCTCCTTGCGCGGGTGAAGGGGCCGCTCGAGGAGGGCGTGGCGCTCCGGGCCCACGGGCTGACGGCGGAGGAGAGTCGGGTCCTCAAGGGATTCCAGTTCCTCTCGCTGAAGCCGATCCTCCACTGCCTGAACCTGGCGGAGGACGACGTACCGCGCCGGGACGCGCGCCTGGCCGAGCTGGACGAGATCGGCAAGCGCCCCGGCATCCTCGTCGGCTGGGTGTCGGCGGCTGTGGAAGGCGAGGTCGCCGCATTGGCCCCGGAAGAGCAGCGGGCCTTCCTGGACGCGCTGGGGCTGCCGGAGCCGGCCCTCTATCGCGTCATCCGTGACGCGTACGCCCTCCTGGGGCTCGTGAGCTTCTTCACCGTCGGCGAGGACGAGGTCCGGGCGTGGACGGTCGCGGCCGGCGCGACGGCCCTCGACGCGGCCGGGGTGGTCCACTCGGACATCGCCCGCGGCTTCATCCGGGCCGAGGTGATCGGCTGGGCGGAGCTGCTTGAGGTCGGATCCCTCGCCGACGCCCGGAAGCGTGCGCTCCTCCGGCTCGAGGGCAAGGACTACCCGGTGCAGGACGGCGAGATCTGCCACTTCCGCTTCAACGTGGGCCGCTGACCGGCGGGCCTCGGCGCGCCCAGCGCCTGTTCCAGAACCTCCGCTCAGCTCGGAAAAGCGGAGAGAGGGGCTGATGACAAGCGACGAGGGCGCCATCCTCAGCCGGAACGAGGGCCGGTTCCTGCGTGGGCCGGTGGGTAACTACCGCATCAAGGTCGGCGTCGCCGAGAGCGTCGGGTCCCTCAGCGTGGTCGACTCCGAGATCCTTCCGGGTGGGCGGACGTTGGCGCACTACAACCGGAGGCGGGACTTCGTTCTCGTCGACGACTGATCACTGCGAAGGTTCTGAAACCAGGCTTCAGGCCTTCGGGAAGTTCATCGCCTCCACGAAGAGGTCCTGGAAGTCGGGATGGGTCGCGAGCGAGAGGTGCTCGATGGAGCGAGCGAGCCGCTCCGCGCGGGCGCGCTCCGCTTCGGACACCAGCGCCAGCTGGGCCCCCAGGGCCGCCGCGTTGCCGACGTAGCGGATCCGCTCGAGCGGCAAGGCTGGGATCAGCCCGATCCGCACGGCGCTCCGGATCGAGAGGTAGTTACCGAAGCCACCGGCCAGCATGAGGTCGGTGAGGGCCTCGTCCGGGACCCGGAGGACGTGCTGGAGCATTCGAATCCCGCCGCCGATCGCGCCCTTGGCCAGCTGCACCTGGCGGACGTCGTCCTGGGTGAGGGCGATCTCGCCGCCGGCGGCGGCCGTCCCGCGGGGCGCCAGGATCAGGAGCCGCTCCTCGCCGCGCTCGGCGAGACGATCGGCTTGCGACGCCGGGAAGCGGTCCCGGCGCTCGATCTGGATGAGCCCGGTCCAGTCGACGAGGCCGAGGTCGAGCGCCGCCGCGACGGCGTCGATGAGCCCGGAGCCGCAGATGCCCTGGGGCAGCCCGTCGCCGATCACGTGGAATCGCAGGTCACCGTCCTGGATCCAGACGCGGTCGATGGCCCCGACCGCGCCCCGCATGCCGTGCCGGATCTGCGCGCCCTCGAGCGCCGGGCCGGCGGGGGCGGAGCACGCCATGAGGCGCTCGCGCGTCCCCATCACGACCTCGCCGTTCGTGCCGATGTCGACGACCGCCCGCACGCCAACGCTCTCGTCGAGTCGCGTCGCCAGGGCAGCCCCCACCGCGTCGGCCCCGACGAACCCGGCGACGATAGGGAGGAAGCAGACCCGCGCCTCGGGGTTGACCTTGAGGTGGAGCGTCCGCGCGGGTAGCACGACCGGGTGCCGGAGGACGGCGGCGTAGGGCGAGAGGCCCACGTAGGTCGGATCGATGCCGAGCAGCACGTGGTGCATGCACGTGTTGCCGACGACGGTGAGCTTGTAGATCCAGTGGGGGAGGACCCCGGTGCGCTCCAGCAGCTCGTCGATCTGCTGGTTGAGCAGCCCGATGACTCGGCTCTGGAGCTTGCGCAGGTTGGACGGGTTCCACTGGGCGAAGGCGATCCGCGACATCAGGTCGCCTCCGAAGGTCGCCTGCGGGTTCAGGCTCGACACCGAGGCCATGACCTCGCCGGAGGCGAGCTCAAGCAGTGTGGTGACCACGCTCGTCGTCCCGACGTCGATCGCGATCCCGAACGCCATCGCGGTGGTGTCCCCGCGCTCGACGCCGAGCGGCCCCTCCTGGAAGGTGACCACCGTCACCTCGCCCTTGCCCTCGCGGAGGGTCGACGGCAGGGTCCGGACCACCTCGAGGGGGACGTCGGCCGGCGCGATGCCCGCCGCCACCCCGAGCTGCTCGAGGTCGGAGGTCTGGTGGTGCTCCTCCTGCGGGAGGTCGACCCGCACGACCTTCTTGCGGATCCCGGCGTCTAGGGTGACGCGCGCCCGGGCGATCGCGTCGCGCTCGACGCCGAGGATCTGGAACGCGCTCTCGTCGAGCGGCGGCGCCAGCTGGACCACGAGCGGCTCGGTGGGGGCCAGCTGGCAGGAGAGGCGGTACCCCTCGCGCACCAGGTCGTCGCCCAGCTGGAGCTGGTCGTTGATCGTCCCGGGCGGCGCCACGCCCTCGACGACCTTGACGCGGCAGGAGGTGCAGCGGCCGCGCCCGCCGCAGGTGGCGGTGACCTCGACACCCTGGGCGTGCGCCGCTCGTAGCAGGACGCTGCCCGGCTCGACGCCGATGGCCCGGCGTTCGGGGAGGATCGTGACGGGGATAGCCGACACGCCGCCATTCTAGAGCATGAGCGACGGAGGACCTCGCGATCGAGCGATCGATGGAGGTCCGGGGCGAGTGGGCACCGACGGTATAGTGGGGCGGTGGAGGATCCGAGTCCGCTCGCCGGTCGCGTCCTCGCGGTGCGCGCCGTGGGGCCCGAAGCCGAGGATACGGGCCCTCGCCGGCTCGAGCCCGGCCCACTGACGGTCTCCATCGTGGTGGACGGCCTCCCGGTCGGCGACCTTCCGGCCGGCGCGCGGCTCCGGATCGGCCCCACGGCCATGGTGGAGCTCACGGCGCCGGTCGGGACCAAGGGAGTGGGGATTCCGAGCCATGGTGGCGAGCGAGCTGGGGTCCTCGAGGCGGGGCAGAGCGACCCGATGGCGGCCGAGGTGCTCGAGGCGGGTCCCGTCGAGCGCGGCGATGGTGTCTCGCTCGAGGCCGTGGCCCTCCCGCTGACCGACGTGCTCGACCTCCACAGCTTTCGGCCCGAGGACACGCAGAGAGTGGTGAGCGAGTACCTCGACGGAGCCCGGCGGGCCGGACTCGGTGAGGTGCGCATCGTCCATGGCCGCGGCCGCGGCGTCCAGCGGGCGCTCGTCCGCCGGATCCTGACCGAGTGGCCGGGGGTGGTCGGGTTTGACGACGCCCCGCCGACACGAGGGGGCTGGGGAGCGACCGTCGTGCGCCTGCGCCCAATGGAGGGCGCCCGGCCGGCGTGAGGACCGCCGCCGTCGTGACGCTGCTCGGCGTTGTGCTGGTGGCAAGCGCGCTGGACATGGCCCTCGGGCTCCTGTGGATCGCGGCGCTCGTGGCCGTGCTCGTCCTACGTCGGCGCGTTCGGGTCGCGCCGGTGCTCGTACTCCTCGCGACCGTGGCCCTCCTGGGCTGGGGCGGCCGGGTGGGGTGGTTCGGGCCCCCGGCCCCCGCCTCCTACGAGGCGGGGTGGATCCCCCGGTGGGGGGAGTCCCGGCCGCCGTCGCCGCCCCCGGGCGCGCCGGAGATCGTCTCGGCGCGCGAGCGGCTGGCCGCGCTCGGCCGCGACGAGCTTCGGCTGACCGGATCGGAGCTCGAGCAGAGGGCGGGCGCCGTGATCGCGCTCACCCGGCGGCTCGATCCGCTGCGGGCGGACGCGCCGCGCGAGGTGGCGGCGCTCGAGGCGGCGGCGCGCCGCCTCGCGCGGACGCTGGCCGCGTCGGAGTTCCGCGACCTCGAGGCCCGACGGGTCGCGGCTGCCCAATACCTGGGGGAGCTCGATCGGCGGCTCGGTGCGGCGCGCGATGCGACGGAGGCGACCTCCGTCCTCCGGGGATCCGATCCGGCCGCCATGGCCCACGTGTCGCTCCGCCCCGTTCGCGAGGATCTCGCCGCCGCCGGGGCGGCGGTGGAAGCGCTGGTCCGTGTCCTCGGGGGTGGGGTGCCGACGGTGACCACGACCGCGACGGCGCACTACGACGAGAGCCGGCGCGAGATGCGGTGGGAGGCCCGCTACCTGGTGGCCGGTGCCACCGCCGTCCGCCTGCTTCGCGTCGAGACGCGCGCCTTCCGGAATGTCACCCCGGCGGGCGGGGCTGCGAGCCTCGCCTACGCGCCCGGCGGCGAGGGCCCGCGCCCGGTCCCGGCCGGCGCCTGGCTCGATCTCGAGCCCGCTCCCCGTGGCGTGGCGATCGTCGCGACATGGGCTCTGCCGGTGACACCGCGCCCGGTCCACGCCGGCCTCCGGACGCTCGCGTTCGAGCGTCTCGAGATGAGCGCCCTCGCCCGGACCGACGATGCCCTTTGCATAGCTGTCCTCGACGGGCGCCCGGGAATCGAGATGCCGCTGGCCCTCAGGTTGCCGCCGCCTCGTCTCACGCGGCTGGCGGTGCCGGGCCATGCCCTCCACTTCGTGAGCCGACCCGGCGCCGTCACCTCCAGCTCGGAGGGGGACGTCTGGGAGCCGGGCGAGGGCGACAGCGGACCTCTCGAGGTGCAGCTGGTGCCGAAGTGGCTGCTCCTTCGGAACGCGGCCTTCGCCTGGGCGCGCGGCTATCTGTACCGGCCAAACCTGGGGGCGCTCCTGGCGGCCACTGGCCTGGCGGCGCTGACGCTCGTTCTCGTACGCCGTTCACGCTCCGTCGATGTCCAGAAGCGGTGAGGGGAGGCTGGTCGGATGCGACTCGCGGTGACGGAAGTGGAAGCGCTGATGGCGGAACGACCCGACGGGACCACGCTCGAGAGCGCACTCGATGTGTTCGAGGTCTTCGCCAGCGGCTCTCTGACCGACGAAGTCTACGTCCTGGAGGACGTCTCGGGGAAGCGGATCGCCATCGCGCCGCGGGAGATCAAGGAGCGCTACCGGCGCCCGTAGGCCGTGCGATTGAGATCCGGTGGGCCGCCGCTCGTCGACTAGGACTGCGACAGGCCGGGCGGCTTACCCTTCAGCGCCTCGCTGAGCTGGCGGTAGAGGAAGTCCGCCTCGAGGGGAGTGAGATCGAACTGACGGGACGCCTCGTCGATCAGCGCTCCCCGCTTGGCGTGCGGGTCGTCGGCGAGGCGCTCGAGGATCCAGTCGAGGGCGCGCTTGACGTTCGACTCTCCCAGGCTCATCTCCGCCTCATGGGGCTACGCGTGGTCTATGGGCGATCGGGCTGCTCGTGCGTGTCACGGCCCGGCTTCAGTGTCTCATGGCTCGCGCCCACTTGCGTTTCGCCCGCTCCCGTTGCGTTCGAGGACCTTGGGAAGCGCCTCGAGACTCGGAAGGACGAGGTCGGCCGGCGAGAAATCCTCGTGGCTCGTCGCGGGCCCCGGCACCGCCGCGACCGTCATGCCCGCTGCCTTGGCCGCGAGGACACCGTTCCTGGCGTCCTCAACGACGAAGCACCCCCTGGGGTCGACGCCGAGCCGGCGGGCCGCCATGAGGTACCCGTCGGGCGCCGGCTTGCCGCGGGCCACCTCGTCGCCCGAAACGACCGTCTCGAACGCCTCGTGGAGCCCCACCGCCTGGAGGATGGCGTCAATGACGGGCCGCGCCGAGGCCGACACCAGGCCCAGGCGAAGCCCCGCGTCCCGGAATCGAAGCGGAATCTCCGGGACGCCGGGAAGTCCCCGACCCTCCGACCGGATCAGGGAGACGAGATGCTCGCGCTTGCGGAGAACGAGCTCATCGGTGGTCGCATCGAGGTCGAAGAGAATCCGGAGGATGCGGAACATCTCCGGATCGGTGGCCCCGAAGAACGACTGATTGTCGCGCTCTGTGTACGATTGCGCTCGGACCCCGAGGGCGAAACGGGTTGCCCGGAGATGCAATGGCTCGGAGTCCATGAGGACCCCGTCCATGTCAAAGATGATCGCGGCGATCATGCTCATCGGGTCAGGGCCTCTTGGTCTCGTCCTCGCGTCGGTTTGCCGTTGCCAGCGGAGGCAAGTCCCCTGAAGCGCGCCTACTCTACGCTAGTGTCCAGAGGGACCCAAGTTTTTCATCGTTTGGTCGCCACTCGACGAGTACGTGAGCGTTCCTGAGGGAGAGATGAGGAGGAATCTCCAATGACGAGCATCAAATGTCAGCCAAGCGGGCGGAAGTCTCCCCCCGCTCGGACGCCTCGGTCTTCGGATCGGCACGCCGACGTGGCCGTGGGCCGGGAGCGTCCATGAGCGCTCGAATGCGCTTCGCCACGCGAGCCGCGCGCGCGGCGCCGCCTCCCCGGTCCGCGTCCACGCCACTGACGCCGCCCGTTCACCTCGCGAACGTATACGTCTTCGATGGTCTCGACCAGGTCGACGCCGTGTGGGAGGGCCGCGAGCCGGGCTACGTCTACGGACGGTTCGGGACGCCGAATCACACGATGCTGGAGGACACGCTGGCGGCCCTGGAGGGAGGGGAGGCCGGTCTCGTCGTCGCCTCGGGGATGGGCGCCTTGAGCGCGTTCCTGCTCGGCGGCCTTCGGTCCGGCGAGCACGTGGTGGCGGGCCGCGATCTCTACGGCGCGACCACCGCCCTCCTCCGGGAGCAGGCGGCCCGCTGGGGCATTCGCGTGACCTTCGCCGACGCCACGGAAGCCGCCGCCGTAGAGGCGGCCCTCACCGACACGACCCGAGCGATCTTCGTCGAGGCGATCTCCAATCCGCTGCTGCGTCTGGCCGACCTGCCCGGGCTTGCGTCGATCGCGCGACAGCGGGGTCTGGCGCTCCTCGTAGACAGCACCTTCGCGTCCCCCGCGCTGCTCCGGCCACTGGAGCATGGGGCCACAGCCGTTCATCACAGCGCCACGAAGTACCTTTCCGGCCACGGAGACGTCACCGCCGGAGTGCTGGTCGGCTCCCAACCCCTGGTCGACGCGGCGCGGGCCCAGGCGGTGGGAATCGGGCTCAACCTGGGACCCTTCGACGCCTGGCTCACCCTCCGGGGCCTGCGAACCCTCGCCGTGCGGATGGAGCGCCACTCCGCCAACGCGCTCGGCCTGGCGCGATTCCTCGCCGCCCGCCGAGAGGTTGCCCGCGTGCACTACCCCGGTCTGCCCGACCACCCGCAGCACCTGCTGGCCCGGACGCTGCTCCCGACCGGCTTCGGTGGCATGCTGTCATTCGAGTTAACGGGCGGCGCGCCGGCAGTCCAGCGGTTCTTCGGCGTGCTGGCCGGTGGCGACGGGCCGGCGGCGCATGAGGCCCTGATCGCCTTCGCGCCGAGCTTCGGAGACGTGACGACCACGTGGAGCTACCCGGCGCGAACCTCGCACCGGCCGCTCGGTGACGAGGAGCGGGCGAAGCTCGGCATCGGACCCGGACTGGTGCGCCTGTCGGTCGGCATTGAGGATGTCCAGGACCTCGAGGAATCGCTGGACCTGGCCTTGCGGGCGGCCGGGGCCTGAGCGTAGACGACTTGCCCGTACGAAGGGAGCACGGTGTGAGCGAGGATCTGAAGAAGTACGGGGACCTACTGAGCGACGACGGGAAGGCGCTGGCGCATCTCGGGACGGCGATGCCAGGCGGGGCGCCGCAGGTCACACCGGTATGGTTCGATTACGACGGCCAGTTCTTCCGGGTGAACTCGGCCCGGGGCCGCGTGAAGGACCGTAACATGCGGCGGAACCCCGCCGTCGCACTGTCGATCGTCGATCCCGGCAACCCCTACCGGTACGTGGGCGTTCGGGGCCGTGTGGTCGACATCACCGAACAGGGAGGGGACGCGCACATCGACCGTCTGGCCAAGAAGTACCTGGGGAAGGATCGCTATCCCTACCGACGGCCCGGCGAGGTCCGCGTCATCTACACGATTGCCCCGGAGCGCGTCAGCGGCATGGGGTAGGCCCGGGCCCACACCGCGGATCCTCCGCCTAGTCGGCTCCGATCATGGCTGCAACGGGTGTGGGGGCAACCTGTCGCCCCCGGGGATCCCAGTTGACAGGTGTGGTGTTGCTCCCGTAGGGTGGAAGAGCGGTCGGACCACCATACCACTATCGGTTACCCCACGCCCGTGGGGGCGCAGGAGGCCGTACACATGGCGCATCTCACCGTCGAGGTGGTCTACCGAGGCATCTTCCAGAAGAATCTCGCCGCCAGGATTACCCGCGGAATCGTGCTCTCGTCACGCAAGGCCGGCCGGTGGGGCATCGCCTTCGGACGGTACGGCGACAGCCCCCAGCGGAACGGGGTGCCGGCCAAGGACTTCGCGATCGTGGCGGACACCAAGGAAGAGCTCGAGCAGCACATGGCGCGCTACGAGCCGAAAGAGCTCCACGTCACGATCTGCGTGGACGACACCCTCTCGAAGGGCGTGGAGTCCTGGGCGTGGTACGGGCTCCAGCCGATCAACCGGCTCCTCCTGCCGGGAGGGCATCTCCTCGTGACGTCCACGCGGTCCGCGAGCGAGCTCCTGCGGGACATCCACAAGAAGGACTCCGACTACAACCTCTGGATCTTGCGGGGCAAGGCCTCCTTCTCGGGCCTCTGGGTCTTCAAGGAGGACCACACCGAGGCGCGGATCCTCGGCGCCCTGGCCAAGATCGCGCCGCACTTCATGGACATCGAGTCGGTGTGCGCGGCGGTCGGGGAGGCGGAGTGGGGCTCGGCGCTCAAGGTCGAGTCGGCCCGGAAGGCGTACGAGCGGATCGAGGGCAAGCCGATCCGGATCACCGAGGGGAACGACGAGGTGCCCTTCTCCTTCGAGATGCCTAAGTGGTGGGAGATGCGGGAAGGGCTGACGATCCCGGCCATCCCGGTGGGCAAGCCCGTCGAGGGGGGAAAGGGCTACCGTCCCGAGCGGAACCCCTATTTCAAGAAGTTCAGCACCCGCACGATGCGGCCGGTCGTGAACTTCGACACCTGCGTCAAGTGCACGCTCTGCTGGATCCAGTGCCCGGACAGCTGCTTCGACGTCACCCCGGAGGGTCTGTACGACGCGAACATGGAGTCGTGCTGCGGGTGCGGGGTCTGCGAAGCCGTGTGCCCCGTGAAGGACTGCATCACGATGGTGAACGAGGCCGCCTTCGACGACAACCAGAGCCAGTGGGAGATGTGGCGGCAGGACAAGGACGCGTACCAGGTCTGGGCCAAGGAGAAGATCCACGACAAGGTCACGACGGTGCGCTCGCACGGCTTCCGGTACCGGGGTCAGTACGAGGAGGAGCTGGCGGTGGGCGAACTGGAGGTCGGCGGCACCCCCGTGGCCGACGGCATCCCGGGCGAGAACATCGAGCGCAAGGGACGGCACCCGTCGGTCCACACGGACCGGTCGACATCGATCGTGACTGGCGTGGCCGAGGCTCCGGGCGCCTAACCCCGACGGACTGAGGAGGGTTTCCATGGCAGTCGCGACCAGGCCGACCGGGGGTGCGGTGGCCGTCGAAGAGCAGGAGATGCTCATCTCGGGTAGCGAGGCGGTCGCCGAGGCCCTCACGCTGGCCGACATCGACGTCGTCACGGCCTATCCGATCCGGCCTTACGACACGGTGATGCAGGCCATCGCCAAGAAGATCAGCAGCGGCAAGCTCGTCGCCGAGTACATCGTCGCCGAGGGTGAGCACAGCCAGTTCGAGATCGTCAAGCACGCCTCCACGGTCGGGGCGCGCGTCTTCTGCGGGTCCTCGGGCGTGGGCTGGATGTACGCGATGGAGGCCATCACGGTCACCCCGGCGCTTCGCGTCCCCATGGTGGCCCTGGTGGGCAACCGGGCGCTGGACGACCCGGGCGCCTTCGGCGTGGAGCACAACGACGCCCTGTCGGTGCGCGACCTGGGGTGGCTGCTCTGCTGGATCGACACGTCACAGGAGGCCCTCGACACGACGCTGATCGCGTACCGGGTAGCGGAGGATCGGCGGGTGTTCCTGCCGATCGCGATCTCGGCGGACGGCGCGTTCCTGACCCACTCGCAGGCGATCACGCGGGTCCCGTCCCGGGAGCTGGTCCACCGGTTCCTCCCCGCGTACAACCGCGGCGACCTCTTGCTTCACCCCGACAACCCGATCACGGTGGCGCCGCAGGTGAACGAGGACTGGGTGATCGAGATCCGGCGGCAGAACGACGAGGCGACACGTCGGTCGTACACGGTCATCGAGGAGGCGTACGCGGACTTCCGCCACACCTTCGGGCGGGGGCCGGAGAATCCGTGGTTCGAGGAATACATGACGGACGACGCCGAGATCATCCTGATCGGGATGGGGACCCTGTCGCTGCCGGTGAAGGTGGCGATCCGGAACCTCCGCCAGCAGGGCAAGAAGGTCGGCCTGATCCGCCTCCGATGGTTCCGCCCGTTTCCCTACGAGCAGCTGGCGAAGGCTCTCCGGCGGGCGAAGGCCATCGGCGTCATCGACCGGGACTATTCTTTCGGATCCCCGTTCGGCTCCGGGGTGGTCGCCAACGAGGTGCGGGCGGCCCTCTACAATGCGGAGCATCGACCCCCGCTGATCGGGTTCATCTGCGGTCTCGGGGGCCGCGAGGTCACGCTCGAGGACGTGAACAAGGCGGTGGACATCTGCTACGCGGCGGCCAACGCCGGCCGGCCGGAGCGGGCGACCTACTGGCTCGGTGTGCGCGAGTGAGCGGGAGGGAGACCATGGCCGACGCGACGACGTTCACGAACGACACGCAGGTGCTCCTGCCCTTCAAGGGCGTCAAGAAGGTCACCATCGAGGAGTACTTCACCTCGGGCCACCGCACCTGCCAGGGGTGCGAATCGGCCCTGGTCATGAAGCTCATGGTGAAGGCGTCCGGACCGCGCACGATCGTGCTCGGCTCGACCGGGTGCATGTACGTCGCGAACACCACGTACTACACGACGCCGTGGGTGGTGCCGTGGATGCACACCCAGCTCGGGTCGTCGGGCTCGGCCGCGCTTGGAACGGCAGCGGGGCTCAAGGCGCTCATGAAGAAGGGCAAGATGAAGTCCGAGCCGATCAACGTCATCGCCTTCTGCGGTGACGGCGGCGGGGCGGACATGGGGCTCGGTGCCATCTCCGCGACCCTGACCCACAAGGAGTACAACTCGCTGATCCTGCTCTACGACAACGAGTCCTACGCCAACACCGACATCCAGCTGTCGGGGATGACGCCGTACGGGGCCCACACGACGTTCAGTCCGCCCGGCGCCGTCAAGCGGATCATCCACACGCGTTGGAAGAAGAACATGGCGGGGATGCTGGCCGCCGGCCACCCGGAGTGCCGCTACGTGGCCACGGTCTGCGCGTCCTACGCCGTGGAGATGATGAACAAGGTCCGCCGGGCGTTGACGATCGGCGGGCCGACCTTCATCCACTCGCTCGACCCGTGCCCGAAGGGCTGGGACTACGATCCGATGCTGTCCCACGAGCTCGGTGAGCTGGCGGTGGAGACCGGCATCTTCCCCTTATACGAGGTCGAGGACGGCGTCGTGAAGTACTACGGCAAGACCAAATCCATCGTGGAAGGCCGGAAGCGGAAGCCGGTCCGGGAGTACCTGCTCAAGCAGGGGCGCTTCGCGCACTTCAACGAGGAGGACCTCGCCTACTTCCAGGCGAAAGTGGACGAGATGTGGGAGAACTGGGAAATCCCGGGCGTCGTGTCGTTCCGCAAGGCGCCCTCGGAGATTCCGATGCCAAGCTAGCACCCAGGGCATGACACGGAGACGATGACACCGACGTCGTCGTCGGGTCCGGGAGGGGCCGCCAGGCTGCTGGCGGCCCCTTGCTTGTCTTTCGGCAACCCTGCAGCGCCGAACCTGCAACGCCAACCTGCAACGCCAACTTCCAACGAGGAGGCACACAATGGCCAGTCGAGTGCTGAGGGGCGTTTTGGCTCTTCTGGGGCTCGCCGTGCTGGGGGCGTCCGCCACGCCCGCGGCGGCCTGGGAGCCGACGAAGCCGGTTGAGTTCATCGTCCCCGCCGGCACCGGGGGCGGCGCCGACCAGATGGCGCGCCTAATCGCCCCGCTCGCGGAAAAGTACAAGCTGTCGCCGCGGCCGCTGGTCGTGGTGAACAAGGCCGGCGGCGCCGGCGCCGAGGGCTTCACGTACGTAAAGGCCAAGTCGGGTGACGCCCACACGATCATCATCACCCTGTCGAACCTCTTCACGACGCCGCTGCACACCGGCGTGCCGTTCAACTGGAAGGACCTCACGCCGGTCGCCCGGCTCGCGCTCGACGAGTTCATCCTGTGGGTGAACGCGGACACCCCGTACAAGACGGCCAAGGAGTACGTCGAGGCCGTCAAGAAGGGCAAGGACGGCAAGCCCTTCACGATGGGCGGCACCGGCTCGGCCCAGGAGGACCAGATCATCACCATCCAGCTCGAGCAGGCGCTCGGGCTGAAGTTCACGTACGTCCCGTTCAAGGGCGGCGGGGAGGTCTGCGCCAACCTCGTCGGGAACCACGTGGACTCGACGGTCAACAATCCCATCGAGTGCGCCGGGCACTGGAAGGCGGGACGGGTGCGCCCGCTCGCCGTGTTCGACACGAAGCGCCTGACCGCCGCCGGCTGGGGAGACATCCCCACCGTGAAGGAGGCCATCGGCGCCGACATCAGCTACCTGATGCTGCGGGGTATCTTCGGCGCCCCCGGCATGCCCGCGGACGCGGTCGCCTTCTACCAGGGGATGCTGCAGAAGGTGTACGACTCGCCGGAGTTCAAGGAGTATCTTGAGAAGGGCGCCCTCAACCCCGCCTGGCAGACCGGCCCCGAGCTCGTGAAGTGGCTGGAGAGCGCGGAGTCGTTGCACCAGGATCTCATGAAGAAGGGCGGGCTCCTGAAGTAGTCGCCGCGGCGTGGCGCTTCCCGTGCTCCGGGAGGCGCCGCGCCCCGGCCCTTCCGCCGCCGGCCGAGCCCTGACCACCCGTCCGGGAGAGAGACCGCGTGCGCACGGCTGACATCGTCTGCGGGGTGCTGCTGGTGGTCGTCGGCGTCGTCGTGGTCGTCGAGGGTCTCCGGCTCGGCATCGGCTGGAGCACGGATGGGCCGCAGCCGGGCTTCTTCGTGTTCTACCTGGGCGTCGCGCTGCTGATCGCGTCGGCCGCGATCGTCCTCCTGACCCTTCGGCGCGGCGCGGTCCAGCGGCCGTTCGTGGCGTCGGGGCAGTTCCGGCCCGTGGTGCAGGTGTTCCTCCCGGCGACCTTCATGGTCGTCCTCACGGGGTTCGTCGGACTCTACGTGAGCGGCGCGGTCTACCTGGCGGCCTACATGCGGTGGATCGGCCGGCACTCGTGGGCGCTGATCCTGGTGGTGTCGATCGGGATCCCGGTGCTAACGTTCCTCATCTTCGAGGTGTGGTTCCTGGTGCCCCTGCCCAAGGGCCCTCTCGAGACGAGACTGGGGTACTGAGGCGCGCCGATGGGAGGCATCGAGAACCTCCTCCTCGGGTTCCAGGTCGCGATCACCCCATACAACCTCGCCGTCGCCGTGGTGGGTATCGTCCTGGGCACGATCATCGGGGTTTTGCCGGGCCTCGGCGGTGCGAACGGCGTGGCGATCCTGCTGCCGCTGACCTTCACGATGCCGCCGACGTCGGCGATCATCCTGCTGACCTCCATCTACTGGGGCGCGCTCTTCGGGGGGGCGATCACGTCGATCCTGTTCAACATCCCGGGCGAGCCCTGGTCGGTGGCCACGACGCTCGACGGCTACCCCCTCGCGAAGCAGGGGAAGGGGGCGCAGGCCCTCACCGCGGCGTTCACCTCGTCGTTCGTCGGCGCCTTGTTTGCCATCATCCTCGTGTCCTTTTTCGCGCTTCCGCTCGCCGAGCTGGCGCTGAAGTTCGGCCCGCCCGAGTTTTTCGCCATCCAGCTGCTGACGTTCTCGAGCTTCATCGGACTGGGGGGCGGGAGCCCGCTCAAGTCGTTCGTGTCAATCGTGCTCGGGTTCATCCTGGGCGCCGTCGGACTCGACGTGGTGACCGGGCGGCTCCGGCTGACGTTCGGCTCGATCGAGCTCATGCGGGGGATGTCCTTCATCGTCGCGGTGATCGGGCTCTTCGGGCTCGGCGAGATCTTCCTCACCGTGGAGGAGGGTCTCAGGTTCCGGGGGGTGACGCCGCGGGTGCGCTTCAAGGACATGGTGGCGACGTGGCGCGAGCTGCTCGGGTACTGGCGGACGTTCCTGCGGGGCTCGATCATCGGGTTCTGGATGGGGTTCAAGCCCGGCGGCGCGACCCCGGCCTCGTTCATGAGCTACGGGTTCGCGCGGCGCTTCTCGCGGCACCCGGAAAAGTTCGGCACGGGGGTCCTGGAGGGGGTGGTGGCCCCGGAGACGGCCGCCCACTCCGCGGGGGTGGCCGCGATGCTCCCCATGATCACGCTGGGCATCCCGGGTTCCCCGACCGCGGCGGTGATGCTCGGCGGCCTCCTCATCTGGGGGCTCCAGCCGGGGCCCATGCTGTTCGTCGAGAAGCCCGAGTTCGTGTGGGGGCTGATCGCGAGCATGTACACGGGCAACGTCATCGGCGTGCTCGTGGTGCTGTTCTTCGTCCCGGCGTTCGCCTCGATCCTCCGCATCCCGTTCGCGATCCTGGTGCCGCTGATCGTCTTCGTGTGCGCGATCGGCGCGTACACCGTGAGCAACAGCATGCTCGACATCTGGTTCATGATGGGATTCGGCGTGCTGGGCTACGTGTTCAAGAAGCTCGACTATCCGCTGGCGCCCCTCGTGCTGGCGCTCGTCCTGGGGGACATGGCCGAGAGCGCCCTCCGCCAGAGCCTGATCATGTCGCAGGGATCCGTCCTGATCTTCCTGCAGCGGCCGATCGCGGCCGTGATCACCGTCGCCGCCCTCGCGCTGTTCGCGCTCCCCGTCCTGGGGCCCCTGCTGCGGCGTCCGCGGCTCCGGCCATCCGAGGCGACGCGTACCTGACGGAGGCGCGGGTGCCGACGTTCGGTGTCGACTCGACGAGGCGTCTCGGGTACGATTTCGTCTGTTGGCACAGAGGCCAGGGAGCCCACGGGTGCGATGAAGCCTGTCGAGCGCGTTTCTCGGCTTGGGAACATGGCGTGAGTCCCGAGAGTGTGACCGGATCGAAGGCGCTGGCGCGGAGGCCCGCTCATTGAACTTCACCGAGATGGCCACCGCCGAGTTCTGGTTCCGGTGGGTCCAGATCGTCATCCTGGATCTGACCCTGGCCGGCGACAATGCGCTCGTCATCGCCCTCGCGGTCCGCAAGCTCCCGCCGAGGCAGCAGTGGCAGGGCCGCATCTGGGGAACCTTCGGCGCCGTTGCCCTCCGGATCCTGTTCATCGCCATCATCAGCATCCTCCTCGGCATCCCGCTCCTCCAGGCGGCCGGGGGGCTGGCGCTGCTCTGGATCGCCGTCAAGCTCCTCTCGCAGGAAGGCCACGCGGAGGCGGAGCACCAGGTGCGCCAGGGCACGACGCTGCTCGAGGCGATCTGGATCATCATCGTGGCCGACGTCGTCATGAGCCTGGACAACGTGCTCGCGATCTCCGGAGCGGCACACGGCGACATGACGCTCGTCATCTTCGGGGTGGGACTCTCGATCCCGATCGTGATCTGGGGCAGCGGGCTGTTGGCCCGTCTGATGGCGCGCTTCTGGTGGATCGTCGACGTCGGGGCGGGCATCCTCGGGTGGGTGGCCGGCGAGATGGTCCTCGGCGATCAGAAGGTCGTGGCATGGCTCGGCGGCCACCCGAGTCCTGTCGTGACGCGGGCGGTGCAGGGCGCGCTGGCGATCCTGGTGATCGTGGTTGGCCGGGCGTGGGCCCGCCGGCACTCCCGCCGGGGCGTGGCCGCCGGCGCGCCGTCCCAGCACTGAGGCGAGGCGTCACCGTGACGCGACGTCGCGCCGAGGTCGAGTGGCCGAGCCTGGAGCCGGTGCGGAGCACCCGCATCTACGAGGAGATCGTCCGCCAGATCCGGCTGCTCATCACGGACGGGCACCTCAAGTCCGGCGACCGGCTGCCGCCCGAGCGGGACCTAGCGGAGCGCTTCCGGGTCAGCCGGACGTCCGTTCGCGAGGCGATGCGCGCCCTCGAGAGTCGGGGACTCATCGGGATCCGCCCGGGAGAGGGCGCCTTCGTCCGCGAGGTGTCCGTCGAGGCCCTGGTCGAGCCGCTCGCGCTCGTGATCCTGGCCCAGCGGGAGACGATCGCGGATCTTTACGAGGCGCGCCGGCTCCTGGAGCCGCCGATCGCTGCTCTGGCTGCGCGGCGGGCGAGCCCCGACGAGGTGGCCGAGATGGCGCGGATCCTCGACGCTCAGGGCGTCGAGGTGGAGGCTGGGCGGACGGGCTTCGTGCAGGACGCGGCCTTCCACACCGCCCTGGCCCACTCGACCCACAACCGGGCCATCACGCGGATCGTCACCACCCTCATGGACCTGCTGGCCCAGAGTCGGGAGGAATCCCTCTCCCACCCCGGCCGGCCGGTGCGCTCCCACGGCGACCATCGGCACGTCCTAGCCGCTGTGGAAGCCCACGACGCGCGGCGGGCGGAGCAGGCCATGCGGGCCCACCTGGTAGGTGTCGAGCGGCTGGTCGTGGGGCGGGAGGACGAAGCGCCCCCGCGAGTCACCCGCAACCCGTCGAGCTGAGCGCCCGGATCGCGGGCGTCCTCCACAGCGGGGACGGTGGGGTTCGCCCGCCGAGGCCCATTTCGGTTTGACCTGATCAAGGTTTAGGTGCTAACGTGGATAGACTTTGCATGTGATTGGGGCTGGTAGCGAGGGTTGACGGTGAGCGGGGTCTGTTTCGGGATGGGCGGGGAGAGGGCGACGCTATGACGATCCTCCAAGGGGTCTATCCGCCGGTGCTGACCCCCTTCCGCGGCGGGAACGTCGACCACGACCGCCTGGCGGCCAACCTTGCCCGGCTGAACGCGCATCCGCTGAGCGGCTACGTCGTCCTCGGGTCCACGGGGGAGTTCCCGCTCCTGACCGAGGACGAGAAGGAGCGCGTGATCGCGACGGCGCGCGAGCACACGCTCGGGGACCGGCGGCTGGTGGCCGGCACCGGAGGGGAATCTACCGACGCGTGCATCCGCCTCACCAGGCGAGCCGGGCACCTCGGGGCGAACGCGGCGATCGTCATCACCCCCAGCTACTTCAAGGCGGCGATGAAGCCCGCGGCCCTGATCCGCCACTACCGCGCGGTGGCCGACGCTTCACCGCTTCCGATCGTTCTGTACAACTTCCCGGCCAACACTGGGATCAACCTCGAGCCCGACACGGTTGCCCGGCTCGCCGAGCACCCGAATATCCACGGCATCAAGGACAGCTCGGGCAACGTTCCCCAGGCCGCAGAGACGATCCGCCTGACCCCGAAGACTTTCCACGTCTTCGTGGGTTCTCCCATCGCTTTCCTTCCCGCGCTAGTGGTCGGGGCCGCCGGTGGGATCCTGGCAGTCGCGAACATCGCGCCAGCCGAGTGCTGCGAGGTCTGGCGGCTGGCCCAGGCGGGCCAGTGGGCGGAAGCGCGCGAGGTCGCCTTCCGGCTCGGACCGCTGTCGACGGGAATCAGCGGGCGTTACGGGATCGGCGGGCTCAAGGCGGCGCTCGACCTCGTGGGCGGCTACGGCGGGTCCCCGCGATCCCCGTTGCCGGCGCCCGACGCGGACGGCATCGAGGAAATCCGGGAGATCCTGGCGACGACGGGGCTGTTGTGACGGTCGCGGCACGGGAGCGGTCGACTACGAGGGAACTCAGGGGAGCAGGAGACCGGCAATGAAGATGTCAGGCGCGCGCATCGTCCTGGAGTCGCTCAAGCGTGAAGGGGTCGACGTCATCTTCGGGCTTCCCGGAGGCGCCGTCCTTCCGCTCTACGACGCGCTCTACGACTTTCCCGGACCGCTGCGCCACGTCCTGGTCCGCCAGGAGGCGGCCGCCGGGCATGCGGCCGAAGCGTATGCGCGCGTCACCGGGAAGGTCGGGGTGTGCGTGGTGACCTCTGGCCCGGCTGCCACGAACCTCGTCACGGCGCTGCAGGACGCGTACATGGACTCGATGCCCATCGTCGCGTTCACCGGACAGGTGCCGACGCACCTCATCGGCAACGACGCCTTCCAGGAGGCGGACAACGTCGGGATCACGCGGCCGTGCACGAAGCACAACTACCTGGTGAAGGACGTCAAGGACATCACTCCGGTGATCCGCGAGGCGTTCCACATCGCGGCGACCGGGCGCCCGGGGCCCGTGCACATCGACCTGCCGAAGGACGTCCTCATGAAGCAGGCCGACTTCGAGTACCCGGAACGGGTCCACCTTCGGTCGTATAATCCGACGTTCGAGGGGCACCCGGGCCAGGTCAAGAAGGCGGCGAAGGCCATGATGCGCGCCCGCCGCGCCGTCCTGTACGTGGGCGGCGGCGTCATCGGCGCCGACGCGTCGGCCGAGCTGCAGGCGCTCGCGGAGCTGACCCGGATCCCGGTCACCACGACTCTCATGGGAATGGGCGCGTTCCCGTCGGACCACCCCCTCTCGCTCGGCATGCTCGGCATGCACGGGGGCTACGCCCCGAACATGGCGGTCTACAACTCCGACCTGCTGATTGCGGTGGGCGCCCGGTTCGACGATCGCGTCACCGGGAAGGTCGACCAATTCGCGCCACAGGCGGAAATCATCCACATCGACGTTGATCCGTCCTCGATCTCCAAGAACATCAAGGTCCACGTGCCCATCGTGGGCGATGCGCGGCGGGTCCTGGCGCAGCTGGTCGAGGCCCTGCGCCAGGAGGGCGCCGGGCAGATGCCCGCTCTGGTTCGGGAGCCGCGGGAGCAGTGGCTCCGGCAGCTCGGCCAGTGGCAGCAGAAGCATCCGTTCCGCTACGAGTGGGACGATGAGCTGATCAAGCCCCAGTACGTGGTGGACGAGATCTCGAACCTCACCAAGGGTGAGGCGGTCATCGTCACCGGAGTCGGGCAGCACCAGATGTGGGCCGCCCAGCACTACCGCTTCCGGCACCCGCGGCACTGGCTGACCTCCGGCGGGCTCGGCACGATGGGCTATGGCCTGCCGGCCGCCATCGGCGCGCAGGTCGGCCGCCCGGACCGCCTCGTCGTGCTGATCGACGGCGACGGGAGCTTCGTGATGAGCTCCCAGGAGCTGGCGACGATCGTCGAGAACCAGCTGCCGATCAAGATCGTCGTGATCAACAACGGCGGCCACGGCATGGTCCGCCAATGGCAGGACATCATCTACGGCGGGCGCTTCCACTCCATCGACCTGTCGGCGAGTCCCGACTTCGTCAAGCTGGCCGAGGCCTACGGGGCGGTGGGCATCCGGGCCTCGAAGCCGAACGAAGTGGTGCCGGCGCTCGAGAAGGCGTTCGCGATTCCCGGGCCGGTGCTGGTGGACGTGATGGTGGACAAGGACGAGTTCTGCTTCCCGATGGTGCCAGCGGGCGGGGCGAACAAGGACATGCTGCTCGAGCGCCCCGGCAAGGACGTGAAGGCCAAGGCCGCCAAGTCCCAGACGGGCTTCTAGGGGACGGCGGTGCAAAACGGCCACGGCGTTCGGAAGCACACCATCGCGGTCCTCGTCGAGAACAAGTTCGGCGTCCTCTCGCGCGTGGCGGGGCTGTTCAGCGCGCGCGGGTACAACATCGAGTCCCTGTCGGTCGGGGAGACGCTGGACCCCACCGTCTCCCGCATGACGCTCGTCGTGCGGGGCGACGAGTTCGTGCTCGAGCAGGTGATGAAGCAGCTCCACAAACTGATCGACGTCATCAAGGTGACCGACCTGACCCAGGAGAACCACGTCGAGCGGGAGCTGGTCCTCATGCGGGTGAACGCCGAGACCCAGCACCGCGCGGAGATCCTGCGAACGGCCGACATCTTCCGGGCGAAGGTGGTGGACGTGACCCCCACCACCCTCACGCTCGAGGTGACCGGGGACGAGTCGAAGCTGAACGCGATCATCGAGCTTCTGAGGCCCATGGGGATCCAGGAGCTGGTCCGGACGGGGAAGGTGGCCATCGCGCGGGCCTCGAAGGCGGCCCGTCGCCGATCCGAGGAGGCGCTCGGCAAGTCGGCCGACTCCCAGCGGCGCCGCCGGGACGTCGAGAGTAGCCAGGATCCGCGAGTGACCGGGTTCGTCGACTAGCCGGACGGGACACGTCCGAGGAGACCACAGGGATGCCAGCGAAGATCTACTACGACCAGGACGCGGATCTCTCGCTCGTCCGCGGGAAGAAGATCGCCGTCATCGGCTACGGCAGCCAGGGGCACGCGCATGCGCTGAACCTCAAGGACTCCGGGCTGGACGTCGTCGTCGGGCTGTACAAGGGCTCTCGGAGCTGGCCGAAGGCCGAGAAGGACGGGCTCCGGGTGGTTACGGTGGCCGAGGCCGCCCAGATGGCGGACATCGTGATGGTGCTGCTGCCGGACCAGGCGCACCGGCCGACATTCGAAGAGTCCATCCGCGGGGCGCTAACCAAGGGCAAGACCCTGATGATGGCCCACGGATTTTCGATCCACTTCAACCAGGTCGTCCCGCCCGCCGACGTGGACGTCTCGATGATCGCGCCAAAGGCGCCCGGCCACATCATGCGGGATCTCTTCGTGCAGGGTCCGGGCGTGCCAGGCCTCCTCGCGGTGCAGCAGGACGTGTCCGGCAAGGCGCGGGAGGTCGCGCTCGCTTATGGCAAAGGCGTGGGCTGCACGCGCGCAGGCGTCATCGAGACGACCTTCAAGGAGGAGACGGAGACCGATCTCTTCGGCGAGCAGACCGTGCTCTGCGGGGGCGTCTCCGCGCTGATCAAGGCGAGTTTCGAGACCCTGGTTCAGGCGGGCTACCAGCCGGAGGTCGCGTACTTCGAGTGCATGCACGAGCTGAAGCTGATCGTGGATCTGTTCTACCAGGGCGGGCTCGCGTACATGCGCTACTCGGTTTCCGACACCGCGGAATACGGCGACTACAGCCGGGGACCGCGCGTCATCGACGATCGCGTGCGGGCCGAGATGCGAAAGATCCTGCAGGAGATCCAGACGGGGCAGTTCGCCCGGGAGTGGGTTCTCGAGAACCAGGCCAACCGCGCGAGCTTCCTGGCCACGCGGCGGATGGAAGCCGAGCATCAGATCGAGGAGGTCGGCAAGCGCCTTCGCGCGATGATGAGCTGGATCAAGCCGCCGCGCATGGGATAGCGGCGGCGGATGTCGGACCGGATGCTGCCGATTGCCAACGAGGGCTGGGGGTTCATCCTCGTGCCGCTCGTCCTGGCGCTCATGCTGGCTTGGGCCGGATGGATCAAGGCGGCGCTCCTCCTCGGCGCGGTCGCCGCCTTCATGGCGTTCTTCTTTCGTGACCCCGAGCGCACCGCCCCCGTCATCCCCGGGGCGATCCTGGCCCCCGCCGATGGCCGGGTCGTCGACGTCCGCAGCGGGGTTGAGGACCCGTTTGTCGGTCCCGCGCAGTCGGTGTCGATCTTCCTGTCCCCGCTCGACGTGCACGTGAACCGGGCCCCGCTCGCTGGCCTGGTCGTCGGGGTGGAGTACCGCCCGGGGGCGAAGATGGCTGCCTATCGATCCGAGGCGTCGGACCGGAACGAGCGCACGACGATCACGATCCAGGGGGAGGCCGCCCGCGTCGTCGTTCGCCAGATCGCCGGAGTGCTCGCCCGGCGGATCGTGTGCCGGGTCCGACCCGGCGACAAGCTCGCCTCAGGTGAGCGCTTCGGGCTGATCAAGTTCGGCTCGCGCACAGATCTGATCGTGCCCGCCTCCGTCAGGCTGAGCGTCAGGCAGGGGGACCGGGTCAGGGGCGGCAGCACCGTGGTGGGGGTGCTCCCGTGAGGCGTCGGCCGTCAGCCCTTCGCCGGCGGCGCTGGTCCGAGCTGCGGGAGCGCCGGCGGCAGACGATTTTCCTCCTGCCCGGCCTTCTCACGACGGGGAACCTCCTGTGCGGGCTTTACGCGATCATCCTCACGTTCGACGGCCGGCACCAGGCGGCGGCGCTGGCCCTCTTCATCGGCATGGTGCTCGACATGCTGGACGGGAAGGTCGCCCGGCTGACGCGGACGACCACCCAATTCGGCGTGGAGTTCGACTCGCTCGCCGACGTCGTGTCGTTCGGGGTGGCCCCCGGCGTCCTGCTGTACGCGTGGGCGCTACAGCCGCTCAGCCGCGTAGGCGCCGGCGCGGCGTTCATGTACGTGATCTGCGGGGCCCTGCGCCTGGCTCGATTCAATGTTCTGACGGGAGTGACCGACCGGCGCTACTTCATCGGCCTGCCCATCCCGGGCGCCGCCGGGGTCGTGGCGTCGACGATCCTGTTCTTCGGGGAGCCCGACTTCGGCCGCGCGGGGCTGTTCGCCCTGGCGTGTGCCACCTACCTGGTGGCCTTCCTGATGATCTCGAACATCCGCTACTACTCGTTCAAGGATCTTAACTTCGCCAAGCGGCATCCGTTCGGCGTGCTCCTGGTGGTTGCGCTGGGCATCCTGATCGTGTTCCCGCACCCGGAGACGACCGTCTTCCTCCTGTTCTGCGCGTACGCGGTGTCGGGCCCCGTGCGATGGCTCTTGCTCCGCCACCGTGAGCCCGCGCCGCCCGTCGTGCTTCGCGAGGCGACCCGGGGCGGGGGGGCCGGCGAGGGATGAGCCCGCTCGCGGATCCCGCCATCGGGCCGCGGGGCGGGCAGGAGCAGCCGTAGATGCGGACCCACCGTATTGCGGTGCTGCCCGGCGACGGCATCGGGGCTGAGGTGACCGCGGAGGCGGTCCGGGTCCTCGGCGTGGTCGCCAAGGAGGGCGGCCTCGGACTCGAGTTCGAGGAGGGCCTCATCGGGGGCGCCGCCATCGACGCCCAGGGAACTCCGCTCCCCGACGCCACCCTCCAGACCTGCCGGGACGCCGACGCGATCCTTTTCGGCGCGGTCGGGGGCCCCCGATGGGACCACCTGCGACCGGATCAGCGCCCGGAGCGTGGCATCCTCCGGATCCGCAAGGAGCTGGACCTCTACGCGAACCTCCGCCCGGCGCGCCTGTACCCCATGCTGGTCGACAGCTCCCCCCTCAAGCGGACGGTCGTCGAGGGGGCGGACCTGATGGTGATCCGCGAGCTGACGGGGGGCCTGTACTTCGGGGAGCCCCGCGGAATCGAGGGTAGCGGAGACGCTCGCCGGGGCGTCAACACGATGACGTACACGGCGCGGGAGATCGAGCGGATTGCCGATCTCGCGTTCCGCGTCGCGCGCGGTCGCCGGCGCCGGCTGACGTCGGTGGACAAATCTAACGTGCTGGTCGTGTCCCAGCTGTGGCGGGAGGTCGTGAGCGACGTCGGCCGCCGATACCCTGACGTGCAGCTGGACCACCTGCTGGTGGACAACTGCGCCATGGCGCTCGTGGCCGATCCGCGGCGCTTCGACACGATCGTGACCGAGAACACGTTCGGGGACATCCTGTCGGACGAGGCCGCCATCATCGCGGGGTCCATGGGCATGCTTCCGTCGGCGAGCCTCGGCGAGGCGCGGGGAGACCGGCCGGTGGGACTCTACGAGCCGATCCACGGGACGGCTCCGGACATCGCCGGGCGAGGGGTGGCCAACCCGCTGGCGGCGATCCTCTCGGCGGCCATGCTGCTGAGATACTCGCTGGGCCGATCGGCCGACGCCGACCGCGTCGAGCAAGCGGTCGAGCGTAGCCTGGCGGCCGGACACCGGACGCAGGACATCCACACGCACGGGACCACGCTGGTCGGGACATCGGCGATGGCCGAACGTGTCGTCCGGGAGCTGGAAGTCCTCTACCGCTGAGGCCGGGCGCCGACGGGAGGCTGGAGGAGTCGATGGCAGGGAAGCGAGTAGCGATCGTCGGGGCAACGGGCGCGGCGGGCGAGATGACGCTCCGGATCCTGGAGGAGCGGAAGTTCCCGGTCCGCGAGCTCCGGGCGTTCGCGTCGGAGCGTTCCGTCGGCAAGTCCGTCACCTTCGCCGGAGAGTCCGTCCGCGTGGAGAAGGTGTCGCCGGAGGCGTTTCGCGGCGTCGAGATCGCGTTCTTCTCCGCCGGCAGCGCCCAGTCCAAGGAGCACGCGCCCCTGGCCGTCCGGGCCGGGGCGGTGGTCGTGGACAAGTCGAACGCCTTCCGGATGGATCCGGCGGTGCCGTTAATCGTTCCCGAGATCAACGCGCACGCGATCCGGGACCACCACGGTATCGTGGCGAGCCCGAACTGCACGACGGTGGTCACGGTCATGGCGCTGGCGCCTCTTCACCGCGCCGCGCGGGTCACGCGGGTCGTGGCAACCAGCTACCAGGCGGTCTCCGGCGCCGGTGTCCGGGGCGTCGAGGAGCTGCGGCGAGAGACTCTGGCGTGGGCGCGCGGCGAGGCGGTGGTCCCGAGCTTCTTCCCGCATCAGATCGCCTTCAACCTCATCCCGCACATCGACCGGTTCGGCCCCGGCGGCTACACGGGCGAGGAGTGGAAGCTGGTGAATGAGGTCCGGAAGATCCTCGAGGCCCCGGACATGGCCATCTCCCCGACGACCGTCCGGGTCCCCGTCTTCACCGCTCACTCCGTCGCAGTCATGGCGGAGACCGAGGAGAAGATCACGGTCGAGCGGGCGCGGGAGCTCTTCGGACGATTCCCGGGCCTGCGCGTCGTGGATGACCAGGAGCAGGCGCGCTACCCGATGCCCCTGACCGTCGAGGGCCAGGACGATTGCGTCGTCGGGCGGATCCGAGCGGACCTCTCCCACGAGCGCGGCCTCAACTTCTGGGTCGTTGGCGACCAGCTCCGGAAGGGCGCGGCGACCAACGCCGTCCAGATCGCCGAGCTGATCGGGGGCGCGGCCCCCGGCCGGTAACCCCGATCGATCCCGAGGCGCCCTCGACGCGGCTCGCCCTCCTGCTGGCGTACGACGGCGCCGCCTACCACGGCTGGCAGATCCAGCCGGGAGCGCCGACGGTGCAAGGCCGGGTTCTCGAGGCGCTGCGCCCCCTGACGGTCTCGGAGCTCCGGGTGGTGGGCGCGAGCCGCACCGACGCTGGCGTCCACGCACTCGGCCAGGTGGCGAGCGTCGAGAGCTCGGAGCCCCTCGCTCCCGGAACGGTCGTGGCCGCCCTCAACGCGCGGCTGCCGCGGGACATCCGCGTCCTGGCCGCGCGCGCCGTCCACGACGGCTTCGACGCGCGCCGAGCCGCGCGGCTCAAGCGGTACGGGTACCTCGTGGATACGGCCACGATACCTTCACCGTTCCTGCGCGGGCGGGCGTGGCACATGGGACGCGCCCTCGACGTGGACGCGATGCGGTGCGCCGCGCCGCTGCTCCGGGGCAAGCAGGACTTCTCCGCGTTCTGCGCGGCCCCGGGCCGGGGGAGGGATCCCGTCTGCACTGCGCGTGCAGTGCGGGTCGTCTCACTGGACAACCGGATTGGGATCCTGATGTCGGCCGACGCCTTTCTCCATCACATGGTACGGAACGTGGTCGGGACGCTCGTTGAGGTGGGGCTTGGGCGGCGCCCGCCCGGGTGGGTTGGGGAGGTGCTTGCCGGGCGCGACCGGCGGGCCGCGGGCCCCACGGCGCCCGCCGACGGCCTTTACCTTCTCCGCGTGCTGTACGGCTGGACGCTCTTCCCCGGCGGCCGTCACGCCGGGCGCGCAGGGGCGCTGCGTTGACGAGATGGCTCTTCCCGCTGATGGCCGCCGTTATCGGCGCCCTTTCCGTGATCGTGGGCTTCGGCAACTTGCTGAGGCACGGCATCCTCCCGCGGCCGTGATCGCCATGTTCGACGAAAAAGGCCTGCGGGGTCAATCGGAGCCCCGCCCCGGGCCGACGAGG
>DATAFX010000012.1:0-5048 GCA_036257195.1 Candidatus Methylomirabilota bacterium | reverse complement strand
GATTACGACTCCGTGCATCCCCTCGCCCTGCGGGACGTCGTCCCCGACGGGATCGACCTCACGCTGATCCGGGCCTTCGACGCGCTCGAGCGCATCGGGCCGGAGCCGTCGATCGACGGCGGCGAGGCCTCGTTCAGCCAGTACCTCCGGCGCATCGCGGCCGGTGACCGCACGCTCGTCGGGCTGCCGGCGTTCGTGATGCGCGAGTTCCGCCACCGCTGCCTGTTCGTCCGGCGCGAAAGTGGGCTCACCGACGTCACTCACCTCGCGGGCCGCCGGGTAGGAGTCGACACGTGGGGCGCCACCGGCAACGTCTGGACCCGCGCACTCTTTCGCGAGCGGGGCGTGTCGCTCGAGCAGGTCCGGTGGACGGTGGGGCCGGTGAATCACGGCGAGCCGCCGGCGAGCGCGGCCGGTCTGCCCCCCGGCGTCGAGGTCGCCCCGCCCGGCCGCGCCCTCGGCGAGCTGCTCGCGGCCGGCGAGCTGGACGCGGTCATGTGCCCGTGGCCGCCGGCGGGGTTCGACCGGCCGGGCGGCGCGATCGTCCGTCTCTACGCCGACTACCGGGCCGCCGAGCGAGACTATTACCGCCGGACCCGGATCTTCCCGGCCCACCATCTGGTCGTGCTCAAGCGTCCGGTTGTCGAGCGACATCCCCAGATCGTCCCCAGCTTGTACGCCGCCTTGAAGCAGGCGCGCGACCTGTCGGAGGCGAACCACCGGGTGCTCCACGAGTCGAGTCCCTGGCTCCTGGCCGACCTGGAGGACCAGACGGCCCTGATGGGGGCGGATTTCCAGCCCTACGGTTACCATGAGAACCGGGATATGGTGGCGACGTTCTGCGCCGAGCAGCTCGCCCAGGGGCTGATCGCGGCGCCGCTCAACCCCGACGCCCTGTTCTCCGACTTCGTCGCCTTGACAGGCTCGAGAGCGTCGGGCTAGGCTGCGACCGATCCCGCCCGCGCTCCGCTCGCCCACGGAGGAGATGCCATGACACGACTGATCGCCGCCCTTTTCGCCTTCACCCTCGCCGCCGGGCCCATTGCCCTGGCCGGCTCGGCACACGCCGCGCCCCGCGGCCAGCTCGTCGCCGCCCTCGACTCCGACCGCGAGTCGCTCGATCCCCACCAGGCGACGGGGACCATCGACTACATGGTTCTCATGCATGTCTTCGATCACCTGATCGCCCGCAACCCGGAGAGCATGAAGCTCACCCCGGGGCTGGCCGAGTCGTGGAAGTTCGTCGACGACAACACGTGGGACTTCCGGATCCGCAAGGGCGTCAAGTTCCACAACGGGGAGCCGCTCACTGCCGAGACGGTCAAGTTCAGCATCGAGCGGGTCCTCGACCCCGCCCAGAAGTCGTACCTGCGTGACCGGTTCAAGGGCATCACCCAGGTCCAGGTCACCGACGAGTTCGGAATCCGCCTCAAGACCGAGAAGCCGAACCCCGTTCTGCTCGAGCGGCTGACCAACCTGGCGATCGTGCCGCCGAAGTACGTCAAGGAGAAGGGCGACGCCCACATCGCCAAGAATCCGGTCGGAAGCGGTCCGTACCGCTTCGTCGAGTGGGCGCGCGGGCAGCGGCTCGTCGTCGAGGCGCACCCCGGTTACTGGGGGCCGGAGCCGGCGGTGAAGACCCTGGTCTTCCGGCCGATCCTCGACGTCGGCACCGCCATCGCCGAAATGCTGGCCGGGGGCGTCGACTTCATCCGGCTCGTGCCGCCGGACCAGATCCCGGTCATCGAGGCCTCGGGCAAGGGGTACATCACCAGCGCGCCGATCATCCGAGTGATCTACCTCAACTTCGACGTGGTCGGGTCGGCAGGCACCGGTCCCGTGCAGAACATCAAGGTCCGGCAGGCGATCTCGCACGCCATCGACGTGGACGGGATCATCCAGCACGTCCTCGGCGGCCGCGGCCTCCGGCTCGGCACCATCGTGAACCCGATGAAGTTCGGCTACGACGCCTCGATCAAGCCCGTCCCCTACGACCCGAGCCGGGCCAAGCAGCTCCTGACCGAGGCAGGCTACGCCGGTGGCATGAAGCTCGACTTCACGACCTATGCCGGCAGCATCATCGCCTCCCGCCAGGTCGGGGATGCGCTAGCCGGCTACCTGGGCAAGGTCGGCATCCAGACGAACCGGCAACACATCGAGGACATCGGGCTTTTCTCGAATCTCGAGAAGACGGGCAAGCTGAAGGACATCTACCTCGGGAGCTGGGGGAGCTGGTCGGTCTTCGACGCCGACATGATCCTCTACCCGCGCTTTCACTCGAGCGAGGCCTTCGCCTACGTCCGCGACCCGAAGCTCGACCAGTGGCTGGACGTCGGGCGCAATACCGTAGACCCGAAGAGGCGGATGGAGGCCTACGCGCAGGTCCAGCGCTTCCTCGCCGAGAACTCCCTGGTCTTCCCGATGTACGCCCAGACCTCGGTGATGGCCGTGTCGAACCGCATCAGCTACAAGGCCGCGTCGGACGAGACGATCGCCCTCTGGCGCGCCACCTGGAAGAACTGACCGCCCTCGGGGACACCAGGCGCTGAGCCGACCGCCGGGCACACCCCTGGCGGTCGGGTCCGTCCATGCGGGGGTACATCGCCGACCGCCTCGTCGACACCGTCCTGACCTGCGTCGCCATCTCGTTCGTCGTCTTCGCCTTCCTTCACCTGGCGGGCGATCCCGCCATGGTGCTGCTGCCGCCGGAGGCCTCCAAGGAGGCGGTGGCCGGCCTCCGGCGGTCGCTGGGCCTGGACGACCCGTTCCTCGTCCAGTACGCGCGCTTCCTGGGCCACGCCGCCCGGGGCGATTTCGGCGACTCGTTCATCATCCGGGACAAGGCGCTGGGGATCCTCCTCGAGCGGGCCCCGGCCACGCTCGAGCTGGCGGTCGCCGGCCTCCTCCTGGGGGTGCTCATCGCCGTGCCCCTGGGCATCCTCGCCGCGTTCCGACCCCGCACCTGGCTCGACCACGTGGCCTCCATCGCGTCGATCGTCGGCCAGGCGGTCCCGACCTTCTGGCTCGGCATCATGCTCATTCTGGTCTTCGCGGTCTCGCTCCGGCTGGTGCCGGTCTCCGGCCGCGACGGCTGGCGGAGCCTCATCCTGCCGGCGGTGTGCCTCGGCGTTTACCTGGCCCCGATCATGATGCGGCTCGTGCGCTCGGGCATGCTGGAGGTCCTCGGCCAGGATTACATCCGGACCGCCCGAGCCAAGGGGATCGCCGAGCGGGTGATCCTCTGGAAGCACGCGTTCAAGAACGTGGGCATCCCCCTCGTCACGATGATCGGGCTCCAGTTCGGGCGGCTGCTCGCCGGCACCGTCGTCATCGAGGTCGTCTTCGCCTGGCCAGGGATCGGCTGGCTCACCGTCAAGGCCGTCCGGACCCTCGACTACCCGGTCGTCCAGGCCTCGGTGGTGGTGCTCGGCGCCGGCATCGCCCTCGTCAACCTCGCCACAGACCTCCTCATTGGCTACCTCGATCCGCGCATCCGGTATCGCTGAGCCGGGGGCGCCGGCCGCCCGGCACCCACGGGCGCGCTTTCGCGGCCTGCGCCGACACTGGCCCGGCTGGATCGGCGTGGGGATCGTCGCGACGGCGGCGGTCTGCGCCGTGCTCGCGCCCTCCCTGGCGCCCCACGACCCCTACAGCCAGGACATCGCGACCCGGCTGCGTCCCCCGGCGTGGGCCCCGATGGGCTCGCCGGAGCATCTCCTGGGCACCGACCACGTCGGCCGAGACTACCTGAGCCGCATCCTTTACGGGGCGCGCATCTCCCTTGCCGTCGGGATCCTGGCCGTCGCCTGCTCCGGGCTGCTCGGCGTGGTCGTCGGCCTCCTCTCCGGCTTCTACGGCGGGCCGCTTGATCGGGCCCTCACCTTCCTGACCAACCTCACGCTGACGTTCCCGTTCATGCTACTCGCCATCGCGATGATAGCGCTGATGGGCTCGGGGTTCGTCAACATGATCCTGGTCCTCGGCGTCACGGGCTGGCCGATCTACGCGCGCGTCGTGCGGGCGGAGGTGATGAGCCTGCGGGAGCGGGAGTTCGTGGTGGCGGGGACGGCGCTGGGCGGGAGCCCGGCCCGGATCCTCGCCGCGCACATCCTCCCGAACCTCGGGAACCTCATCGTGGTGCTCGCCAGCGTCGAGGTCGCCCGGATGATCATCGTCGAGTCCTTCTTCTCCTACCTCGGGCTGGGCGTGCCGCCGCCGGCGCCGTCGTGGGGCGGGATGCTGAGCGAGGGCCAGCTCTACGTCCTCACGAAGTGGTGGCTGGCCACCTTTCCGGGGCTGGCCATCCTGGTCACCGTCCTCGGCGTCAACCTGATCGGGGACGCGCTCCGCGACCTACTCGACCCGGCCCTGAAGACGGCAGCCCCAGGCTGAACGTGGAACCGCTAAGGCCGCCGGCTCTACTGGCGATGGAAGGCCAAGGGCCACCCGGTCGGCCGCCCGAAGCTTGACGTCGAGATCTGCCCCTGGCCCGGGGTATGCCGCAATGGCAACGGTCCTCCGAAGACTACAAGCGCCGGGGTCGATGCGCGTCCCAGATCTTCAGCACATCCCCGGAGGGCGTTACATCAACACGGGTCCGCAGCACCTTCAGTGACGCCTCGTGGAGATCGTGCTCGTGAGCCAGATGTTCTCTCTCAGCCGCTCCGGGTTCTCGCCGCGCCCTCGCATGCGCGTGGGCATGTCCATGTCGCGCGGCACCGCTTCCATGTGGAGGTCGATCGGCATCGCGTTCTGCGCCGCGACATCGGCCAGCGCCAGGAGCAGCGGGTGATCGGCGCGCGTGGACTCGTACGAATGTCCACCGCGCCCCGACGAGAAATGCTCCACGGTCAGCTCGCCGAATCCGACGGCGCCGGCCGCGACGATCGCCGCCGCCTCCTGCTGGAGTCGTGCAGCCGCACCAGGCGGGAATGTGGAGCGTCCGGCCGGGCTGCCACCCGTGCGGGCGCAGGTGCTCGGCACGCATGCGCATGACGGCGACCTCACGGCCACAGGTCCAGCAGGCTCGGGTCGGGCGACGGCGGCCG
>DATAFX010000003.1:0-16626 GCA_036257195.1 Candidatus Methylomirabilota bacterium | reverse complement strand
AGCCCTTGTACTTGACCAAAGGGTCGTAGACCTGGTTCGTCGTCCAGGCCGATATACCGTCGGTGATGACGGCCGGGTCGAACTGGACCGCCTCACCCTGGATGCCCATCACGAACGTCTGAGCCAGCGCCGATCCTGCCGTGCTCAACAGCAGGACGGCCGCCACCAACAGTACGGCTCGCGCACAACGCATAGGAGTGTCTCCTTTGTGGATGGTTGGGAATGGTTGGAAGTGTGGCACGACTATAGCCCCGGGGCCGGCCGGCATCAACTAGCGGGCGCCCGGGCAGCCCGGCCACCGCGTCGGTCCAGCTCGGCACCCAGCTCCGTCGGCTCGGTCGTGGGCGCCTGGCACGCATAGCCCTCGCAGACGTAGGCCGTCGGCCGGCCGAACGCCCGCTTGGCGGTCAGGAGCGGCAGCTCGTTCCCGGCGCCTTCCACCCCCCCGGTTAGGACCCGGTTGGGAAGGTATCGGTGGAACACCTCGGCCAGGAGCGGCTCCGCCTGGCCCGGCGGGCTCCCGTGAGCCCAGATCAGGGCCACCTCCACGGGGGATCCCAGGTGGAAGTCCAGCGCCGCCAGGAATCGCCCGAAGCCGGAGGGGTACCGTCCCATGAGTGGCGCCACCGACCGGATCGTCTCTGTGCCCCGCCGCGCGAGATCCGAGTCTCCGGTCAGGACCGCTAGGCGGAGCAGGACGTCCGCCGCCACGGACGAGCCGCAGGGCACCGCCGAGTCGAACAGGCTCCGTGGACGGACGACCAGCGTTTCGTGGTCCCGCCCGGTGTCGAAGAACCCCTCCGCCTGCGGGTCCCAGAAGAGGTCGACCATCGCGCCGCCGAGCCTCCGCGCCGCGTCGAGCCACCGGTGGTCGAGGGTCGCCTCGTGGAGCGCCAGGAGGCCGTCGATCAGCATCGCGTGGTCCTCCAGGTACCCCAGGAGCTTGGCTCGCCCATCCTTCCACGTCCGGAGGAGCCGCCCATTGACGATCAGGGCTGACAGGAGGAATCCGGCGTTTCGCTCGGCCACCTTCAGGTAGTCAGGGCGCCCGAGGGCGCGCGACGCCTCGGCGAAGGCCCGGAGCATCATCCCGTTCCAGCCCGCGAGCACCTTCTCGTCGCGGCCGGGCTTGACCCGGCTCTCGCGGTGCGCGAAGAGGGCGGCGCGCGCAGTCGGGAGTAGCTCGGCGAGCCGCTCCGGCGTGACCCCCAGCGCCACCGCCACTTCCGCGGGATCGCGCGGGACGTGGAGAATGCTCCGGCCCTCGAAGTTCGGCCCGTCGGCCACGCCCCAGTACCGGAGGGCGGCGCGGGCCGTCTCGGGATCGAGCAGCCCCTCGATCTCCGCCCGGTCCCAGAGGAAGAACTTTCCCTCCTCCCCTTCCGAGTCCGCGTCCTGCGTCGAATAGAAGCCGCCCTCGGGGTGCGTCATCTCTCGGACGACGTAGTCGAGCGTCTCCTCGGTCACCCGGCGGTACTCGGGATCTCTGGTCGCCTGCCACGCCTGGAGGTACAAGAGCGTCAGCTGGGCCTGGTCGTAGAGCATCTTCTCGAAGTGCGGCACCAGCCAGACCTGGTCGACCGAGTAGCGGTGGAACCCTCCCCCCAGCTGGTCGTAGATGCCGCCGCGGGCCATCTGGGTCAGCGTTTGCCGCACCATCTGGAGGGCATCCGGCACGTCCCGCCGGCGCCAGTAGCGAAGGAGGAAGTCGAACGCCATCGGCTGCGGGAACTTGGGCGCCCGCCCGAGACCTCCGTGGCGTGAATCGAACTCGGCCCGGAGTCCCTGGTAGGCGGTGTCCAGCACGGTTGGGGTGAGCAGCTCGGATCCCGCCCGGACGCTCTCGCCCTGACGGAGGCGCTCCAGGAGCTCCCGACCGACCTGGGTCGCCTCGCCGCGCTTCTCGCGATAGAAGTCGGCCACGGCCTCGAGGACTCGCGGGAACCCTGGCATCCCATGGCGGTCCCCCGGGGGGAAATAGGTGCCGCCGTAGAAGGGCACGCCTTCGGGCGTCAGGAACACGGTCATCGGCCACCCGCCGTGGCCCGTCATCGCCTGGACCGCCTGCATGTAAATGGCGTCGATGTCCGGGCGCTCCTCCCGGTCCACCTTGATGTTGACGAAGCGCTCGTTCATGAGCCGGGCGATGTCCGGGTCCTCGAACGACTCCCGCTCCATCACATGGCACCAGTGGCACGCCGAGTAGCCGACGGAGAGGAGGAGGGGCCTGTCCTCGCGCCGGGCCCGCTCGAGGGCCTCCTCGCCCCAGGGATACCAGTCGACGGGGTTGTACTGGTGTTGGAGGAGGTACGGGCTCGTCTCGCCCGCCAGGCGGTTCGGCGTACCGCGGCCGGCCCCGCCGTGGGCCGACGACTGGGTCACGCCGCCTGAGTCCGCCGGTAGAACGGCAGGGCCACGACCTCGGCGGAGAGCGGCTCGTCGCCGGCCCGCACTTCCACCCGCGTTCCGGGCTCGTGGTGCTCCCGCCTGAGAAACCCCAACGCCAACCCGACGCCGAGGGCCGGCGAGAGGACCGCGCTCGTGATCCGCCCGACCTCCTTGCCCTCGACCAGGACCGGTGCGCCGGCCGGAGGCACCCGCGCGTCGGCCAGACGAAAGCCGACGATCTTCCGGTTCACGTGGCCGCGATAGGTGATCCGTGCGATGACTTCCTGGCCGAGGTAGCAGCCCTTGTTGAGGGAATAGGCCTCCGGCAGCGGCGCCTCCAGGAGGAGCGTCGAGGCGTCCACGTCGACCCCGTATCTGACGACCCCCGCCTCCACCCGCATCACGTTCCACGCCTCGCGTCCGACTGGCCGGGCGCCTGCCTCCCTAAGCCGCTCCCAGAGCATGCCGAGCCCCTCCCGAGGGATCCAGAGGTCGTAGCCCTCCTCCCCCGTCTCCTCCGTCCGAACGACGCGAGCCTCCGCGCCGTCGGAGGGGATCACGACGTGCTGCCAGCGGGAGAGGTCGGGGACTACCGCGCCGAGCGCCTGCTCGACGGTCTTTCGCGCGGCGGGGCCGGCGACGGTGAGGATCCCCCACGCAGGCGTCACGTCTTCCAGTTCGGCCCGCTCGGAGAAGAGAAGACGGTCGATCGCGCCCAGGAGGGGCTCCGCCAGCTGGCGGTCCGTCTCGAGCACGAGGCGGTCGGCCAGGCAGTGGACGACGAGGAGCGCGGTGACCTTCCCGTGGACGTCGAGGAGGGCGTTCTCACGACCCTGCCCCTGCACGAGACCCTTCACGTCGTTCGAGACGAGCCCGTGGAGGAAGGTGGCGCGGTCCTTCCCGGTCACCTCGATCTTGCCGCGCTCGGAGCGGTCGACGACGCCGGCTCGCTCGCGCACAGCCTCGTGCTCCGCGGCCGAGTCGCCGTAGTCCCGGGGGACGAGCAGCCCGTCGGCCTCGGTGAAGCGCGCGCCGAGGCGCTCGTGGGCGTCGTGGAGAAGGAGCCGATCAGCCATGGCCTACCGGCATTATACCGGGTCGCCTTTGACGGCCCCGGGCGCTCGCGATCGGATGGTGAGCCGGCCGGCGGGACCGACGCTATAGTGGGCGGACTCGGGGGAGGACCACGGGCATGACCGAGGGAGGTGACGGGGATCCTGGAAGGGTCGCCGTCGCCCTGGCCCGGGAGGCGATCGAGCGCTACGTCCGGACGGGTCTCCGGCTCGCCCCTCTGCCGGACCTCCCGCCGCTCCTGAACGCCCCGGCGCTGCGCGGGGTCCTCCTCCCCGGAATCGCCGGCGGGGAGGCCCCGGCGCAGCAGGTCGTGTTTGCCCGGATCAAGGCGCGCATCGGGCCCGAAGACCCCGTCCGGCTCTTCCGCTTCCGAGCGCGCCGCTAGGGCGAGACGGTCGCCGACCCGGGAGACCCGGGCGAGCCGGGCTGAGGCGCCGGCGGAGCGCTCGCCCCCGAGCCCGAGAGCCTCGGCGGCCGATATAATCGGCGGCGTGCCAGGGAAGAACCCCCGCCAGCGCCCGACGCGAGCGAGCCCCGACGCGCGGGCGCTCCGCCGCTTCCGAGAGGGGCTCCTGCGCTGGTACGCGCGACACCAGCGCGACCTGCCGTGGCGGCGGACGCGCGATCCCTATCACGTGCTGGTCTCGGAGATCATGCTCCAGCAGACTCAGGTGGACCGCGTCATCCCGAAGTACCACGAGTTCCTGGGCCGCTACCCGACGCTCGACGCGCTGGCGGCGGCGGACGTGGCCGACGTGACGCGCACGTGGTACCCGCTCGGGTACAACATTCGCCCGGTCCACCTCCACGGCATCGCGCGAGAGGCGGTCGCGCGCTACGGCGGCCGTCTCCCCGCCGAGGACAAGGCCCTCCGCGCGATGAGGGGAATCGGCCGCTATACGGCCGGCGCCGTGCGATCCTTCGCGTACGGGGAGCGGGCCCCGATTCTCGACACCAACGTCCGGCGCGTCCTGGGCCGCGTCTTCCACGGCCAGGACGGGCGCCGGGTGTCGACCGCCGCGCTGTGGGCGCTGGCCGAGCGGATCCTCCCGCGGGCGCGGGTCTACGACTTTAACCAGGCGCTCATGGACTTCGGCGCGACCTGGTGCACCGCGCGGAAACCGCTCTGCCTCCCCTGCCCAATGCGACGCTTCTGCCGCGCGTATCCCTGGGACGGCCGTTGACGCGAGCGGCTCCGACCGGGAAGCTCGCCGGGTCACCGGTGTCGCTCGGGCCGACGCTCCGGCGGCTCGCGGTGTGCCGGGCGTGCCCGACGATGCGCGGATGGCGAAAATTCTCACCGACGGCCCTCGGCCGGCGCGACGCCCGCTTCGTCCTGGTCGGCGAGGCCCCGGGAATCGCCAGCATCGACAACGCGCGGCAGTGGACGGGCGCCGGCGGGATGATCCTGCGCCGCGAGATCCGGCGGCTCGGGCTTGACCTGGAAGAGCTCTTCTACCTGACGAATGCCGTCAAGTGCTGGCCCGCCGGGCCTCCCCGACCGGGCCACGGGCGCCGGGGCAACCGGAGCCCGCTCGCGAGCGAGGCCCGGCAGTGTCGGCCGTTCCTCGCCGCGGAGCTCGAGGCGCTCCGTCCCGAGGTGGTGGTGGCCGTGGGCGCCGTCGCTGCCCGCGCCGTCCTGGACCGTCCCATCCGTCTCCCCGACGATCACGGCCGGCGCTTCATGGTCGGCGGACGAGAGGTTGTGGTCCTCCTCCACCCGGCCAACGCGAGCCGACACCGGAGCGCGTGGCCGACGTACCGGACTTCGCTCCTGGCGATCTTCGGCGAGCTGGCCGCCCGCGCGGGCTTCCCGATCGTGGAGGTGACGGCGGCGGTCGTCGAGCGTGGCGGCAGGTTCCTCGTCTGCCGGCGCGACCCGGCCAAGCATCTCGGCGGGCTCTGGGAGTTCCCGGGCGGCAAGCGCGACCCCGGGGAGTCGCTGGAGGCGTGCCTCCGGCGGGAGCTGGACGAGGAGCTGGGCGTGCGCGCGACAGTGGGGGCGCGGCTCGGCATCGTCCCGTGGGTCTATCCGGATCGGCGCGTCCTCCTCCACTTCTTCCGGTGCGAGCTTGCCGGTGGGCGGATCACGCCCCGTGAGGGCCAGCCCTACCGGTGGGTCACCCCGCCCGAGCTCCAGGCGCTACCGATGCCTCCGGCCGACGCCGAGCTGGTCGCGCAACTGGCTGCCACGAGGCGCCGGCCGCCCGTGGGTCCAGGCGCGCCCCGCGGCGCACGCGCTCCGGCCGGGGCGATGGTCAGGGGAAGATCTGGAGGTTCGGGTGGCGCCGCCAGAAGTACGCGCCCATCGCGAGCGCCGCGAGCAGATTCCCCCCGAGGATGGCGGGCCACGTGAGGGCCTGCAGGACCGGCTCGGCGAAGAGCATCGTGACCACCAGGAAGCCGAATTCGAAGACCACGAAGATCAGGAGGATCCCGAAGCCGGCGTTCGGCTGGCGCTCGGCGACCGCGAGGAGGCGGGCGGCGACGCCTCCCATCACGCAGAAGACCAGCACATGCACCCACGTGTAGAGGAGAACCATCTCGAACGACACGGGCAACGTCTCAGGTGAAGCGAGCCCCTCACCCCTCCGGAAGATTGCCGTACCCAGGATCGTCGGTGTGTGGAAGGGCCGCCCGGCGATCGTGTCGAGTATCAAGAACCAGACCGCGATCACCGCGGCCCCCAAGACCCCGGCGATCAGCCCTTCCTGATAGATCCCCTCGACCTGCGCTGCCCGCGCTTCCCGACGCTCTTCCTGTCTCACTTCGGCCTGTCCGATCATTGCGCCCTCCTCCGAAGACACGAGCGCCCCCGCAGCACGGGCACCTTCCGGCACCCGGCCCGACGGGGGCGCGAGTCGATCGTCCTGGCCAGGGGCATCAGACTCTCCCCCTGTCACAGCGGACGCTACGCCCGCGCCTGAAGGGTGTCAAGATAAAGGGGGAGCCCTCTCGCATCGCCCGCCGTGAATCGTCGTACCCGTTTCGTCTCCTTAAGCGCGAGCGGAGCCGCGAGCGCCGGACTGCCGAACCGCACCGCCGTTTGCATGCCGTCTGGCGCGATCCTAGAATCCTCGGGGACACGAAGGCCGGCGACGATCAGGGGCTCGGCAACAGCGCCGCCCGGCAGGCCGCCGGCGCTGGAGGGCTGGGCCGAGGAGTAGCGATGCCCCACACCACCACGGCCGCGCAAGGAACCGGGCGCTAGCCGAATGTTTCGAGTCCTCCATCGTCTCGGGCAGACCGCCACCGCGCTCTTCATCGTGAGTCGCGCGGCGACGCGGCTCGGAGCGGCGGCGACCGCGACATGACCGCGCGGCTCCGAGTCGGGGTCCTCGGCCTGAGCCACGACCACGTCTGGGGGAACCTCGCCGCGATCGCGACCGGCGAGATGGGCCGACTGGTCGCCGTGGCCGAACCGGACCCCCGGCTTCGGGAACGCCTCGCCCAGGAGCACGGGGGCGTCGCCCTCCATCCCACCTACGACGGCCTTCTCGAGCGCTCCGACCTGGACGCGGTCCTCGTCTTCGCCGACAACCGCGCCTCCGCCGAGCTCGGCCGACGGGCGCTCGGACGCGGCTTCGCGGTTCTCGTCGAGAAGCCGATGGCCGCGGACCTGGCGGGGGCGGAAGCCCTGCTGGCTGCCGCCCGATCGGCCCGGGTACCCCTGATGGTCAACTGGCCGAGCGCCTGGCGGCCCGCGATCCGGCACGGGCTCGACCTCGCCCGCGCGGGACGGGTCGGCGAGCCCGTCCAACTGAGCCACCGCGGGGGTCACGCCGGACCTCGGGAATTCGGCTGCTCGTCCGAGTTCACCGCGTGGCTCTACGACCCGGTGCGGAACGGCGGCGGGGCCCTGGTGGACTACTGCGGGTACGGCGCCGTCCTCGCGCGAGTCCTGCTGGGGCAGCCTCAGGCGGTGACCGCGGTGAGCGCGAACCTCAGGAAACAGGATCTCCCGGCCGAGGACACCGCCGTGGTCGTCCTGCGCTACCCTCGGGCCTTCGCCCTGCTCGAGGCCAGCTGGAACCAGGTGGGATCCGAGCCCGCCTTCGGCATGGTCGTCTATGGGGACGCCGGGACGCTCGTCGTCCACCAGCCGCGGGCGATCCGCGACGGGCAGAGGGTGGGGCCGGGGCGCGTCCAGGTGGTCACGCGCGCGGGGAGCGAGACGGTCGAGTCACCGCCGCTCCCGGCGGACGAGCGCGACGGCCCGACGTACTTCCTGACCTGTCTCCGAAGCGGCCGTCCCGTCGAGGGCCTCTGCGCGCCCGACGTCGGGCGGGACGTCCAGGAGGTACTCCAGGCGGCGCTCCGCGCGAGCGCGACGGGTCGCGACGTCCCGCTTCCCCTGGCGGCAGACCAGGCGTCCTAACCGGGCGCTCCGGACGAGCATCCGCGCCGTCGCCGCCGCCGCGTGGCAATCGGCCCGTATCGCGCCGGCGCCTTCCGTACGACTTCACAGACGGTCAAACACGTCGCCAGACCTGAACAGGCCCGCACGAAGCGTCTCGCCGGGCCCGCGGCCGACTGGCACCGGGGTTGCTGTTCGATGTCCCGAGACGATCGGCGGAAGGGAGGCGGGACGATGGGGCTCGGACCAAGGTCGCGGAGGTGGCAGACGATGGTGGCCGGGACGGTGGCGTGCGGCGTCGCGGTCGCCGCGGGAACGTTGGGCGGCGCGCGGGACGTGGCCGACGTGTGGACCGCACTGGTCGACGCGGCCGATCGGGGCGGCCCGGTGGATCTCCCGCGCGGTGGCGCGGGGTCGCCGGTGACCGCGCGGCAAGCGTACCTCCTCGCGTTTCACGAGGCACAGGACGCGGCGGACCTGGAGCACGTCCTGGCCGTGGCCGATCGACTGGAGGCGTCGGGGGAGCTCGACCTGGCGGCGCACGTCCGCCGCGCCGCCGGCACGCTCCTGGAGGAGATCGCGAGGTAGGCTCCCCGCCCCCACCGGTGGCTCACGCGGGCCGGCGGGGAGCGGGGCGGCTGGGGCTCAGCCTCGGCCGAGCGCGAACTTCTGGAGGCTCCGGATCTCCCGCGGGGGATTCTCCTGGCGGCCCTTGGCCGTGAACGCGACCTCGGCGACGTAGAAGTCCCCGTGGGAGTCCATCGCGACCCCGTGCGGGGCGATGAACTCGCCCGGCCCCTCGCCCGCGAACTTTCCCCCCACTCGGGCGAGGACATCACCCTTGAGCGTGAGCACGCTCACGCGGCCGCCGATGTTGGGCACGGCGGCGTTGACCGGGAGGCTCGAAGGCAGCTCGCCGACGAAGATCCGCCCGCCGTTCGCCCGGTCGATGTAGAGCGCGCAGGACCGGTGCAGGTTGTTGAGCTGCGACTGGTAGTGCCCCTTCTCGTCGAACACCTGAACCCGATGGTTCTCCCGGTCCGCCACGTACACGAGGCCCTCGGAGTCTGTCGCGATGTTGTGGGGGATATTGAAGCAGCCGGGATCGGTGCCCGGCTCTCCCCACGAGAACAGCAGCCGGCCCTTCGGGTCGTACTTGTGCACTCGGGAGTTGCCGTATCCGTCCGAGACGTAGAGGTCTCCGGTCTGCGGGGAGAGCGCGACGTGCGTCGGCCGGTTGAACGGCTTGCCGCCGTGCGCCGGCGACGGCTTGTCGGGATCCCCGATCGACAGGAGGAGCTTCCCGTCCGGAGTGTATTGCCGGACCGTGTGGTTGCCGTCGTCGGTGAGCCAGACGGTGTCGTCCGGACCGATCGTGATGCCGTGGGCGCGGCTCGTCATCCCCTCGCCCCACGACCGGAGGAACTTGCCGTGTCGGTCGAAGATGATCACGGGATGAGCCCCGCGGTTATACACGAACACCTGGTCCTTCGAGTCCACCGCCACGGCGGTGGCCTCGACGAAGCTCCAGCCGTCGGGGAGCTTCCCCCAGCCCGGCACCGCGGAATACGTCGGTCGCTGCGTCGCCACCGTCATGATCGCCCCTCCGAGACTACTTCAGCGTGTACTGCACCAGCTCCCAGGTGTCCTTCCCCTTGCCCTCGTAGTGCGCCGCGGTCCGCTCCCGGATCCGCTTGACCAGCTGCTTCGCCTGCGGAGCATACCAGACCTGCTCCTTCTTGATGCCCCAGTTCGTGCTGGGCTCGCTCTCGAGGAGGAAGGCACGGAACTTCCCGGCCGGGACGCTGATCTCGTCGTACTCCTTGACGCGCCAGAACACCTCGACGGGAGTCCAGGACAGGCCCTTCTGGTTGTCCTGGAACGTGAAGACGGACCGCCACTCCTTGCCGACGTAGAACGGGAAGTCGAACGACCGGAGGGACGGTGACGCCTCACGGAGGATCCGACCATTGGAGGCGACCGCCACGAAGTTCAGGTCGCGGTCGTACAGGATCGTCTCGCTCCCGGTGGCGAAGGCGAGGACCCCGGCGTTCTTGTACTCGTCGTCCTTCATGTACGTGAGGGTGACCGTAGCCGGAGCGTTCCAGGCCGAGTCCTCGACCTTGTAAGTCCAGGACGAGCCGGTCCGGAGGTACGGAGCGTCGACGATCGCCGACAGCGCGGGGAGCGGCTTCTTCCCGCATCCTCCGAGCGCGAGCACGGCAACGGCCAACGCGATGGCCACCCGCGGCATGGTCCCTGGGACTAGCTTCTTGATCATCCTCGACACCTCCCTCGTTCGGCGTCGGTCAGCAGCCGGGAGCGTGATGGATGCCCCCGGTCCGGAGCGCCATCCCCTGCAGCTCCTCGGCGAGCTCGAGCGTCCGCGTGGCGGCACGCCGCGCTGCCTCCTGGGCCTCCGGCGACGTGGCGTAGCGCAGCAGGAGTCGCCGGCCCAGCTCGTGGTGGTGGCGCTCGTCGGGTTCGATGACGTCGCGATACAGCCGCGCCGTCGCCTCGTCGCCCGCGGCCTCGCAGAACTCGATGAACTGCCGGTTCTTCACGACGGCAATCGCCTCTCGGGTGAACTGACCGGCGGCGACGCGCTCCACCGTCGTCCGGAGCCCGTCGAGGTACTGGAACAACGGACCGTAGCCCTTCGCCAGGGGGTCGAATCCCCGGGCATCGAATCCCAGCTCGTGCAACCGATCGGCGATCAGGCGGTAGTGCTTGGCCTCGTCACCGACCTGGCGCGCAAGCGCCAGCTTGACGTCGATCTCGGAGGTCGTCGTCAGCCAGCGGGCCGCGCTCTCGGTTGCCTCGATCTCGTTCTTGAGCGCGACCTTGAGGAGATTCACCACCGTGAGGTCACCCTCGACCTCCGGCTTCAGTGTCGACTCGGGCGCCAGCCGCCGCAATTGCTCCTGGTTCCGCACGTCGAGATCCCGAACGAATGCCTCCGCGTCCACGCCCATCCCTCCCGTCACGAAGGCCCGGTGCGCCGGCCACCCGACGACGCGCCCTCCGCCTCCACGTATAGGCGCAGCAGCTCCGGCAGCTCGGCGGTGAGCGTCTCGCGCGTGACCACCCGGTCACACCGGTCGTGAAAGGGCTTGGTCGTCTTCCACAGGACGTGGGTGGTCCAGCCGAGCACGGGGGCCGGATGCCCGGCGGCCTCGATCTCCCGGAGGGCGGCGTCCAGGTCGAGGCCGTCGGCGGTGAGGTCCAGCATCACGAGACCCGGGCGACCCGTCAGCGCCGCCCGCAGATCGTCGAGCGAGCGGGCGGCCTGGAAGGGGTATCCCAGGCGGCGGGCGGTCTCGGCGATCCGGCTCGAGAACAGGAGGTCCCGCACGTGGGCGACGACGGTCCGCGGGGATTCTCCTGCGCTCACCGGACTGGCCCGGCTCCGCGGAAGTCCTGTGGGCTCATTCCGCCTCGCCCCGGTCGAGCCAGTATCGCGACCACTCCTGGAGGTGAGCGAGGGTCGTGAGGTCGCCCATCCGGTCCAGGTAAACCTTGCCATTCAGGTGGTCCGTCTCGTGCTGCAGGACCCGTGCGAAGAAGTCCTTGGCCACCAGGTCGATTCGCTCGCCATTCCGGCCGTAGGCCTCTAACCGCACTCCCGAGTACCGCGGCGTGGCGCCGCGGAAATCGGGAATGGAGAGACAGCCCTCCCAGTCGGCGACCGTCTCGTCGGAGACCGGCGTCAGGACTGGGTTGACGATGACCATGAGCGGGATCCGGGCCATGTCGGGGTAGCGCGGATGCGCCTCACACTCGAGGACGGCGATCTGCTGCGAGACGTGCACCTGGGGGGCGGCGATGCCGACGCCGACGTACTCGTGCATCGTCTCGATCATGTCGTCGATGAGGCGTTGGGTCTCCGGTCGCGAGAGATCCTTGTGGGACACGGGCTCCGCGACGCGCCGGAGCACCGGATGGCCGAGCCGGGCCACCTTCAGAATCGACACGCCGACCTTTCTCGATCCGGCCGACGAGGAATGTGTCGAGTCCGCATGCTCCGGTTCATGTTAGCACGCACATCAGATCCCAAGCTCAACCAGCGTGGCGAGCCGGGCGCCCGCTCCCCGGATCTCGTCGATCGCGCGAGCTCCGTCCCCGGGCTCGAGGTCGACCGCGGCGATCGCGTCCTGGAGCAGGACGACCTCGAACCCCTCGCGGAGCGCATCGAGGGCGGAGGCGCGGACGCAGTAGTCGGTGGCGAGTCCGCCGACGTACAACCGGCGGACGCCCCGCTCTCCGAGGATGGCGCGGAACGGCCGGGCCGTCTGATCCTCCCCCTGGAAGGCCGAGTAGGCGTCCTGGTCGGGGTCCATCCCCTTGGACACGACGATCGCCCCGGCCGGAGGAGCGAGGCCGGGATGGAACGCGGCGCCCGGCGTCCCCTGCACGCAGTGAGGCGGCCACACTCCGCCGTGGGCCTGGAAATGCCGGGTCACCGCCGGATGCCAGTCCCGCGTCAGGAAGACGGGCGCCCCGGCGCCGGCGAAGCGCTCGATGTACCGGTTGACGACGGGCACGATGGCGTCCCCGCCTCGGACGCCGAGAGCGCCCCCCGGGCAGAAGTCGTTCTGGAGGTCCACCACGACCAGCGCGTCCCGTGCCGGGTCGATCGTCATCAGTGCATCCTCCCCTCGGGGGCGCCGCCCTTCGGCGCCCCGGTTAGCGCACGCTCGATCTCCTCGAGAACGGCAGTGTCGGCCTCCCGCGTCCGGGCGGCCAGGAGCGCGGCGCGCGCCGAGGCGCCGCCGATCCTCCCGAGCGCCCAGGCGGCGTGGCCGCGAACGGTCGGCTCGGAACGGTCCAGCGCCTCGGAGAGCGCCGCCACGTCCCGGGCGGTCCCGCGATTGCCCAGGGCGACCGCGGCGTTCCTCGCCAGACCTTCTCGCCTCGCCCGCTTGAGCGGGCTCCCTCGGAAGCTCTCGAGGTAGGCCGCCTCGTCCAGGGCGAGAAGCTCGCCGAGGGCAGGCAGCGGGCGGGGCCCGAACGCCCCCTCGCCCGTCGCGGGAGCGCGGCGGTTCCAGGGGCACACGTCCTGGCACACGTCGCAGCCGAAGACCCAGCCGCCGACGCCGGGCCGGAGATCAGCCGGGATCGGCCCTCGGTGCTCGATCGTCAGGTAGGCGATGCAGCGCCGGGAGTCCAGCACGTAGGGATCGGCGAATGCTCCCGTGGGACAGGCGTCGAGGCACCGCGTGCAGCTGCCGCACCGGTCCGGCAAGGGCGGATCGGGCTCGAGCTCCGCCGTGGCCAGCACGGTCCCGATGAAGAAAAACGAGCCGAGGGCCGGGTGGAGCAGCATCGTGTTCTTCCCGATCCAGCCCAGGCCCGCGCGCGCGGCGAGGTCCCGCTCGAGGAGCGGGCCGGTGTCCACGTAGGCGCGCGCCGCCGTCCCCGGCGCCAGCTCGACGATCGTGTCGGCGAGGGCCCGGAGCCTCCTCTCCATCACCCGGTGGTAGTCCTCGCCCCAGGCGTATCGCGCCACCCCCGACGGCCCTGGCACACCCGCGCCCTGGAAGTAGCCGAGGGCGCAGGCGACCACCGACCGGACCCCGGGCAGGACCCGCCCCGGATCGGCCCGCTTGTCCCGACCGCGCTCCAGGTAGTCCATCGTCCCGGCGTGGCCTGCGTCGAGCCAACCCTCGAAGGCCGCCGCGTGGTCGGGCGGGCCCGCCGGCCCGACCGCGACGAGATCGAAGCCGAGCCGTCGCCCCACGTCCTTGACTTGCGCCGCGAGCCCGGCCGGTGTCATGACGCGGTCAGGGGGCGCCGGGCGAGCACGACCAACCGGCTCTGGGTGAGCGTACGCCCTCCCTCGACCACGAACCGCTCCCAGGCGACCCAGCGCCCGTCCGCCTCCCACCGGGGACGCAGCCCCTCGACGCTGGTCAGGGCTTCCGCCGCGGACGAGAAGCGGGCGATCTCCCGCTCCACCTCGAGTCGCTCGACATGGAACCCCGCCGCTTCGAGGACGCTCCGCGCCCGGTCGGGTCCGTAGGCGAAGCGTGACACCCTGCCCGTCTCCCGCCACTGGTCGGTGTGGAACGCCGCGAAGACGAGCACGCCCCCGGGGGGCAGGCTGGCGCCAGCCCGAGCGACGATCGCGTCGGACATGCAGAGGTGAGCGACCACGAGATCCGGCTGGCCGAACGCCCGGTAGTTCGCCTGCTCGGCGTCAGCGACGACGAAGAGCACGTTGGCGAGCCCCGCCCGGCGGGCGAGGCGCTGGGCCTCGACGAGCGCGCCCGCGTCGGTGTCGATCCCGAGGACGCGCCGGGCGCGCGGCGCGAGGTGGAGGGCGAGGCGGCCGGTCCCCGTCCCGACGTCGAGAACGGCCCGGCCATCGAGCGGCTCGGCATCCAGCCACGCGACCAGAGCCGCCGAGAGGGGACCGTGACCGCCGCCGTCCCCGGGGGCGCGCGCGCTCCCCGGCTTGACGTTCCCTCTCATGCGAGCGCCTCCGGTCCCGAGTATACTCCGCGCGAGAGACCGCCCAGATGGGTGACGGCGCCACCGACCAGAGCCCGGGTTTTGCCGCGCCGCGAGGTCGGGTGGGCGAGGTCGCGTTCCTGTTTCTCACGCTCGGCCTGATCGGGTTCGGGGGGCCGGCCGCTCACGTGGCGCTGATGGAGGACGACGTCGTCCGCCGCCGGCGGTGGCTCACGCGCGAGCAGTTCCTCGACCTCCTGGGGGCCACGAACCTCATCCCCGGCCCGAACTCGACCGAGATGGCGATCCACGTAGGCTTCGTGCGCGCCGGCTGGCCCGGCCTGGTCGCGGGCGGGGTCTGTTTCATCCTGCCGGCGATGCTGATCACCCTCGTCCTCGCCGCCGTGTACACCCGCTACGGCGGGCTCCCCCAGGCGGGATGGATCCTCTACGGCGTCAAGCCGGTGATCATCGCGGTCGTGGTCCAGGCGCTGTGGGGGCTCGGCCGGAAGGCCCTCGCCACCCCGCTCGCCGCCGCCGCTGCGCTGGCAGTGCTCCTCCTCGCCCTGCGCGGAGTCAACGAGGTCGTCCTGCTGTTCGCGGCGGCGATCGGCCTCCCCCTGCTCCGCGCCGTCGCGACGGCCGGCGGCGCTCGGACGCTGGCGCCAGGAGGGCTGATCGGCCTCAGCGCCCTCGCCACGGGCGGCCTCACCCCCGCGATGGGAGGACCGGCAAGCGCGAGCGCCATCCTGCCCCAGCTCGGCCTCATCTTCCTCAAGGTCGGCTCGATCCTCTTCGGGAGCGGCTACGTCCTCCTGGCATTCCTCCGGCCGGACTTGGTCGAGCGAACCGGCTGGCTCACCGACGCTCAACTCCTCGACGCCGTGGCGATCGGCCAGCTCACGCCCGGACCCGTCCTGACCGCGGCGACCTTCATCGGCTACCTCGTCGCCGGGGTTCCCGGCGCGGTCGTCGCGACCGTGGCGATCTTCCTCCCGGCCTTCGTGTTCGTGGCGGTATCGAGCCCGCTGATCCCGCGGCTCCGACGATCGCCCTGGGCGGGCGGGTTCCTCGACGGCGCGAATGCGGCATCGGTCGCCCTGATGGCGACGGTCACCTGGGAGCTCGCGCAGGCCGCTGTCGTGGACGGGCTCACGGCGGTGCTGGCGGCGGGGGCAGCGGTGGTCCTGTTGGTGACACGGCTCAATTCCGCGTGGCTCGTGGCCGGGGGCGCGGCGGTCGGCGGACTCGGCGCCCTGGTCCGCTGAGGCGCCCGCGCCGGAGGTGCGACCCATTCGGCCGATTGACAGGCGGCGTGTGGATTCTCCATGCTGTTTGGCGAGGCTCGTACCCAACTGACCCCACGCCCTCTCCGGGGGGCATGCCAAGGAGGCGTGACGTGGAGAAGCCGAGCATCATGACCCGCATGAACGGCCCATACCTCGTGAAGGGCCCGGTCCACCTGATCGACGCGGAAGGCAAGGAATTCACGCTCACCGGCGACACCATCGCGCTCTGCCGCTGCGGGCACTCGGCCAACAAGCCGTTTTGCGACGGCACCCACGGGCGGATGGGCTTCCAGGCCGCCGAGAAGGCTCGCTGATCCCGGCGCAACCGAGATGGGCCCCGCCACCCTCGCTTCGAAGCGCCTCGAGGCCGCGGACGACGCCGCGGCGATCGAGCTCTGCTTCTCCCAGGGATGGACGGACGGACTTCCCGTCATCCCCCCCACCCCGGAGCGGGTCGGGCGCATGCTGGAGGCCGCTCGCCTCCGTCCCGACCACGAGATCACCTACGTCGCCCACCGGGCGGTCTCCGTCACCGCCGAGAAGGTCGCCATCAACGCCGTCATGGCGGGGTGCCGGCCCGAGTACATGCCGGTCCTCGTAGCGGCCGTCGAGGGCATCGGGGACCCTCGTTGGAGCTATCACGGGCCGGGAACCTCAACCTCCGGCGCGGGCGTTCTCCTCATCGTCAACGGGCCAGTGGCGCGCGAGCTGGACATCAACGCCGGAGACAACCTGTTCGGGCCGGGCTGGCGGTCGAACCTCACGATCGGGCGCGCCGTCCGCCTGGTCATGCGCAACGTGTGCGGCTCACTGCCCGGCGCCCTCGACCGCGGGACACTCGGACATCCGGGAAAGCTATCCTACGTGATCGCGGAGAACGAGGCCGAGAGTCCCTGGCCGCCCCTCCACGTGGAGCTGGGCTTCCGGCCGGAGCAGAGCGCGGTGACGATCGTGGCGGCGGCCGGACCGCGGCAGTTCTACAACCAGCTGTCGAACACCGCCGAGGGCGTTCTGACCACCCTGGCCGACGACATGCGGATCTCGGGCAACGTGGGACAGCCGCAC
>DATAFX010000123.1:0-5003 GCA_036257195.1 Candidatus Methylomirabilota bacterium | reverse complement strand
GCGATGGCCAGCAGCAGCCGATCGAGCCACCCGGCAGGGGTCGGCGCGTCGGACGCCAGAGCCACGACGGTGAGCAAGCCATGGGACTCGTCCCCGGCTCGGAGCTTGAACCGAATGCGGTCGCCGAGATGCGCGCCCTGGATCAGGCCCGCGCTCTCGACCGGGAACTCGGATCGCGCGGCGGGGAGGAGCCCGGGAATCACCGCGTGCTCGATCGTCACCGTGCGCTGGCCGGGGTCGACCGCGATGATGCGGCCCTGACCGTCGAAACTCGTGCTGGCCGCCGTCGCCCCGGTGGTCGAGAGGCCGAAGGCCAGGCCGACCGCGAGCCACATCGGGACGCATTTCCGATCACGTCCCTCGACCTGCGCGTGCGTCCTCGGCACCGGGAGATCCTCCGCTCGGGAGTGGGGTAGGCAGACGGTAGGCGGCTTGCGCGGCGACGTCAAGGGTCCCGGGGCGAGCACGCGGTGTGATCCCGACAGCACACTCTCCAGGTGTTTGGGTGCCCCGCGAGCGGGGCTCGCCCCGCCCGCTCCCCGGACGGCTTGCGGGGCGGCGAGGCGGTGGGCTATCGTGAGTCTCCCCTACGGGTGATCCGGGGCAGGAGGATGCGCCATGGGCGAAGTCAAGTTCGGCGAGCTGCGATCGGTCGTCGAGGCGGTCCGGCAGATCGTGCTGGACTGGGATGGCTTCGTGTCCAACGTCGAGGCGCTCGCCCGGGAGCACGACGAGTACCGGCAGACCGCGGATCGCCTCGCGTGGGAGCTCGGCGAGCTGCGCGCGACCCACGAGCGTCTCAGCCAGGAGCACGAGGAGGGTCGTGCGGCGCTGACGACGCTCCGCGCGAGCCACGAGAGCCTGACCCGGGAGCGCGAGCGCCTCGCCCGCGAGCTCGTCGACGTGCAGGAGCGTCACGAGGCCGTGATGCGCGAGCGGCACCGCGCCGGCGAGGAGCTCGAGGCCATCCTGCGCCGGTTCCGCGCTTCCGCCTGACTCGCGGGCCGGGTTGACGGCCGGCTACTTCACCGGGTCGTCGGCTGGCTCGCCGAAGACGAGATCCTCCAACCACTCGATGCGGATCCGGTCCGGCCCGCGGAGACTTGCCCCGTAGCTCTCGCTGACCGCTCGACGGGTCGTCCAGAGGATGACCTGCTTCCCCTGGGCCTGGAGGGTCTTCACGACCTCGTAGAAGTCGCCGTCCCCGGTGCCGATCACGTACACCGGGATCTCGGGGTGCTCGCGCAAGACGAAGTGGATCTTCTCGCGCAGCACATGGTCGGAGGCGTTGGCCTTGTCGCCCCCGGCGATGTCGGTCGAGAATCGCGCGTTCCGGACGGCCTTCTGGTCCCCCTCGAAGAAGTCGCGGTCCCAGTCGGCGACGGCCCAACGCTGCCGGGGGAGACCGTGCCGCCACGCGGCGTCGAGGAGCCGCGACGCGAGCTCGACGCCGTGAAGCCGCGGGCGGACGGCCTGCGCCCGGGCATCCGGGAGGTTGTCGAGGTGGCGCGCCAAGCTCACCTTGACGTTCTCCCAGTCGAGCAGGAGCGCGAGGGCGGCGCGGCGCGCCGGCCCGTCTCCGGTCCGCGGCCTGCGCCCGCCGGGGTCGCCGCGCAGCGGCGCCGCGGCCGGCTCGGGACCGCCGCCCGGTGAGCCGGCGTCCTCTCCCGGCCCTCCCGGGCCGACCTCGGCGAGCGAGGCCCCGAGCCGCTCCGCCCACAGGCGCGCGTCGGCCTCGGTGAAGCTCGTGTCCGGCCAGCCCTGTCGCAGGACGCGGAGTCCGTCCTCGCGGAACCCGTGCCGCTGGGCCCAACCAAGGAGGCCGCGCATGAGCTGGGCTTTCTTCCGAGGATCGACATTGCGCCGGTGCTGGGTGACGCGCCAGCTGTGGAGCCGGCACCGCCAGCTGGCGGCGAGGTCTCCCGCTTCCTCGTTGAGGACGGCCGCGCAGTCCCAGTTCTTGAAGACTCCCGCCTCGGGCCCGGCGGCCACCCGCTGCCGGAACCACTCGACGCCCGTCGCGACCAGCGAGGTCTCGATGAACTCGCGCGTCAGCTGATCGAGCTCCTCGAAGAGCAGCCGCTCCCGGGGATCGGGAAAGACGCGGTCCGGCTCCCGGAGGATCCGGTTGATCCGGCGGAAGTGATCCCGGAAGCGCGCGGTCGGCCCGGTGCCGGGCTTCTCCGCGTCCAGGAGCGCTGCGAGCAGGTGCGCCTCGTAGTGGCGAGCCCGGAGGCATAGGGTTGCCAGCACGTCCTGGCGGTTCTGCTCGATCGCCCAGAGGAGGCAGAGCTCGAAGGCCTCCGTCGGGTGGGCGTCCAGCTCCAGGACAGGCAGGAGGACGTCGAGCGCCTCGTCCGCGCGGGACGGCAGGCGGCGGAGGGCGCAGCCCAGATTCCAGCGCGCTGTCCATCCTCGGTGCTCGTGGAAGCGGTCCGAGGCAATGGCCGCTTCGAGCAGCTCGATGACGTCGTGGATGTCGGTGCCCTGGCCGAACAGCGTCAGGGCATAGGCGTACCACTCCTTGGCGATCGTGTTCGTGCTGCGGCGATAGTGCAGCTCGGCGAGCTCATCGAGCGCCCGAGGATCGCGCCGGAGGAGCAGCTCGCGCGCCTGGAGGAAGGCGGGGTCGGGGGCCCCCCCGGTGCGGAGCTCCGAGGCCGGCTCACGATACTCGGGCTTCGCGTCGAGCCGCCGGCGAAGGTTCCCCTCCAGCGCGTCCCGCACGTCGGCCAGGGCTTGGCCGAGGGCCTCGGTGTCTCCCTGCTCGACGGCCTGGCGGAGCTCCGCCCAAATGACCAGGGGCAGGAGGGTGGACAGAGGCTCGGGGCGCCGTCCCGCGCGCTGCGCGCGCCGCACCGCCCCGGGGGCGATCCGTTCGCCGAGATCCTCCCAATCCCGCCGTATGCGCTCGAGCCGCGCCGGCACCGCGAGCTCGAGGACGGCCTCGACGTTGTCCTGCACGAACCGGTCGCGCACCTCCGGATCGCTCTCGGCGGCCAGTCGCGCGCGCTCGAGCTCGAGCAGGATCATCTCGTCGATGGCCAGGGACACCTGAGGGGGCATCGTGCCCCACGCCGAGCTGACGAAGGCAGCCAGGTCGGCGCGGACCGCGCGGACGTCGGTGTCCCCCCGCCGACACCGCGCGACCTGGTCGATCAGCAGGGTGCGCATGGCGTTGCCCAGCGTCTGGCGCATGGGACGGGTGGCATGCATCGACGGGTTGGCCCGCCGGAAGAGCTCGTGGGCCGCCTGGAAGAGGCGGAGTGCCTCGCTCAGCTCCCCATCCCGCGCCGCGCGGCGCCCGAGCACGTCCAATGCGAAGCCGAGCGTGGTCAGATCCCGGCTGCGCGAGCCGTCCCGAACCTGGGCCGCTCCCGGGACGTCGCCCTTCAGGACCTCGACAGCGGCGCGGTTCTTCTCGAGGTGCTCGGGGGGAAGGTCCGCCAGGTGGATCTCGACCACGCCGACGAGTTGCGGAAGCGCCTCAGCAATCTGCTCGGCCGACCAAAGGGGCCACTCGATGATCTTGTCCATGGGGAATCACTCCAATGAAACCTTGAGGAATTGACAAACTGGTCTCCGGCTCCGAATGGGAGGACAACGATAGCCCCATCACCCAGGCGCGGCTCCTAGCGCCGCCGCCGCCCCGCGCTCTTCCGTCCGACCTCGACCGGATGGGATCGTCGGGCAGGGACCGACCGAGGGACGTGACGGATCGGCGCCGACTTCCGCGCCGCCGTCAACGGGATTCCTCGATCCGGTGCAGGCACCGGGCCGAGCGGCCGATTCTCCTTTCCCGGCATAGGCTTCCGGGCTTTCGCGTCATGCGACGGTGGGGTTAGGACGGTGCCGACGGGGTCCAGGAAGTGGCGAAGCGCAAAGCCGCAAACCTTGCACCGCTTGTACGAGAAGCGCCGACTCTGCTCGTCGAGCCGCGGCCGGCCGAGGACTTCCATACGACCGGGACAACACTTGTTGGGTGCCGGGGGAGAAATGATACGTCTTGGATAAAGATTCTGCGCCTTTAGCTCACGGCTGTAGACGATGATGTTCTTCATGATTTCCAGGGCCTCGGGGACCATTTTCGCCACGAATGCGGGCGCTTGCAAGCGAAAATCGCCCGCTGCGGCTCTAGCGGTCGGACTCCCGGCGGAGGAGGTCGCGAGCGGTCGGAAACCACCGCGCGAGACTCTCGAGCGGGGTGGTCGCCAGGAACGGCTCGACCAGCCGACGGGTGTAGGCCCGGCTACCCGCGAACCGCACCTCGGCCGACGCAAGGAGGGTGCCGTCCCCGCCCAGGAGGAACCCCGCGGTCCGGCAGTAGCGCCCTCGGGGGTCGTCGTCGCTCCCGACGGTGCGGCGGTCGCCCAGCACGACGAGTGGCCCGGACGGGAGCGCCTGGAATAACCGGATCCGGACGTCGGTGGTGACGCCGCACTCCTGCTGCGCGAGCGCGCCCAGCCACCAGCCGAGCTCGTCCAGGAGGACGAGCGCCAGGGCCGGATGCGCGCCCTCGCGCGTCCGGTAGGTCGCCGGCGGCGCATATTCGCGCCAGAGGAAACGGTCGTTCATCAGGAAGCGGATGCCGAGCCCGAGCGGGTTGCCCGCCCCGCATGCGAGGCAGGTCGCCGTGCCCGGGACCTCGTCCCGCGCGTCATGATCCCCCGCCCACCGGTCACGCAGCGAGGACACGTCCGGCGGGGTGATCCCCTCGCGGCGGAGCGTCGCCTCGGCGAGCGGGCGCTCCCCCTGGAGGAGGGCGAGCCGCGCGGTCGCGCCGGTGCTGCCGGTGCGGAGGCCGAGCGGCGTGACGGTCGGGACGCCGCGGAGGAGCTCGACGTGGAGCTCCACGGGAGGGCGGGGCAGGGTGAGCCGGTGGAAGACCGCCGCCACCGCGCCGCCATGCGCGACCCCGGGGAAGCCGTGAAGGTCCGCCGGAAACGTGACGACGCCGCGCGACGCCTCGGCGGTCGCCTGGCGGAGAGCCTCGTCGATCGTCA
>DATAFX010000051.1:0-43952 GCA_036257195.1 Candidatus Methylomirabilota bacterium | reverse complement strand
GGCGCGCTTCGCGCTGCGGGATGCTGGCACCCATCTCGAGCGAGCCCTCGCCGCGACCAGGCACCTCCCCGAGACCCGCGAGGGCATCGAGCAGGCGATCGACGTCCGCCTCGACCTCCGGAACGCCATCCACAGGCTCGGCGAGGTCGAGCGAGGGATGGCGTACCTGCGCGAGGCGGAGTCACTTGCCGCGCGGCTGGGCGACGAGCCCCGGGCGGGGATGATCTCCATGTTTGTCAGTACAGGCCTCTGGATGATGGGAGATTCCGACCGCGCGCGGGAATCAATCGACCGCGCCCTCGCCATCGCCGAATCGACCGGTAACGGCCTGCTGTGGCGCCAAGCGAGAGGCCAGTTGGGTCTAATCCAGCATGACCGTGGTGACTATCGGCAGGCAGCCGCCACGCTCCGCGAGGTCCTGATCGCCCTCGAGGCCGACGAGACCCCCGCCTTCTCTGTCCTGACGCCGGAGGCGCCGGTCAACACAACCTATCTCGCGTGGTCGCTCGCTGAGCTCGGCGAGTTCGGGGAGGCAACACGTCGGACGGAGGAACCGCTGCGGCGCGCCCAGGCGTTGCAGAACCCGCTCGCTCTGATCATGGCGTGCATGGGGGTGGGGATGGTCTACCTCCGGCAGGGGAACGCTGCCGCCGCCATGCCTCCACTGGAACAGGGCCTGGAGGTCTGCCACGCTTTCGGGTTCACGGCGCTCATATTCCACGGGATCGCAGCGTCGCTCGGGGCTGCGTACTCGCTCGCGAATCGGACCGTGGAGGGCATTCCCTTGCTGCGCCGGGTGGCGGACCAGAGCGCCTCGATGAAGCTCGTCTCCGACCACCTGCTGGGAGCCATTCCGCTGGGGGAGGTCGTGCTCGCGACGGGGCAGATCGAGGAGGCGGCGCAGCTCGGGCGGCACGCGCTCGACCTGGCTCGACAGCACAAGCAGCGCGGCCACGAGGTGTACGCGCTACGCCTCCTCGGCGAGGTGGCCGCGCGCCGCGATCCTTCCGACGGGCCAGAAGCCGAGGCGTACTTCCGGAGCTCGATCGCGCTGGCTGACGAGCTCGGCATGCGTCCGCTGATCGCCCACTGCCACCTCGGCCTCGGCAAGCTCTATCGGCGTATGGACAGGCGGTCGGAGGCGCAGGAGCACCTCAGCACCGCGGCGACGATGTACCGCGAGATGAGCATGCCCTTCTGGCTGGAGAGGGCCGAGGCAGAGGCTGAGGAGCCTCCCGCGTGACCTGTCCTCAGTGCGCCTTCGAGAACCCTCCTGCGATGGCGTTCTGCGGGCGCGGTGACCGCGACGCTCCGCCGCCCTCGGAGGACTCCGAGGGTCCGATCTCGGATCGAGCGTGGCGCGCTTTCTGTCGAGGAAGTCGCCGCGGGCCGGCGAGCGCGTCACCGTAAGGCGAGCGTCGTCCTCAGGGCTCGATCAATCTGAGCCAGGAGATGCACCGGCAAGGTGCCCAGGCGCCGCACGAGGCGGCGCTTGTCGAGGGCCTTGATCTGCTCCGTCAACGCCTTGGAAGCGACACTCAGGCCCGCCGTGCCTTTGGGGATGACCGCATGGCTGGGGGACACGTGGGACGTGTTCTTCGTCAGCGGCACCACCACGGCGAGCGGGCTCAGCTCGTTGATGTAGTCGTTGGAAACCACGACGACGGGTTGCGTCTTCCTGATCTCCACCCCGACCGTGGGGTCGAGGCTGGCGAGCACGACGTCACCGCGTCGCACGACGGCCACGGGACTCCTCTCGCTCCAGCATGGCCCAGACCTCGGCGTCGCTGATCTCCCACGCGTCAAGCAGGCTCTGCTCCTCCTCGGTCTCACGGGAGGGACGGCGCGCGTAGTAGCTCCTGTACTCCTCGGCGACCCGCTTCCGGTTCACCGAGTCGACGAAGGAGGACAACAGGTCGCGGATGATCCGGCTCCGGCGCGTCTTGGGGACGATCTCGTTGACGCGCGCCACGAGGTCCCTGGGCAGGGACACGCTGATCACCTCGTACTCACGTCCGGGCTGGGCCATCGTCATCACCCCCACTACTACTATTGCTATTAACTCTACTCAATATAACGATGCGGTCAAGTAGAATCCGATCCGCGCCGACGTACGGCAACCCCGCCTCTGCCGTGGCGCGGGCTGGCGCAGTCTCTCCGCACCGAGCGGCCTCCGGAGGGAGTAAGCTTCACGCCATGATCGTCACCATCGACGACCTCCGAACCGCGGCCCGGCGGCGGCTGCCGCGGGCCCTCTTCGACTACATCGACGGTGGCGCCGAAGACGAAGTGACCATGCGGGCCAACACGGCGGACTTCCAGCGCTACCGGTTCCGGCCCCGGGCGCTGGTCGACGTCAGCCGCCGGGACCAGTCCACCACCGTCCTCGGCATCCCCGTCGAGTCGCCGCTGATCCTCGCGCCCACCGGGTTCACCGGGATGTTCTGGCCGCGGGGCGAAGCGGTCGCCGCGCGGGCGGCCGGGCGGAAGGGCGTCATCTTCACGGCCAGCACGATGTCGATCTGCCCGATGGAGGAGATCGCCCAGGCGGCGCCCGGGCCCATCTGGTACCAGCTCTACGTGTGGCGGGACCGCGAGATCGTCCGGATGCTGATCGAGCGGGCGAAGGCGGCCGGCTACCGGGCCCTCGTGGTCACGGTCGACACCCCTGTCCTGGGCCAGCGCGAGCGCGATGTGCGAAGCGGGCTCGTGCTGCCGCCCCGGATCACGGTGCGGAACGTCCTCGACACGCTGCGCCGCCCCTCGTGGCTGCGCGGCTTCCTGACCCACCCCCGGCCGACCTTCGGCAACTTCGTCGGCATGCGCGGGGTCGAGCACGACGCCGTCTCGCTGGCCGCGTTCACCGCGAAGCAGTTCAGCGCGGCCATCGGCTGGGCCGACATCGACTGGTACCGCTCCCTCTGGCCGGGGCCGATCGCGCTCAAGGGGATCATGTCCGCCGAGGACGCCCGCCTGGCCGCCGAGCGCGGCATCGAGGCGATCATCGTATCGAACCACGGCGGCCGCCAACTGGACCAGGCGCCCTCGCCGATCGAGGCCTTGCCGGAGATCGTCGACGCCGTGGCGGGGCGGGCCGAGGTGATCCTCGACGGCGGCATCCGCCGTGGCTCGGACGTCGTGAAGGCAGTCGCGCTGGGCGCCCGGGCCTGCATGATCGGCAAGGCGTTCAACTACGGCGTGGCCGCGCTCGGGGAGCCGGGCGTGGAGCTGGCGATCGAGATCCTCCGGAAGGAGATCGACCGCACCCTCGCCCTCATCGGGCGGCCCACCCTGGCCCAGCTCGACCGGAGTGCCGTCCGCATGCGGGTGGGCGGGTAGCCCCCGGGGTCCATCCGACGAGGAAGCCGAGGTCGGCGAAGAGCGCAGGCCAACGTTCTTTCGGGAGGACGGCATGACGACTCCGAAATCTCTCGTTATCCTCACGTTCGTCAATCTCGCGCTCGTCGTGCTCCTGCTGGCGCACGCCGTGACGCCCAGCGTCCAGGGCGCCGAATCGGTGCTCCGCGGGCGCGCCCTCGAGATCGTGGACGACCAGGGGAGAGTGCGGGCCAGCCTCAAGATCCAGCCCGGCGGAACGATGAACGGACAGGCGTACCCGGAGACCGTGATCCTTCGACTCATCGACCCGAACGGCCGGCCGTCCGTGAAGCTCGCCGGCTCGGCGCGGGGAGCCGGGCTCAGCCTCCTCGCCGAGTCGGACTCGATCCATGTCATCCTGAAGGCCGAGGACGCGAGCGCGTCCCTGAAGCTGACGGACAAGGACGGCCAGGAACGGCTGATCAAGCCGTAGGCCGTGTTCGACGAAACCCTCTAGCCAGGGCATCCGGACGCTCGGGACAGCTTCGCCGGCTCCCTGTGGGAGTTCTCCAATGACGACGGACGGGATCGGCCTCAAGCGGTTGCAGCACCTGGTTCTCTGGGTGTCGGACGTCGAGCGCAGCGTGCGCTTCTACCGCGACGTACTGGGCTTCGAGGTCAAGGTCCGGTACCCGAACGCGGCATTCCTGAAGATTCCCGGCACCCCCGACGACCACAACCTCGGCTTGTTCGAGCAGCGCGGGGTCCCGCCGCCCCACGAGGGCGTCGCGCGCATGTACCACTCCGCGTGGGAGGTCGGCGAGCTCACGGATCTGGTCCGGGCGCGCCAGCGGCTGACCGAGGCGGGGGCGCTCGTGGGCTCGTCGGATCACGGCGTGAGCCTCTCGCTCTACGCCAAGGACCCGGACGGGCTCGAGTTCGAGGTCTTCTGGACGGTGCCGGAAGGCAAGCCCGTCGGGACGCGGCCCCTCCACCTCGAGGCGGAGCTGGCCCGGCGCGGCATCGCCGTGCCCTGAGGCCGGCCGGAATCCGTCCCGACGCATGGCCGAGGGTTACCGCCCCCAAGCTTGACACTGCCGGAGGCCCTCCCTACACTCGCGCCAGTCTTCGGAGGGTCCCCGGGAGGCAAGGAGCGGGCACAGCGGTGCGCGGCGTCCGGCCGCGCGAGGGAGGCCAGCGTGTCGGAGCCGAGCCAGCGCTGTACCCATCCGTGGCTCAGGGTCACCTGCGGGGTCTGCGGCGAGGCGGTAGACGCGCTGGCGGCCGACTCGGCCGAGGGTGGCGACGCGCCTCCGCGGCGAGCCGTCCGGCAGATCGGCGGCGACGATGATCACGCGGTGTTCATCGTGGCCCGCGGCCACCCGGAGCTCCTGGACCAGCTGCGAGCCGTGATGGGCCGCGGGAGCGGGGTCAACATCATCGAGGACCGCCGCCAGCGCCCGCGCGAGGAGCCCTCCGAGGACACGGCGCGGGAGTTCCGGAAGCGCCTCCGCGAGGAAGGGTCGGCCGACCAGGGCTAGGGTGCCTGGCACAGCCATGGACCTGAGCAAGCTGGATCGCGACGCGCTCGAGCGTCTCGAAGAGGAGCTCTGGCGGGAAGAGACGCGCTTCGACATCCGGCGGATGAACGAGCTGATCGCTCCGGACTTCTTCGAGTTCGGTCGATCCGGCCGTGTCTACCGGAGAGAGGACACGCTGGCCGTTCCGCGCGCGCCGATCGATGCGGTGTTCCCGCTACCGGGCTTCCGGGCCCGCGCGCTCGATCGGGACGTCGCGCAGGTGACGTACAACAGCGCCGTCACCTACGGCGGAGTCGTCCAGCATGCCCGGCGAAGCTCCATCTGGTCTCGCACGCCGGACGGCTGGGCGCTCCGATTTCACCAGGGAACGCCGATTCCCGGAGGAGCCTAGCCGGAGAGCCGGGCGACCGTCGGGGCGGTGGTCTCGCTGGCCGGCGCGGGCCCGCCCGGCGCTAGAGGAGGTCGGCGACCGGGGTCCCCAGCCAGCCCGCCTCGCGCTTGTCCCAGTAGAGGGTCCGGAACCGCGTGGTGAGTGGTCCGGGCCGGCCCGCGCCGAGCGGCTTCCCGTCCACGCGCGCGACGGGCATGATCCCGCCCGCCGTCGATGAGAGGAACGCCTCGTCCGCCGTCCGGAGCGCGTCCGGCGGAAGGTCCGCCTGCCGGGCGGGGACGGCCAGCTCGGCGGCGAGGTCGAGCACCGTCTGGCGCGTGATCCCCTCGAGGACGTTGCCGCGCGGCGTCCACACCGTGCTGTCCTTCACGACGAACAGGTTGAAGCCGGGGCCCTCGGCGAGGTGCCCGTCGGGCGTGCAGAGGACCGCGGTGTCGGCGCCCCGGTCGAGGGCCTCGAAGAGGCCACGCTGGAGGTCCATCCAGTTGAAGTTCTTCACGCGGGGGTCGATCGCCTCGGCCGGCGTCCGCCGGTTGTCGACCATCGCGAGGTCGATGCCGATCTCCTGCCGCTCGGGCGGAACGATCCAGATGTAGGGCAGCGCGAAGCCGACGAAGCGGTTCCGGCAGAGGCGCGGGTCGCGCTTGGTCATCGAGACGAACTCGCCGCGTGTCACGATCATCTGGACGTAGGCGTCCTCGAGGCCCGCTCGATGGACGCACTCCGCGAGGATATGCTTCAGCTCCCCGGGCGGGTGGGGGCAGGTGAGCCGCGCTCCCGCGCAGGAGCGCAGGAAGCGGGCGACGTGGTCGTCGAGCCGGAAGAAGCGCCCGTGCCAGACCGACACCGTGTCGTAGACCGCGTCCCCGCGCGTGAACCCGAGGTCGAAGAGGGGGATCCGCGCCTCGTGGGCCGGGGTGTACTCGCCGTCGATGAACGCCACACCGTCCGCCATGCTGCCTCCTCGGCCGGGTGCGACGCGAGCCTTCCGCGGAACCCGGGCCTGGGCATCACATCACCGGCCCGCCGCGTCGTCAAGCGACCGTCACACCGTCTCGGCTCACAAGGGACTGTCTTTATTGACAATGATGCCGCCGGCGCCGGGGCCACCATCCGGCCGCGGATGAACTACCCGGCCGCTTCGCAAATTTGACCGCCCCGGTGCGGGCCGCGTACGCTGAGATCTGAGCGGGCCCCGTCCGGGCGCCCAGCCGTCGGGCCGCTCGGGGGGGCGCGTGGGCGACGTCTACATCGCGGGGGCGGCCATGACGCGGGTCGGCCGGCGGGAGGACTCGCTGCCCGACCTCATGGCGGAGGCGGGCCGCGGGGCCCTGGCCGCCGCCGGCCTGGAGCGACCCGACGCCCTCGTGGTTTCGGCGATGAATCCCGAGGAGTTCGTGGGCGAGGGCAACTTCGCCTCGCACGTGGCGACCCATCTCGGGCTCGCCCGGGTGCCGAGCCTCCGCGCCGAGACGGCGACCTCGTCGGGCGCCGCCGCCCTGTTCGCCGCGTACGCCGAGATCGCCGCCGGGCTCCACCGGACGGTCCTGGTCGTCGGCGGCGAGAAGATGACCCACCTCCCGACGCCCCGCGTGTCGGAGCTGATCAGCCGCTCGATCGACCCCTACGAGCGCTCCTACGGAGCGACGATGCCCGCGCTGGCCGGCGTCGTCACCCGCGCGTGGATGTCGAGGACCGGTGCCACCCTCCGGGACATCTCGCTGGTCGCCGTGAAGAACCACGCGAACGGCGCCCGGAACCCCCTCGCGCACTTCCAGGAGACGGTGAGCATCGAGACGGTGCTGGAGAGCCGGCTCGTGGCGGACCCGCTCCGCCTCTACCACTGCTGCCCGATCTCCGATGGCGCGGCGGCCGTCGTCGTCCGCGCCGAGCGCGCCCCGGTCCGCCTCGCCGGGATCGGCCAGGGATCGGACTACCTCGCCCTCCGGTACCGCGACGACTTCACTGGGTTCCGGGCGACCCGCGAGGCGGCTCGGGCGGCGTTCCGCATGGCCGGCTTCGGCCCGGAGCGGGTCGAGGTGGCCGAGCTCCACGACGCCTTCGCGCCCTTCGAGCTGATCTCGATGGAAGACACGGGCCTCGCGCCCCCGGGGAAGGCGGCCCGCATGGTCGCCCACGGTGAGACGGCGCTGGGCGGGCGACTGCCGGTGAACCCATCGGGCGGGCTCAAGGCGCGCGGCCATCCCCTCGGCGCGACGGGGCTCGCCCAGGTGGTCGAGCTGTGCTGGCAGCTCACCGGGCAGGCGACCGGCCGGCAGGTGCCGGCGCGCGTCGGGCTCGCGCAGTCCATCGGCGGGCTCGCGACGTCGAACTGGGTGACGCTCCTGGAGGCCGCGTGACCGCCCGCCGGCCGCCGGAGGTGGAGGGCAGGGCCGCCGACCGCCCGGCGCCGGCCGGCGGGCAGGCCAGGACCGGGGACGAGAGCGGGTCCATCGGCGGCACGGCGCCGGAGCGCGGGACCGGGCCTGGACCGGACGGGGCGATCCCCGCGTCGCGCTGCTCCCGCTGCCGGCGGATCTGCGCCCCGCCGACGCGATACTGTCCCGACGACGGGACCCCCATGGCGCCGGCGACGGTGCCGGCCCGCGGCGAGGTCATCTCCTTCACCACGCTCTACTCGCCGCCGACGGGATTCGCGTCGCCGCTCCACCTGGCGCTCGTCGAGCTGCCGGGCGGCGCGAAGTTCTTCTGCCACGGCGCGGGCACGAAGGGGCTCCGCCCCGGCTCGCGCGTGACGATCGAGGCGGTGGACGACATCTACTACTTCTCGACCCTGAGCCTCGGCGAGCGGGCCGCGCTCTTCTGGCGTCGGCGGGCGGAGACGGCGACCGGCCGGGTCTCGGCGTTCGCCAAGAGCGCCGCCAAGCGGATCTTCCGGAGGACCTCATGAGGCCCCTCGACGGCACGCGAGTGATCGACCTGTCCCGGGTGCTCGCGGGCCCCTACGCCACGATGCTCCTCGCCGACATGGGCGCCGAGGTGATCAAGGTCGAGGAGCCGGGCAAGGGGGACGACACGCGCGCCTGGCCTGCCTTCGCCGGCGGCGAGTCGACCTACTTCATGAGCGTCAACCGCGGGAAGAAGAGCGTCACCCTCGACCTCAAGGCGGAGGCGGGGAAAGCGGTCCTCCGGAAGCTCCTGGTGGGCGCCGACGTGTTGCTCGAGAACTTCCGGCCCGGCACGCTCGCGCGGCTGGGCTTCGGTTGGGAGGCCGTCCACGCGTCGAACCCGCGGCTCGTCTACTGCTCGATCTCGGGCTTCGGCGAGTCGGGCCCGGAGGCGAGCCGGCCGGGCTACGACCTAATCGTCCAGGGCGAGTCGGGCGTGATGGACCTCACCGGCTTCCCCGACGGGCCGCCGGTGAAGGTGGGCAACTCCATCGCCGATCTCGCCTCGGGCACGATGGCCGCCCATGGCGTCGTCCTGGCCCTCCTCGCCCGGGAGCGGACGGGCCTCGGACAGAAGGTCGAGATCGCGATGCTCGAGGTGATGGCGGCGCTCCTCACCTACCAAGGACAGGGGTACCTCACAACGGGCGCGAGCCCCCGCCGCCGAGGGAACCAGCATCCGTCCATCGTGCCCTACGAGGTCTTCGAGGCGTCCGACGCCTACCTCACGGTGGGCGTGGCGAACAACTCGCTCTGGACCCGGTTCTGCCAGGCGATCGGCCATCCCGAGCTCGCGACCGACGCGCGCTTCGACACCGAGGCCAAGCGCGTGGAGCAGCGTGACGTGCTGGTGCCGCTCCTCGGCGCGATTTTCCGCACGGAGGCGGCGGCGGAGTGGCTCGCGCGGCTCGAGCGGGCGGGCGTGCCGGCCGGGAAGATCAAGTCGGTCGGCGAGGCGCTCGAGTCGGAGCATCTCCGGGCGCGCGGAGCGATCGTGACCGTGAGCCATCCGACGGCCGGGCGCATGCGAATGGTCGGGCCGCCCATCCGGCTCCACGGGACTCCCGCCGAGGCCGCGACCCCCGCGCCGCTCCTGGGCGAGCACACGGACGAGGTGCTGACGAAGGTCCTGGGGTACTCGTCCGAGGCCGTGGCGGAGCTTCGCGCGACCGGCGTGGTGTGATGGGTCGCGATCGCGGATCGCGGCGAGTGAGAGGCCGGAGCGATGCTGGGCGGCGGGACTCAGGCGCTCAGCGCGAGGCCCGCCGGCGCGTAGATCTCGGCGTGAGCGGAGACGCGTTCGCGAGGCTGCGTCCGGTGGAGGAGCTCGCAGAACGCGCGGTTGACCCGGCTCCACTCGCGGATGTCCAGGCATCCCACGCAGAGCGTCGAGCCGGGGAGCGTTGCCCAGCCGCACACACGGCAGCTCGAGAGCACCGAGGAGCTGATGAGGGACGAGCCCATGTCGTCCGGATTTAGCAAGGGCCGTGCCCGCGGCGATGCGCGCGGGGACCGCTTCGGGGCGGCGAGCGACGAGGGAGGTCGGACGGTGACGGAAGGTCCGTGTTTCTCGCTAGTTCCGGAGGGATCATCGAGCTCGGGCCGGCGCTCGGGTGACACGGTGCCGACCCGCGCGCCCGGCACCCGACTGCCGGAGCTTGTCACGCCCGCGCCGTTCGGTGGCACTCGAGGCGCGCGAGGTGGCACGTGACCGCGCCGGCGCCGACGCTTCCCCGGTTCCCCGGCGGGATGGCCGCCGCGCCCGAGGTCATGCCGGGTGGCTGCGCGAACCCGGCGTGCAGCTGCCTGGTGGACGCGGGGCGCGCATACTGCTGCCGGGCGTGCGCTCGCGCGGGAGACGGCGCCGAGGCGTGCGGGTGCCGCCACTTCGGATGCACGGCGCGGGCGTACTGAGGCGATCGGAGGTCGCGTGAGCCCACCGGCCGCAGGCCGTCCAATAGACTCTCGGGGAGCCAGGGGAGCCCGGTGACCGCGGAGGACGGAGGCGTCGTGAAGCCCGAGTCGCCCAGCACCGAGCTCGCCCGGCTCCGCCGCGAGAAGGCCGCCGCCGACCGGCGGCTGGCGCGCCTGCGCGGTCTCGCGCGGCTGTCGGGCGTCATCGCGGCGTCGCTCGACCCCGATCAGGTGTTGAACGAGATCGCCCGCGCGGGCGCGCAGCTGATGGAGGCCCCGGCGGTGGGGCTCTGGGTCGCGGACGAGGCGGCGCGGACGCTCGAGCCGCGGGCGTTCTCCGACGAGATCCTGGCCGCCACCTACGGGCGCCGCCAGATCGGATTCGACGAGGGCCTGCCGGGCTGGGTCGCCACGCACCGCCAAGCGCTGATCGTCCCGGACGTCTTCGCCGACGGACGGATCCTCGCGGTGGACTGGTTCCGGCAGCACGGCCTCCGGAGCGCGTACGTCGTGCCGCTCGTCCACCAGGACCAGCTGCTCGGCGTCCTCGCGCTGAACGGGCGGTCGCCCTTCGACCTCGATCCCGAAGACCGGGAGATGCTCGAGAGCTTCGCCGGCCAGGCCGCCTTGGCGATCCGCAACGCGCGGCTGTACGCCGAGGCGCGCGGGGCTCGGGATTTCCTCCGCTCCATCGCGGAGCACTCGCCGGCGGGGATCGTCACGACCGACGTGCGGGGCCGCATCACGTACTGGAGCCCGCGGGCCCAGGAGCTGCTCGGCTACCGCGCCGACGAGGTGCTGGGCCGGCCGGTGGCCGAGTTCCAGCGGGGCGGGCGTGAGGCGGCACGCGACCTGATGCGTCGTCTTCGCGCGGAGGACCGCATCCGGGAGCACGAGGCCGAGATCCTCGCGCGAGACGGGCGCTGGATGGAGTGTCGATTCGCCCTCGCCATGCTGCGGGACTCGGCCGGTGCGGAGATCGGGACGCTGGCGATCCTCGAGGACACCTCGGAGCGGAAGCGCCTCGAGGCTCAGCTCCGGCAGGCGCAGAAGATGGAAGCCGTCGGCCGCCTGGCGGGCGGGATCGCCCACGACTTCAACAACCTGCTCGCCGTGATCATGGGCCACAGCGACCTGATCAAGAGCGTGCTCCGGAAGGGGGACGCGCTGGCCCATGACGTGGAACAGATCCGCCGGGCGTCCGAGCGCGCGGCTTCGCTGACGCGCCAGCTTCTCGCCTTCAGCCGCCGGCAGTTCCTCCAGCCGCAGGTGATCGACGTGAACACGCTGGTCGGCAACCTGGCCACCATGCTGCGCCGGCTCATCGGGGAGGACGTCCAGCTGGAGCTCCGGCTGGACCCGGCCGCGGGGCGCGTGTCGGCGGACCCGGGGCAGCTCGAGCAGGTGGTCATGAACCTCACGGTCAACGCGCGGGATGCCATGCCCCAGGGCGGTCGCGTCGTCCTGGAGACCGCGCCGGTCACCCTCGACCAGGCCTTCGTCACGGCGCACCCGGGCTCGGCCGCCGGAGCGCACGTCCGGCTCTCGATCCACGACACGGGGTACGGCATGGGCCCGGACGTGCTGGCGCACCTGTTCGAGCCGTTCTTCACGACCAAGGAGCCCGGGCGGGGCACGGGGCTGGGGCTGTCGACCGTCTACGGCATCGTCAAGCAGCACCGCGGCTACATCGACGTCATCAGCGAGCCGGGGCGCGGCAGCTCGTTCGGGGTCTACCTGCCGCGGGTCGAGGCCAAGCCCACCCCCGACCGGCCGATCCCGCGCGAGCCGGTCCGGCCGGGCGGGCGCGAGACCGTGCTGTTCGTCGAGGACGAGGTCGCCCTGCGGGATCTGATGCACCGCGTGCTCACCAACGGGGGGTACAGCGTGTTGGCTGCCGGCGACGGGCTGGAGGCGCTGGCCCTGGCGGAGGGGCACTCCCAGCGGATCGACCTCGTGGTGACCGACGTGATCATGCCGAGGATGAGCGGCCCCGAGCTGGCCGCGCGCCTCCGCGCGCGCGACCCGGAGATCCGTCTCCTCTACGTCTCCGGGTACACGGCGGACCAGCTGCGCTCGGCCCAGACCGACCTCGGCGTCGACGCGACGCTCCTCCCGAAGCCCTTCACGTCGGACGGCCTCCTCCGGAAAGTCCGGGAAGTCCTCGATCGGCCCCGCCGCCCCGTTTCCTGAAGCGGCCTGCCAGACCCCTCATCATCCGGCTCCCGGGGACTTCTCGGTCTCGAGCAAGCTGAACCACCGGAAGCTCCGATAGCGCCCCTTGCAGAGCAAGTAGTCTCGGCGCGTTCCCTCCTCAAGGAATCCGAGCTTCTGGAGGACCCGCACTGACGCGTCGTTTCCGGGCAGCACACCGGCCTCGATCCGGTGGAGGCGCAAGACGGAGAACCCATACCGGATGACGGTGGCGGCCGCTTCGGGCGTGAGCCCCCGGCCCCACCAGCGACGGCCGATCTCGTACCCTATCTCGGCATGGCGATGCTCGAAGTCGAACCGGAGTAGTCCGACGGTCCCGATCATCTCGCCGTGCTCGACCAGTTCGATGGCCCAGCGGATCGTGTCGCGAGCGGCGTAGCGCTGCTCGAGCCGCTCGAGCAATCCCTGCGCCTCGGCCAGTGTCGTGATGGTCGGCACATTGTGGTACCGGGTGACCTCGGGGTCTCCAAAGACGCCCAGTAGGGCCGCCGCATCACGGGGAAGCGGCGCGCGCAGTCGGAGACGCGCCGTGGCCAGCTCGGGGATACTGCTCGGCCACCCGGTGTGGAGAGTCCCGTCCTCCATGGGCGCATCTTACGGCCTTTCTTGACACGCCTGTCGGGGGGCCGCTATGGTGAGGGCCCCTTTCGATGGCCCGGGGGACCAGGAGGTAGGCCGTGGCGCGCCTGATCAGGATCTACGACACGACGCTCCGGGACGGCACCCAGGGCGAGGGCGTCTCCTTCTCCATGGAGGACAAGGTGCGCCTGGCCCAGCGGCTCGACGCGTTGGGCGTCCACTACATCGAGGGCGGCTGGCCCGGATCGAACCCCAAGGATATGCGGTTCTTCCGCCGCATCCAGGACGTGCCGCTCAAGCAGGCGCGGGTCGCGGCGTTCGGGGCGACCCGGCGGGCGGGTGTCGCCGCCGCCGCGGACCCGAGCCTCCAGGCGCTGATCGAGGCGCGCACGCCGGTGGCGACGATCTTCGGGAAGTCGTGGCCGTTCCACGTCACGCACGCTCTCCAGACGACCCTGCCCGAGAACCTCCTGATGATCTCGGACTCGGTGGCGTTCCTCGTCCAGCACGTCGAGGAGGTCGTCTACGACGCCGAGCACTTCTTCGACGGGTTCAAGCGAGACCGCGACTACGCGCTCGAGACCCTGCGGGCGGCCGAGCGGGCCGGCGCCCGCGTCCTCGTGCTGTGCGACACGAACGGGGGCGCCCTGCCCTCGGAGGTCGCCGAGATCGTGCGCGAGACGCGGCGGCACGTCCGCACGCCGCTCGGGATCCACGCCCACAACGACGGCGAGTGCGCGGTGGCGAACTCCCTGGCCGCCGTGGTGGAGGGCGCGGAGCACGTCCAGGGGACTCTGAACGGCTTCGGGGAGCGCTGCGGGAACGCCAATCTCGTGTCGATCGTCCCGAACCTGATGCTGAAGCTCGGGCTCCAGGCGATCCCTGAGCTCCACCTCCGCGAGCTCAGGGACGTGGCGCGCTTCGCCTCGGAGCTGGCGAACCGACCGCCCTGGCAGCACCAGCCGTTCGTCGGGGACTCCGCCTTCGCGCACAAGGCCGGCATGCACGTGTCGGCCATCCTCAAGCACCCGGAGACGTACGAGCACATCACGCCCGAGCTGGTGGGGAACCGCCGCCGCGTGCTCGTGTCGGAGCTGGCCGGGAAGTCGAACATCCTGTGGAAGGCGCGCGAGTACGGGATCGACCTCGAGAAGGACACGCCGGAGGCCCGCCGCATCCTCGAGACCCTCAAGCGCCTCGAGGACGAGGGGTACCAGTTCGAGGGCGCCGAGGCCTCGTTCGAGCTCCTGATGGAGCGCGCCCTCGGAAACCACCGCGCGTACTTCGACCTCGAGGGGTACCGCGTCATCGTCGAGACCCGGCGGGACGACCGGGAGCCGCTCGCCGAGGCGACCGTCCGGCTCCAGGTGAAGGGGATCTCCGAGCACACCGCCGCCACCGGCAACGGCCCGGTGAACGCGCTCGACCACGCGCTTCGGAAGGCGCTGGAGGAGTTCTACCCGAACCTCCGGGAGATGCACCTGGTCGACTACAAGGTGCGGATCCTCGACGAGACGAGCGGCACCGCCGCCAAGACGCGCGTGCTGATCACCTCGGCCGACGGCGAGGAGACCTGGGGGACGGTCGGCGTCGCCTGCAACATCATCGAGGCCTCCTGGCAGGCCCTCGTCGACTCGGTCGAGTACAAGCTCCGCCGGGACGAGCGCCGCGGTCTCCGGTAGCACCGGCCGCGCTCCGACCGCTCGCGTAGCATCCGGAGCCTCCCGAGCTCCGGCCGTTTCCCGGGGCCGGGCGCCCTAGAGCAGCCGGCGGACCCCCCAGAGCGCGTCGAAGACGGCGAACACGCGCAGGTTGTTGCTCCCGGGATCGAGCGGTGTGAAGAAGAGCCCCGTGCGATGGCGATCGAGCTGTCGCGTGTGGCCGACCAGCTCCTCCCCGTCCCGGAAGCGCACGCTCACCTTGCGAGTGTCGGGCGGGCGCGACTGGTAAAGGTCCTTCGACTCGTCGCGCCCGGGGTCCCCGTCGAAGCTCCGCACGAAGAACACCGCCTTGAGGTCCTTGACCGGGATCTCGACGCCGTCGGCGTCCGGGTCCGACAGCGGGACGAGGCGGAAGCAGGGCTGCTCGGGGTCGAAGTCGGCGTAGCCCTTCAGGACGCGGCCGTCAGCATACCGGACCACCACGCGGCCGGGACTCCGGCTGACCCAGAGCCTGCGCCTGGGCGATGCCGGCTCCCGGCGGCCCTCGGCCGCGACCCGGTCCGTCCGCTCACCCTGGACGGCCATATCCACTTCTACGGTAGCAGGCCGACCGGCGTACCTCCTCGAAATGGAACGGGGCGGCCCCGCGGTCGCGACGCCGGTGGGCCTAGATGCCGGCCCGGCGGCGCCAGGCTCGGATCTCGGCCGTGTGCTCGCGGTAGTGGTGGGGGCCGTTAAGGTCGACGATCCGCGTGGCTGTCTTGTCGGGGGCGAAGCGCGAGTCCGGGACGGCGCGGGCGGCGGCGAGGAAGTCCCGGTGCGAGGCCTCGAGCTCGGCGCGGACGCCCTCCACGGTCAGGCCGCGCCGGGCGCCGACATGGCGCGCGTTCCAGGCGTCGACGTCCGCGTAGCTCACCCCGTCGGGGATGGGCTTCTCGCCGCGGGCCACGCGCTCGAGCACCGGGATCATCTCGCGGTGCCACCCCGCGAGATGCGCGAGGATCTCGCGGACCCCCCAGGGGCCGCTCCAGGGCCGCCGCATCGCCTCGTCGTCCAGGCCCACGAGGGCGCGCCTGAGCGCACCGAAGTCGTCCTCGGCCTGCCGGAGGAGCTCGTCCTTCAGGCTCATGCCGGCGAGGGTAGCACGAGCGCGGCGTGTTAGGCTCGGGGCCGTGCTCGAGCACACGACGACGGTCCAGGTGCGGTGGGGCGACGCGGACCCCGCCGGGATCGCCTTCTACCCGCGCTTCTTCGAGTGGTACGATATTGGTACCGAGGCGCTTTTCGCCTCGATCGGTCTCACGTGGGCCGAGGCGTTCCCCCGCTACGGGATCGTCGGGGTGCCCATCCTCGAGGCGGGCTCGCGCTTCGTCTCACCGGTCCGATACGGCGACGGCGTGGCGATCCGGACTCGCGTCGACTGGGTCCGAGAGAAGACGTTCCGGGTCGAGCACGAGCTCTCGGTCGGCGGCCGGCTCTGCGCCGAGGGGTTCGAGGTGCGCGCGTGGGTCGCCAGGTCGGCGGCGCCCGGCGCGCCTCTTCGCGCCCTGCCGATCCCGCCCGAGGTCAGCGCGAAGCTACGGGGTCAGACTTTGACCTCTTAACATTTTCCAGGGCGGTGCCCGGGAGAATTGTTTAGAAGTCAAGGTCTGACCCCGGTGAACGGTTCACCTCCTGCCGCGTGCTACTGCTTCACCGCCCCGAAGGTCAGCCCGGTCACGATGTGGCGCTGGACGATCAGCGCCAGCACGAGCACGGGCAGCGTGATCATCGTCGCGGCGGCCGCGAGCGTGCCCCAGTTGATCTCCTCGTAGGAGATCATGTTGAAGACGGCGATCGGGAGCGTCCGCGTCTGGCGGCCGGCGAGGATCACCGAGAAGAGGAAATTGTTCCACGAGAAGACGAACGACAGGATCCCCGTCGCGACCACCCCCGGCCGCACGAGCGGCAGCGCCACTCGCCAGAACACGCCGAGGTAGGAGCAGCCGTCGATCAGCGCGGCGTCCTCCAGGTCCGGCGGGACGTCCTCGAAGAAACCGATCATGACCCAGATGATGATCGGCAGGCCCACGATCAAGTGCGTGAGGATCAGCGCGGCGTGCGTGTCGACCAGGCGGAGGTGGCGGAAGAAGATGTACCAGGGGATGAGGTACGAGATGCCGGGGATGATGCGGGCGACGAGGATCGTGAGCGCGAGGCGGCGCTGGCGCCAGCGGGCAATCGAGTACGCGGCGGGGAGCCCGACCGCGAGGCCGAGCGCGGTGCACCCGAGCGCGACCACCAGGCTGTTCCACGTGTAGAGGAGGAACGGGTACTTGGTGAACACCTCGCGATAGCCGGCGGTGGTGACGCTGAACCGGAAGAACGACGGGGGAAAGGCGGTCGCCTCGACCTGGGGCTTCACCGAGAGCGTGATCATCCAGTAGAAGACGAACACCGTGGGGAGCATGAAGAGGGCGGCCAGCCCGTAGAAGCCAGCGGTGCGCGCCCAGGTCCGCCGCCGCCCGCGGCTCACCATGCCGCGGTCCGCCGGAGCTTGATAAGGATCAAGGAGGCGCCCATCACGACCGCGAAGAGCGCCACCGCCATCGACGACGCGTACCCCATGTTGAAGTACGAGAAGGCCTGGTTGAACAGGAGGATGTTGATCGTCTCCGTCGAGTTGGCCGGCCCGCCCTGCGTCATGATGAAGATGATGTCGAACGTCTTGATCGCGTCGATCGCCCGGAAGAGGACCGCGACGACGATGGCCGGTCGGAGGAGCGGCAGCGTGATGTGCCAGAACGCCTGGAGCGAGGTGGCGCCGTCGATGCGGGCCGCTTCGTACGGCTCCTGGGGCAGACTGGCGAGGCCGGCCAGCGCGATCAGCATGATGAGGGGCGTCCACTGCCAGATGTCCACGACTGCGAGCGCGTAGAGCGCCGTTCCGCTCGAGTAGGTCCACTTGAACGGCGCCAGGCCGATGAGCGTCACCAGGTAGTTCGCCACGCCGAGCGTCGGGTGGTACATCATCACGAACACGAGCCCGATGGCGACCGGGGTCGCGACCATGGGCAGGATCGCCAGCGTCCGGAGGAGGCCGCGCCCCCAGAACTCCCGGTTGAAGAGGAGCGCCATCGCCACGCCGAGCACGGTCTCGCCGGCGATGACCAGCCCGGTGAAGTAGAGGGTGCGGACGACCGCCTCACGGAAGCGCGGGTCGCCCACGAGGATCTTCCGGTAGTTGGCGAGCCCGATGAACTTCGGCAGGGTGAGGCTCGAGGCGAACCAGTCCTGGAGGCTCATCCACACCGTGTAGACGATCGGGTAGACGATGATCGCCGCGACCAGGAGGACGGCGGGGGCGGGGAAGAGCCAGCGCGCGTTGCGGTGGCCCCAGTTGCCGAGACGCCTCGGCGCGCGGGCGCGCCCGACGGCGGGGACCACCGCTCGCGCGCCGGAGGTCGTCTCGGCGGGGCCGTTCACGGACGGCTCAGCCCTCGGTCTTGTTCAGCATGTCCTGGAACTCCTTCTGCGCCTCGGCCAGCACCTGCGCCGACGGCGCGCCCTCGATCGCCTTCTGGATGGCGACGCCGATGATGTCGCGGTACTCGGTCACGCCGACGATCTCGGGGAGGCCCAGGCGCCCGATCTTGAGCGAGTCCTGGTAGGCCTGGTACCAGTCGGCGGGCATCTTGGGCTTGGCCTTGACCTCGGGATCGGTCCACGGAGAGTTGCGGGCCACGCCGACGCCGGCGAGGAGCTCGCGGGCGGCGTTCTGCTTGTTCGTCGCCCACTGGGCGAGGAGGTACGCCGCCTCCTTGTTCCGGGACTGCGAGGACACGGCCATCCCGGTGCCGTACAGCGAGGAGAAGGCGCCGCTGGGGCCGGCCGGCATCACCGTGTAGCCCACCTTGCCGGCGATCTTCGACTTCGCCGGGTCCTCGAACTGGTTGGCGAAGTTGATGCCGTCGAAGTAGGTCGCGGCCTGGCCCTGCATGAAGGACGCCGAGCACTCGTACCAGTTGAAGTTGATGACGCCGGGGGGGCCGTATTTGCGCAGCACGCCGGCGTACCAGTCGAGGGCCGCGATCGACTCCTTGGTGTCGAGGGCGGCCTTGCCGTCCTTCGTCAGGAAGTCGGCCCCGAACGCGAACTGCGTGTTGCTGAACATGGTGGCGTTCGCGTTCTTGAGCCCGCGGTAGACGGCGCCGTAGAGGGCCGGCGGTCCGTGGAACTGCTTGGCCTGGGCCTCCCACTCCGAGTGGGTCTTCGGCGGCTTCAGGCCTTTCTGCGCGTAGAGATCCTTCCGGTAGAAGAGGATCACCGCGTCGACGAAGGCGGGCAGTGCCGAGATGCTCCCGTCCTTCTGCGTGATGATCGACTTGGCGCCGCCGGCGATGTCGTCCCAGTCCCAGTCCGCCGGGGTCAGGGTGGCGTCCCGGAGGTACTTGTTGAGCGGCTCGTACCAGCCCGCCTTCCAGAACCGCTTCTTCTCGACGTGGAGGGAGGTGAAGAAGCCGTCCACGCCGCCCGACGCCGAGGTCATCTCCACCACGAGCTTCTGGCGGGCCTGGATCTCCGGGAGTGTCTCCCACTTGATCTTCATGCCGGAGAGGGACTCGAACTCGGTGATGTTCTTCTCGAGGACCTCGACCCAGGGGTGCTTCGAGAGGATCAGGTAGAGCTCCTTGCCCTGGAAGCGCTTCCAGTTGAAGCCCTGGGCGCGGGCGGGCGTGAAGACGAACGGGCCGGTGGCGGCGCCCGCGACGGCGGCGGCGCCCCCGCGGAGCACCGCCCGGCGCGAGACTCTCGGCCCGGCAAGTGAAGAGCTCGAGGCGGTGTGTTTCGCGTGTCGCATGGATGGCCTCCTTCCGTTCCGGGCTTTCTAGCCCTCCGTTCGGTCGAGGAGCTCCTGGAATTCCTTCTGTGCCTGGCCGAGGACCTGCGCGGATGGCGCACCCTCGATGGCCTTCTGGATCGCCACGCCGATGAGGTCGCGGTACTCGGTGACGCCCACGATCTCCGGCAGGCCAAGGCGCCCGATCTTGAGTGATTCCTGGTACGCCTCGTACCAGTCGGCCGGCATCTTCCGCTTGGCCATCACCTCGGAGTTGGTCCACGTCGACGTGCGGGCGACACCGACGCCCCCGAGGAGCTCGCGGACCGCGTTCGGCTTGTTCGTCGCCCACTGGGTGAACAGGTACGCTGCCTCCTTGTTCCGGCTCTGCGCGGAGACGGCCAGGGCGGCCCCGAACATCGGTGAGAAGTGACCGCCCGGCCCCGCCGGCAGAAGCGCGTAGCCGACCTTGCCGGCGATCTTGGACTTCGTGGGGTCCTCGAACTGATTCGCGAAGTTCACGCCGTCATAATAGAGGGGCACCTGGCCCTGCATGAAGGCGGCCGAGCACTCGTACCAGTTGAAGTTCACGACACCGGGCGGCCCGTAGCGCCGGAGGAGTCCGGCATAATAGTCCATGGCCGCGATGCTCTCCTTCGTATCGAGCGAGGCCTTGCCGTCCTTGGTGAGGAAGTTTCCGCCCACCGAGAAGAGGACCCAGTCCCAGGCGGGGGCATTCGCGTTCTTCAGCCCACGGTAGACGATGCCGTACATGCCCGGCGGGGCGTGGAACGCCTGGGCGTGCTGTTCCATCTCGGCGAGGGTCTTCGGCGGCTTCCAGCCCTTCTGGGCGTAGAGGTCCTTTCGGTAGAACAGCACCCACGGGTCGATGAATGCGGGCAAGGCCAGGACGGTCCCGTCGGCCTGGCTCACGCTGCTCCGGGCGCCGGCCGCCATGTCATTCCAGTCGTAGTCGGGGCTCGTGAGGGACGGGTCGTCCAGAAGCTTGTTGAGCGGCTGGTACCAGCCCGCCTTCCAGAACCGCTTCTTCTCGACGTGAAGCGACGTGAAGAACGCGTCGATGCCGCCCGAGCCGCCGGTCATCTCGACGGTCAGCTTCTGGCGCGCCTGGAGCTCGGGCAGCGTCTCCCACTTAACCTTCATTCCCGAGAGCGATTCGAACTCGGGGATGCTCTTCTCCAGGACGTCGATCCAGGGATGCTTGGTCAGGAGCAGGTAGAGCTCCTTGCCCTGGAAGCGCTTCCAGTTGAAGCCCTGGGCACGGGCGGGCGTGAAGACGAACGGGCCGGTGGCGGCGCCCGCGACGGCGGCGGCGCCCCCGCGGAGCACCGCCCGGCGCGAGACTCTCGGCCCGGCGAGTGAGCTGAGGGGGGTGGTGGATTTCACGCTTCCCATGGTGGCCTCCTTCGGTTCGGGCTTCGCCTAGCCCTCCGTCCGGATGAGCAGCTCCTGGAACTCCTTCTGGGCCTGCGCGCAGACCTGGGAGGCGGGCGCGCCCTCGATGGCCTTCTGGATGGCCACGCCGATGATGTCCCGGTACTCGGTGACCGCGACGATCTCCGGCAGCCCCTGGCGCCCGATCTTGAGCGAGGCCTGATACGCCTGGTACCAGTCGACCGGCATCTTCGGCTTCGCCTTCACCTCGGGGTGGTCCCAGGCGGTCGTGCGCCCGACGCCCACGCCGGCCATCAGCTCGCGGACGGCGTTCTGCTTGTTGGTCGCCCACTGCGCGAACAGGTAGGCCGCTTCCTTGTTCCGGCTGGCCGAGGAGACGGCCATGCCGGTGATGTAGATCGGGGAGAAGTGGCCGCCGGGTCCCGAGGGGAGCATGGCGTAGCCCACCTTGCCGACGACCTTCGACTTCGAGGGGTCCTCGAACTGGCTCGCGAAGTTCACCCCGTCCATGTACATCGCGACCTGGCCCTGGAAGAACGCCGACGAGGCTTCGTACCAGTTGAAGTTCACGACACCGGGCGGCGCGTGGTTGCGCAGGATCCGGGTGTAGTAGTCCATGGCGGCGACGCCCTCCTTGGTGTCGAGGGCCGCCTTGCCGTCCGCCGTGAGGTACGCGCCGCCCATCTGGAAGAGCACGCTCGGGTACTGGGTGGCGTTGGCGTTCTTGAGCCCGCGCAGCACGATCCCGTACATCCCGGGCGGGGCGTGGAGCTTGGCCGCCGTCTGCTCGAGCTCGGCCAGGGTCTTCGGCGGCGTGACGCCCTTCTGGGCGAACACGTCCTTCCGGTAGAAGAGCACGTTTGCGTCGACGAAGGCCGCCAGCGCGGAGATGCTGCCGTCCGCCTGCGTGGTGCCGGCCCGGGCGCCGTCGGTGAAGTCCTTCCAGTCGAAGTCGGGGCTGGTGAGGCTGGGGTCGTCCAGGAACTTGTTCAGGGGATGGTACCAGCCCGCCTTCCAGAACCGCTTCTTCTCCACGTGGAGGGAGGTGAAGAAGGCGTCGATCCCCGAGGAGCCACCGGTCATCTCGACGGTCAGCTTCTGGCGCGCCTGGATCTCGGGCAAGGTCTCCCACTTGACCTTCATCCCGGACAGGGACTCGAACTCCGGGATGTTCTTCTCCAGGACGTCGATCCAGGGATGCTTGGTCAGGAGCAGGTAGAGCTCCTTGCCCTGGAAGCGCTTCCAGTTGAAGCCCTGGGCGCGGGCGGGTGTGAAGACGAACGGGCCAACGCCCGCCCCGGCGACGGCGGCCCCGCCGAATCGGAGCACCGTGCGTCGCGAGACCGTCCGGGGGCTCGGAGTCGTCTCTGCGTCGGACATCGGGTCCTCCTTTGAGTGAAGGGTGCAGTGCCGGGGTCGGGGGGTGGCCGCGGACCGGCGCGGCTAGGCCGTCCCCGGCGGTCCTCCCAGGTCGCGCGCGACCCGGAGGTCGGCGCTGAGGTCCCGCGCGATGGTGGGGCTCAGCACGATCTCCTCGACGACGGTGCGGGGCGGCAGCGTGACGCAGAGGAGGATGGCGGCGGCCACGTCCTCCGGCTGCATCATCGTGGCGCGGGCCCGCGCGTCGGGGACGAGCGGCCGGTTCTCGAGGATCGGCGTGTCGACCTCCGCCGGCAGGATCGTCGTCGCCCGGATCCCTTTGTCGCGGAGCACGGTGTGGACGTGTCCCATGAGGTTTCGCACCGCGGCTTTCGCCGCGCTGTAGGGGGCCCCGCCGAGCAGCCCGGGCCGGAGCGCGGCGGCGGAGGAGACGGTGACGATGGTGCCCCCTCCGCGGGCGATCATGTCGGGAAGGACCGCTTGCGTGAGCGCGTAGACGCCGGTCATGTTGACGGCGAAGACGCGCTCCCACTCCTCGAGGCCGACCCACCGGATGTTGCGGACGCGGCTCGAGGAGCCGGCGTTGTTCACGAGGATGTCCACTCGCCCGTGGCGCTCGATCGTCCACCGCGCGAGCGCGGCGGCCTCACCGGGGATCCCGACGTCGGCCGTCCGGGCGTCCGCGCGGCCACCGGCGCGGGCGATCTCGGCGACGAGGGCGTCGAGGGGCCCCCCGCGGCGGCCGGCGACCACCACCGCCGCGCCCTCGGCGGCCAGCATGACGGCCGTCGCCCGTCCGATCCCGCTCCCGGCGCCGGTGACGATGGCGACCTGCCCGTCGAGCTTGCCCACGGGCGCCCTAGCGTATCGCGGGGGTTCCGCCGAGGACGGGCTCGGCGAGCACCGGCGGATCGAGCGGGGGTCTTGTCACGAGCGCTCCCTCGCGGGCGGCCCGGTGCGGCGGTCCGGCCACCGGGCCGCGGCCCGGCGGCGCTCCGTCACCCTGGCGGGGCCACGTCGCGCGACCAGGCCGGCGAGCCGGCTCGCCCGCCCCGGACTGAGGCGGCTAACCTTCGGTGCGGTTCAGGAGGTCCTGGAAGTCCTTGTGGGCCTCGGCCAGCGCCTGCGCCGACGGGGTGCCCTCGATCGCCTTCTGGATCGCCACCCCGATGATGTCGCGGTACTCGGTGACCCCCACGATCTCCGGGAGCCCGGGCTTTCCGATCTTGAGCGATTCCAGGTAGGCGTCGTACCAGCTCTGCGGCATCTTCGGCTTGGCCTTGACCTCGGCGTTCGTCCAGGCCGAGGCGCGGCCGACGCCCACGCCGGCGAGGAGCTCGCGGACGGCGTTCTGCTTGTTGGTGGACCAGCAGCAGAAGAGGTACGCCGCCTCCTTGTTCTTGCTCTGGGACGACACGGCCATCGCGTTCGTGAAGGTGCAGGTGTGGTGGCCGCCTGGACCCGACGGCAGGACCGCGTAGGCGACCTTGCCGGCGATTTTCGACTTGGCCGGGTCCTCGAACTGGTTCGCGAAGTTGACGCCGTCGAAGTAGATGCCCACCTGGCCCTGCATGAAAGCGGCCGAGCACTCGTACCAGTTGAAGTTCACGACTCCAGGCGGGCCGTACTGCCGGAGCATGCCCGCGTAGAGATCCATCGTCTTCGCCCACTCCGGGGTGTTGATGGCGGACTTCCCGTCCTTGAGATAGTCGCCGCCCATCGCGAACAGCATGTACGCCCACGGCGTCGCGTTCGCGTTCTTGAGCCCCCGGTACACGATCCCGTACATGCCGGGCGGGCCGTGGAGCGCCTTGGCCTGGCTCTCCATCTCCGCCAGCGTCTTCGGAGCCTTCCACCCCTTCTGGTCGTACACGTCCTTCCGGTAGAACAGGACGAACGGGTCGACGAAGGTCGGGATCCCGCTGATCGTCTTGTCGGGCTGCTGCACCGCCAGCTTCGCTCCCGGCAGGATGTCGTTCCAGTCGAAGTCGGGCGGCGTCAGCGTCGCGTCCTCGAGGTGCTTGTTGATGGGGTGGTACCAGCCGGACTTCCAGAACCGGCGCTTCTCGACGTGGGTCGAGGAATGGAAGCCGTCCACGCCGCCCGAGCCGCCCGTCATCTCGACGACCAGCTTCTGGCGCCCCTGTACCTCGGGCAGCACCTCGTACTTCACCGTCATCCCGGTGAGGGACTCGAACTCCGGGATGTGCTTGACCATCTCGTCGACCCACGGGTGCTTGTAGAACAGGAAGAAGAGCTCCTTCCCCTGGAAGCGCTTCCAGTTGAACCCCTGGGCGCGGGCGGGTGTGAAGACGAACGGGCCCGTGGCGGCGCCGGCGAGGGCCGAGCCCCCGATGCGGAGCACGGTGCGGCGGGAGACGGCGCCGGCGCGCGGCGCGGACCGAGTGTCGTCCATGACACCCTCCTTTGGCGTGCTAGGATCCACTGCGACAGACACGTGCGGCGAGTAGTCTGAGACAGCGGTCCCTGCCTGTCAAGGCGAGGCGGCCGCGGCGTCGTGCGACTCGATCCCGGAACGGAGGTTTCCCCATGCGACTCGGCTTCGCCTTGCCGACACTCGGACCGATGGCCGGACCCGACGCGCTGGCGCGGAGCGCGGAGCGTGCCGAGGCGCTCGGCTATCACTCCGCCTGGGTGGCCGATCGACTCCTCGCGCCCGTCGCGCCGCGCTCACCGTACCCGGCCACCGCCGACGGCGCGCTGCCCGAGTACTTCAAGCGGTCGATGGACCCTGTGGAAGCGCTGACGTTCGCCGCCGCCCACACCCGGCGGATCACCCTCGGGACGAGCGTCCTCAACATGCCCTTCTACAACCCGGTGGTCCTCGCCCGCCGGCTCGCGACGCTCGACGTGCTGTCCGGGGGACGGCTCCGGGTCGGCCTCGGCCAGGCCTGGTCCGTCGACGAGCTGGAAGCGGTCGGCGCGGACCCGAAGGCCCGCGGCGAGCGCGCGGACGAGTTCATCCGGGTCCTGAAGGCGATGTGGGGGCCGGACCCCGTGGAGTTCCAGGGCCGGCACTTCCGCGTGGCACGCTCGATCGTCGGCCTCAAGCCCGTCCAGGCGCCGCACCCGCCGCTCTACCTCGCCGCCTACGTACCGCCGGCTCTCCGTCGCGCCGCGACGCTCGCCGACGGGTGGCTCCCCTCGGGTGTGCCGCTCGCGCCGCTGGGCCAGATGGTGATCCAGCTCCGCACGCTCGCGCGCGAGGCGGGCCGCGACCCCGCGCGGCTCGAGGTCGTCTACCTGACGGGCGCCCAGGTCACGGACGCGGCCCTGGGCGACGCGAAGCGCGGCCTTCTGTCGGGCAGCGCGGCCCAGATCCGCGGCGATCTCGCGCGCTTGGGGGACGCCGGCGTCACCGAGGTGATCGCCTGGACCGGAGCGGCGACCCTCGACGGCTTCCTCGCGGGTCTCGAGCGCTTCCGAGAGGCGGCGGGATGACGGACGGACGCCGGCCATGAGCGCGCCGTCGCATCCGATCCGCTTCGGCGTCTTCACCGGCGTCGCCCAGACGACTTGGCCCGACCTGCTCGAGGTCTGGCAGCACGCGGACGCCATGGGCTTCGATACGGGATGGGTCCCGGACCACTTCTACGCCGGCTACGGCAACCCGACGGGTCCGTGCTTCGAGGCCGGCACCGTGCTGGCCGCGGTGGCGGCCCGCACGCGCCGGATCGGGGTCGGGCCCCTCGTGCTCAGCAACACGTTTCGTCATCCGGCGGTCCTGGCCAACATGGCCGCGAGCCTCGACCACGTCGCCGCCGGTCGGTTCACGCTCGGGCTCGGCGCGGGGTGGCTCCAGAGCGAGCACGACGGCTACGCCTTGCCGTTCGGGACGATGCGCGACCGCATCGAGCGGCTGGACGAGGCCCTCACGGTCATCCGGCGGCTCCACACCGAGCCCCGGGCGAGCTTCGCCGGCCAGTACTACCGGCTCGACGACGCGATCTGCGAACCCAAGCCCTACGGAGGCCGGCGGCTTCCCGTGCTGGTCGGCGGGGCCGGGGAGCGCCTGACGCTCCGGGTCGTCGCGAAGCACGCGGACGAGTGGAACGCCGAGGTCGGGCCCAGCGGTTTCGCGCGGAAGCTCGACGTGCTCCGCGAGCACTGCCGCGCGGTCGGTCGCAACCCCGACGAGATCCGCGTCTCCGTGGTGCTGCGCAGCGAGACCCAGGCCGAGGCGATGTGGGAGGCGATGGTCCGCATGAACAATCCCAACCTCGTGGCCGAGCGCCGCCGGCTCGAGGGGGAGGGCGTTCCCGCCGCCGATCTCGAGGCGCGGCTCCGGGCGTGGGTGTCGGAGTCGCTCCTGCCCGTCGACGAGAGCCGCGCGGTCGACCGGCTCCACGAGTACGTCGCCGTCGGCGTCACGCACTTCATCGTGGCCGCCCGGCCCCCCTACGACCTGGCGGGACTCGAGCGCTTCCTGACGCGGGTGGCCGCGCGCGTGCGGCAGTAGCCGAACACGGGGGGCTTTGCAGTCTCACGGGCGCAGCAGGCGTCGCCGCCGCAGCTCGTTCTCGATCGTCGCCGCCGTCCGCTCGGCACCTTCCGTATCGAGCGGCCGGCGGCGGGCCGGCGGCCGCGTCAGCGTCTCCTGCATGAGGCGCGCGAGGCGGGACGGGCGGCATCGCGCCTCGTCGACGACGTGGTCGACGCCACCCCGGGCGCGGAAGTGAAGAGCGAGGAGGCGCTGCTCGTCGTTGCCGGGATAGACCCTCGGCAAGACGATGCCGCGCGTCCCGCTCTGGTACAGCTCGGTCAGGGTGTTGTAGCCGCCTCTCCCGACGACGAGGGCGTACCGGGCCATGTGGGTCCCGAGCCGGGGCAGGAAGCGAACGACGCGGACGCCGGTCCGGCCGGCGTGGCGGCGCGCGAGCCTCGTGAACAGGTTGGAGTGGAACCGGCCTCCCGTCACGAGGTCGAGCGTGTAGCCCGGCCGCCGCTCGGTGAGGATCCTGAAGGCCTCGCACGTGAGCTCGATGGTGGGCGCCGCGTCGACGCCGCTCCCGAATGTCGCGAGGATGCGCGGCCCGCGGCGCCGGGGGCGCGCGGGCGGCGGGCAGACATAGCCGACGAAGCGCAGAGGGGTGCCGAGTCGACGGAGGAACGGATGCCGTCGCAAGACCCGCTCGCGCTCGCGCGCCTCGACGTAGACGAGGATGAGGTCGACGTGCCGCTCGAGGAGCGCCCGCAGGCGCGCGTGCTCCCTCGGAGCGTATGGGCGGGAGGCGGCACCCCGGAAGCCCGAGCACGTCAGCGCGCCCGGCGACGTCTCGCGCAAGGTCGCCAGGGCATCCCCGTAGAAGGCCTCCTCGAGGAAGAACGGGAAGTGATCCAGCAGGACCCCGACGGGGCGCAGTCGTCGGACGAGCGCGGCGAGCAGGCGGCCCTGGTGGGCCCTCAGGCGCCCGGCCGGCACGCCGGGCAGCGTGCTCACGACGTCGGTGATGGGCCAGCGGCGCGGCGCGGCCGTGGAACGGAGCGCGAACGGCGGGAGCGCGACCCGCCGAACGTGAGGATCGTCGAGGCCGGTCTCGAAGTCGGGCAGCGGCGAGACGACGTAGGCGGTTAGGGACGCGCGCCTCGCGAGCGCGCTGGCGATCTTCAGGCAGCGCGCCAGGTGTCCATAGCCGAACCTGGCCGACGCGGCGAGGACGAATGCCGGACGCTCGGAGCGGGGGACCGCTGCGACGTCGGCGATCTCTCGGAGGCTAACCACCGGACGCGGGGCGTTCGGCGGAGGCGGCGTGCACGTGCAGGATCTTGCCGCCCGGCGTCGTCAAGGGCGACCGACGCTCGATGCGCGGGAGTCCCATCTCCCGCCACAGCGAGCCCGCGACGCGGGCGGCGTCGCTCCCGGCCGTGATGGCGTCGAGGAACGCGTCGGCGATCACGCTCTCCGGCACGGAGCCGAGTCCCGGGTGCACGAGCAGGCGCAGCCGGGGCCGGCCGTCCGGGGCTTCCTCCTCGACCAGCTGATAGTCGAGTGGCCCCCCGCCGAACCGCGCGGGCAGCGTCTCCTCGAGCACCCGGACCACGTCGGCGTCGAGGAATGTCACGCCACCGGCGGTGAGCTTCTCGAAGCTGCGGATGGTGTGAAGGTGCGTCCGCCATCCGAGCCGCTCCAGGGGGCAACCACACGACCGGGAGCCCAGGATCGCTTGGTCTCCCATCGAGACGTTCAGCAGGATGAGAGGGGACGTGAGCCGGAGCGAGGAGAGGCACACCGCGCGTGAGGGCAGGGCAGGGGGCCCCCCGGGACCGGGCTGGGCCATCGCGTGGAGGTCGTGGTACACGTGCACGTCGTCGGGCGCTTCCGGCGAGAGGCAGCCGTAGGCGACGACCCCGCCGCTCTCCGCGCTGCCATAGTCCGGGACGGCGTCGACGCCCGCCGCGCGCATTGAGGCCAGCCGCGCCGCCGTCACGGGCTCCCCCGTCACGGTCAGCCGCGCGCCGCGAATGTCGACCCCGGCCTCGGCCGCCGCCTCCACGGCGCGCACCGCGGCGCTCGGGAACGCCCAGAGGTGAGGGATGCGGCCCCGGTCGAGCACGGCGCGGATCCACTGCACGACGGCCTCCGGATCGCGAGGCGGCGCGTGGCGCTGGAGAGGGACCCGAACGCCAGCGAGGGCGCCGCCCCAGCGCAGCGCGCGTTCGCTCCAGCGGTAGCGCGGATGGAGGCCCGGGGTGCTCGGGTCCACGCAGGAGAACCAGCCCGTGGGCGGCGCGCCGAAGGCAGCGTACCGCAGCATGAGGGTCAGGCTGCCCGGAACCGCCCAGATGCCCTTTTCCCAGTCCATGCCGCCGCGCGCGTCGAGAGTCAGGCAGGTGTTGACGGCGCGGTCCCGGATCGAGTCGAGCCCGTTGAGGATCGGGGTCCCCGTCCCCCGGCTCCCGCTCGACCACGCCGAGACGTGGAGCGACGCGCGGGGATTGCCGAGCTGCCCCGGCTCGACGGTGAACGCCTTCGCCCCGCGCACGACGGGCTGCCGGCCCTTGAGCTCGTCCACGCTCAGATAGACCCCGGCCCGGAGCAGAGTCGACAGCGCGCTCTCGACGCCCTCGCGCGCGACCAGGCGTTCCAGGTCGCCGTACTGACAGCCGGCCCACTCGAGGAGCGCGCGGTAGGGACTCGGCGGGTGCTCGTAGATCAACCGCCGCGCCACCTCGAGGAAATCGGCCATACGTCGGGCCAGGCGCTGCCTGAGGATCGCCCCGGCCGGCCCGGGGGCGAGCGGGCGGCGAAGGAACCGCGGAAGCCCGCGAAGGAACCGGGCGGCCAGGCGCGCGTCGGAGAGCAGGTCGGCCGGCGCGGCATTCGCCACTACGGGTGGCGGCGCGGGCCCGGGACCGGCCGGACGGTGCCGTTCAGTGGGGCACGATGGCCCCGCGCGTGACGTGGCCGTCCTCCTGCTGGCGGAAGGCCGCGTTGATCTCGGCGAGCGGGAACTTGTGGGACAGGATCCGGTCGTAGGGGTACCGCTGGCGCGTCCGCATCATGAGGTCGAGCGTGGCCTTCAGGTGCTCGGCCTCGTAGTGGGCCACCCCGATGATCCGGCGGTTGCCGAAGAGGATCCACGCGGGATCGAAGCGGGTCTCCCAGCCGACGTTGATGTTCCCGATCTCGAGATAGGCGCCCTCGGGCGCCGTCATCCGGAGCCCTTCGTCGACGACGTTGGGGTTGCCGACCAGCTCCATCACCACGTCGGCGCCCCACCGCTCGGTGAGCTCCAGCACGCGCTCGATCCGGGCGGCGGGCGTCGTGCACTCGCGGAGGTCGACCAGATCGTCGGCGCCGAAGTCCTTGGCGAGCGCGAGCCGCTCCTCGACGCCGTCGATCACGATCACGCGGGCCGCTCCCATCTCGCGGGCCACCGCGCAGGCGTAGATCCCGAGCCCCCCCGCCCCCTGGATCGCGACCGTCCGGCCCGCCTTGAACCCCGCGATCTCCAGGGCCGCGTACACCTGGGTGAAGGCGCAGTTGATGCCGGCGGCCATCTCGTCGGTGATCTCGTCGGGGATCCGGAAGATCGCGTGGTTCGGGCCGAGGTAGAAGTACTCGCCGTACCCGCCCTGGAAGTGCGGCCACACGTCGCAGGTCACCGACCAGTTCGACTGGCGGGTCGGGCACGACTTGAACTGCCGGCGGAGGCAGGCTCGGCAGCGCCCGCAGGGGAGGAAGTAGCGGTAGATGACGCGGTCCCCCTCGCGGAGGGGCTGGCCCGCCGAGTCCGTCGTGACACCGGCGCCCAGCTTGTGCACGGTGCCCATGTGCTCGTGGCCGGTGTTGATCGGGAGCTTTCGCCCCCGCTTCTCCATGTCCTGCTCGCCCTTCCAGTAGTGCATGTCGGATCCGCAGACGTTCGCGATCGCGACCTTGATGAGAAGAGCGCCGGGCTTGGGATCCGGCACGGGGTACTCGCGGATCTCGAAGCCCTTGCCGACGCCCAGCCACGCGGCCAGCCTGCCCGTCTCTGCCATAGAAGTCGCTCCTTCCGGTCGGAGATGAGGTCGGGATCGCCGACCAGTCTACATCGTCGGCACTCCGGCGCCAGCCGCTCGCCAGGTCGCGATGACACTCGCGGCACCCGGCGGGCCACCGCCGGGCCCGTGGTAGGCTAGCCGGGTCGCGACTGAGGCGGCCCGAGCCGCCTCGCGTCACGAGGAGGTCTCGATGCGCGTCGGCTACTTCACCATGCCGCTTCACCCGCCGGGCGCGGATCCGGGCCGCACGATGGCCGATGACCTCGAGCAGCTCGTCTTCCTGGACCAGCTCGGCTTCGAGGAGGCCTGGGTCGGCGAGCACATCACCGCGGAGTGGGAGAACATCCCGTGCCCGGACCTCTTCATCGCCCAGGCGCTCGGGATGACCCGCCGGATGAAGCTCGGTACCGGGGTGTCCTGCCTGCCGAACCACAACCCGCTCATGCTGGCCCAGCGGATCGCCCAGCTCGACCAGATGGCGCAGGGGCGCTTCCTCTGGGGCGTGGGCTCCGGAGGGTTCCCGGGCGACCTGGAGCTCTTCGAGCTCGACGCGAAGGCGGGCGAGCATCGGACGGTGACGCGGGCGATGCTGGACCTCGTGCTGGACCTGTGGAACGACCCGAAGCCCGGGCTCTACGAGGCGCCGCGGTGGCGGTTCCGCGTCCCCGAGCCGCAGGAGGACATCGCCCTCCGCCTCCACCTCCGCCCCTACCAGCGGCCCCATCCCCCGATCGCCGTCGCCGGCGTCACCGAGAAGTCAGACACGCTCACGCTCGCCGGGGAGCGAGGCTACCTCCCGATGAGCATCAACTTCGTGCCGCCGCGCGTGCTCCGGACGCACTGGGCGGCGGTGGAGGCCGGCGCCCGGAAGGCCGGCCGCGTCGCGGACCGCGGGACGTGGCGCATCGCCCGCGACGTCTTCATCGCCGACACCTCGGCGGAGGCCCGCCGGCAGGCGCTGGCCGGGCCGCTGGGCCGCGACTGGACCGGCTACTTCTTTCCCCTGATCCGGAAGTCGCGCGGGGTCGAGGTGCTGAAGGCCGACACAGCCATGCCCGACGACGAGGTCACGCTCGAGTACCTCGCCGACCACATCTGGATCGTGGGCGACCCGGACGAGGCGGCGGCGAAGCTCCGGCGGCTCCGTGAGGACGTGGGCGACTTCGGCACGCTCCTCGTCATCGGCCACGAGTGGGAGCCGCGCGAGGCGTGGACGCGGTCCATGCGGCTCCTCGTCGACGAGGTGCTCCCGCGCCTGTGAACCGAGCGCATCGGAGAGGCGCGCGATGACGACCCGGCCGCCCGCCGACGTGGGAATGCCCGCCGCCGACATCGACACGCCGGCCCTCGTCGTCGACCTGGACGCCTACGAGCGGAACCTGGACCGGATGGCCGCCTCGCTCGCCGGCACGCCCGTTCGTCTCCGCGGCCACGCCAAGACGCACAAGTGCCCGGTCGTCGCCCTCCATCAGATCGCCCGGGGTGCCGTGGGATCCTGCTGCCAGAAGGTCGGCGAGGCGGAGGCGATGGTGTACGGAGGCGTCCGGAACGTCCTCGTGTCGAACGAGGTGGTCGGGGCCCCGAAGATCGCCCGCCTCATGGGGCTCGCGCGCCAGGCCGAGGTCGCGGTGTGCGTGGACGACCCCGGCAACGTCCGGGACCTCGACCAGGCCGCGCGCGCGTTCGGCGTGCGCCTGCCCGTCCTGGTGGAGATCGACGTCGGCATGGGCCGCTGCGGCGTGGCGCCGGGCGAGCCGGCCCTGGCCCTGGCCCGCCACGTGGCGGCGCAGCCGGGGCTCCGCTTCGCCGGTCTCCAGGCCTACCACGGTCGCGCGCAGCACATCAATGAGGTGGACAAGCGCCGCGCGGCCATCGAGGCGGCCATCGCCGACGTGCGCCTCACCGTCGACCTCCTGAAGCGCCATGGCCTCCCCTGCGAGACGGTCTCGGGCGCCGGGACCGGTTCCTACCGCTGGGAGGCCGCGAGCGGCGTCTACACGGAGGTGCAGGCGGGCTCGTACTGCTTCATGGACGTCGAGTACAGCCTCGTCGAGGGGTTCCCGCGCGAGTTCGAGACCTCCCTGTTCGTGCTCGCGACGGTGATGAGCCGCGCGGCCCCCGACCGCGCGGTGGTCGACGCCGGGCTGAAGGCGCTCTCGGTGGACAAGGGCATGCCGCGCGTCCGGGGCCGGGCCGACGTCGAGTACCAGCGGGCGTCCGACGAGCACGGCGTCCTGCGGCTCGACGGCGCCGGGCGGGAGCTCCGGCTGGGCGACCGCGTGTGGCTCGTGCCCGGCCACTGCGACCCCACGATCAACCTCCACGACTGGTACGTCGCGGTGCGCGGCGACCGGGTCGAGGCGCTCTGGCCGATCACCGCGCGCGGCGCGATCCGGTGACGGCGTCGCCCCGGCGCACCCGGCTCGTCGCCGGGCGCTCCGTGGCCTGGCGCGAGGCGGGATCCGGGCCGCCGCTCGTCCTGGTCCACGGCGCGGGCGGATCCGCGGACCTCTGGGGACCCCAGCTCGACGGCCTCGCCGACGTGGCGCGGGTCGTGGCGCTCGACCTGCCGGGTCACGGGCCGCTCGGCGGCCGGGGCCAGCCGAGCGTCGCCGCCTACCAGGCGTGGCTCGACGGCGTCCTGACCGATCTGATTGACGGCCCGGTCGTCCTCGCCGGACATTCCATGGGTGGCGCCATCGCCCAGGCCGAGGTCCTCGCGCGGCCGGAGCGCCTGGCCGGGCTCGTCCTGGTCGGCACCGGCGCCCGGCTCAGCGTGCTGGCCCGGCTCGTCGGTCTGCTTCGCGAGAACCCCCGCGAGGGGCAGCGCCTCATCCAGGACCTGTCGTTCGCGCCCGGCGCATCGCCGGAGTGCGTGGAGCTGGTCGACCGGGTGCTGCGCGGGGCGGCGCCGCTCGTGACGCTCGCGGACTACCTCGCCTGCGACCGGTTCGACGTCGGGGAGCGCCTCGCCGCGATTCGCACGCCCACGCTCGTCCTGGCGGGCGCCGAGGACCGGCTCACGCCGCTCGCGTACGGCCGCTTCCTCGCCGAGACGATCCCCGGGGCGCGCCTCGTCGAGATCCCGGCCGCCGGGCACTTCCCACAGCTGGAGCAGCCCCACACGGTCAACGCCGCGATCCGCGAGTTCCTGGCGCGCCTCAGTGGCCCGCCGGCCGTGGCAGACGCTCGCCTATTGCCCGAACATCGGCGGTAAGATCGTCTGCACGCGATGAGGCCAGGATGAGGCCAGGATGAGGAAGGATGGGATGCGGCGCGGCGGCCTGGTCGTCCGGCCGGGCGACCACCGGGGCCAGTTCTTCCGGGTCCTCCAGGAGACGGCGCGCAGCCAGACCGCCGTCATGACTGTGGCGCCCGGGCAGGACGCCGGCCCCGAGGAGACCCACGACGCCGACCAGATCGTCTACGTGATCGAGGGTGAGGCGGCGGTCCGGGTCGGGACCGAAGAGCTCACCGTCGAGGCGGGCGCCCTCGTGGTCATCCCGGCGGGCACGCGCCATCACGTGCGGAGCGTCGGGACCGCGCCGCTCTTCTTCCTCACGGTGTACGCCCCGCCGGAGTACTAGCGCTCGTCTGACTGACTGTTTCCAGCACAGAGGGAGAGGACGAAATGCGTAGTTCGATTAGCGTCGGTGTCGCGCTCATGGCTTTGGTCGTGCCGTTGGCGTCGCTGGCGCAACAGCAGGGTCCCCCGAAGCCGCCGGCACCCCTCCTGAGCGAGATCGTGCAAGGCATGCCCAAGGGCGAGAAGCAGGAGGTACGGGTCATCTTGGCCACTCTCAAGCCTGGCGAGGTGACCCCATTCCATACACACCGCTTCCCTGTGACGGCCTACATCCTGGAGGGAACATTCACGCTGGAGATGGAGGGTCGCGCACCCGTCACGGTTACGGCCGGTCAAGCAATCGTGGAACCGCCCCAAGTGAAAATGACGGGCTACAACCGAAGCAGCACTGAGGTCATGCGGGTGCTGATCTTCTACGTGAGCGATCCCGACACGCCGTTCCTCGATGTAGCCCACCACTGATCTCAGGCTGATCGGCCAACGCGCCCTTGTCACGGGCGGACGGGAAGCGCCGGCGGCAATCAGCATGTCCACCCGACGGGCCGGGTGTCCGGCTCGGCCGAGGGCTAGCCTAGGCGCGGTGCGTCTGCCAGCCGTCGTGTGCGCAGTCGACGAGAGCCGATGGTCGGCGCGTCGCGTTCCGCTGCGCCGGCGGTACCGCCTGAACCAGAGGTCGCCTACTTCCCTTCCCGGCGGACGACGGACCCGTTCTCGAAGAAGTAGCGGACGTCGGCGACCCCGTCGCAGTCCTGATCCTCGTCCTGACGGATTCTTTGTCCGTTCCGGTAGTAAACCCACAGGTCCGGTCGGTCCGGACAGGTCGTCAGGGCCTCCTGCCGGCTGAGCACGCCGCCCTCGAAGTAGCTGACCAGGTCGAAGCGGCCTGCCCGCTTCGTATCGTGCTCTTTCCGCGTGATCTGCCCGTGCGCGTAGTGCGTCACTAACTCGGGCGGTCCTTCGTCGGAGGGGCGCTCCTCCATCCGCACGAGCTGGTCGTTCTCGAAATAGTACAGGACGGTCGCGCGGCCGGTGAACTCGCGATCCTCGGCCTGGCTCACGCGCTTGCCCTGTGCGTAGGTCACCCATACGTCGGGCCGGCCGTCGCCGTTCCGGTCCTCCTCCACGCGGGCGAGCTCGCCGGCGGTGAAGTGGGACCAGCGGCTCACGCGGCCGCTCCCGCGGGGGTCCTCCTCGAGCCGGACCAGGCTCCCGGCCTCGTAGTGGGCGACGGAGTCGGGCGCGGCGCGTCCCGCGGACCATCCCTCTTTCCGGACCTGCTCGCCCTTGGCGTCGAAGGTGACCCGGAGGTCGATCTGGCCGTCACGGCGCGTCGCCTCCTCGAGGCGCGCGAGCCGCCCGGCGGCGAACACCAGGAACCGATCCGGCCGGCCGTCCCCGTCCAGGTCCTGCTCCGAGCGCGCGGGCAGGCCAGCCTCGTAGTGGACGACGAGATCCGCGCGACCTCGCCCCGTCGTGTCCTCCGCCTTCCGGACGAGCGTGCCCGTCCCGTCCAGCTCGTACCACCGGTCCGGTCGTCCCTGGCCCTTGCGGTCGACCTCCTGGCGCGCGAGCCGCCCGTCCTGGAAGAAGGACCACACGTGGGGCTTTCCGTCCCCTAGCGTGTCTTCTTCCTGTCGGACCATCTGGCCGCCCTCGTAGTACACCCACAGGTTGACGCGACCGGTCCCCGTCGTGTCGATCTCCTGCCGCGCCACGTTCCCCTGGGCGTCGTAGTGGATCACCGCGCGCGGCTTCCGTGCCTCGACGGCCGGGACCGGCGCGGGGAGGACGACCGCCGACATGACGGCCGCGGCCAGGAGCGCCGCGGGGGCGGGACAGCTCACTTGATCGTCACCGTGAAGCTCATGACGAGCGGCTGACCCACCAGGGAGCGGAACTTGGCAGGCAGGGGCGGGAAGGGCGCGGCCTTGCGCACGGCGGCGAGGGCGCTGTCGTTCATGACTCCGCTCGTCGAGTTCACGATCCGGACGTCGTCCACCGCGCCGTCGAGGCGGAGCGAGAAGCCGAGCCTCACCGTCTGCGTGGTCCCTCCAAGGTTCTCGGGATACTTCCAGGCGGCGCGGACCCGGGTCTCGATGATCCGGAAGTACTCGCTGAAGTCAGGATCGCGGGTGTCGACGAGCCCGCTGCCGGGGCTGGCGACGGCGCGCCCCGCGGCCCCCTCGCCCGGGCCCGTCCCGCTCCCGGACCCGGCGCTGCCCGCGCCGCCGCCACTGCCCCGAGCCAGGCCCTGGGGGACGTCGACGGTAGCCCGGGGACCGGTCTCGCCGCGTCCGGCGATCTCCCGCGCCAAGGCCGCCGCCTGCCCGGCCTCCCCGCGCCCTGGCTCGGTGGCGGCGACCGAGGGCGCCGAGGGCCGAGCGGCGTCGTAGGGGACGGGGGTCGACCCGCGGGGATCCGTCGGCACCCCGGGAACGTCGCGGGGTCGCGGCGCGGGGGTGGGAGCCGGCTCGGGAGTCGGAGCCGGTGTCGAGGCCGACTCCGCGGGCACCGCGGGCGTCAGCGTGGGCTCGGGGACCGGTGGCGAGGCGGGGACGGTCTTCGCCGGCGGCGCGGGAGCCCCGGGTGCGACCCGGGCACTCGCCCTCGGCGGGGATGGGCCATCGCCGGCGCGACCCCGGATCTCCCGCGCCGGCGCGACCGGCGCCGCCTCGGGCGCAGGAAAGAAGTCCACCGTCCGGATCACAAGCTGCTCCTCACGGCCGGTCAGGGCGAATGTCAGGAGGAGCCAGGGCGACAGCGCCGCCACGGCGACGTGGACCACGGTGGACAGGCCGAGGAAGCCGCGGATCCGGGACTGCTGAGCGAATCCCCAGGTGGCCCGGCCCAACTGCTCGTGCGGGGTCCACAAGAGCTTGGACATCTAGATTCCCGCGCGCCCGCGGTGCCTCGCGTCCCGGAGTGGCGGAGAGGCGGACACCCGCCGGAGGCCCCGGCCGCGGCCCGGGGTCCTTCGGTACGTCCTGCTCATGGGGGCTCCCCCGATCCCGGCCGCACGCGAGCCCGGCTCAGCGGTCGGCGTGCCGGGTCGCCACGCCGATCTTCTCCGCGCCGGCCCGCCGGGCCACGTCCATGATGGCGACCACCGTGCCCAGCCCGACGCGCTCGTCCCCGCGAATCGTCACGGTGCGCTCGCGCCCACGGGCGAAGCTCGCCTGCAGGAGCCGACCCATGTCGGCCAGGGTGGTGGGCTGACTGTCCACGAGGACGGTGCCGTCGGCGGCGGCGGTGATCGTCACTCCCTGAGCCTGGCTGGACGCCGTCCGCGACCGGGGCAGGCTCACGTTGAGTCCAGCCTGGGTCAGAGTGGTGCTCGTCACCATGAAGACGATCAGCAGGACCAGGAAGATGTCGGTGAGGGGCGTGACATTGATCTCGGCCACCACCTCGTCCCGGCCGGCGTCATCGGAGAGCGGAGACATCGCCATAGAGCGACCCCTTGTCACGCTGGTGCTGGACCAGCTCCTCGATCCGGAACCGGAGGAAGGCGCCGAACGAGTTGATCATGGTGACGAACCAGTTGTAGGCGGCCAGGGCCACGATGGCCACGACGAGCCCGGCGGCCGTCGCCACCAGCGCTTCCGAGATCCCGGCCGCCACCACCGCAAACCCGCCCTGGCCGGTGATCGACATGTTGTGGAAGGACCGGACGATTCCGAGGACCGTCCCGAACAGCCCGATGAACGGAGCCAGCGTGCCGACCGTCGCGAGGATCCAGAGGTGCCGGCGCAGCCCCTGCAGGAGCTCCTGGCGCTTTCGGTCCATCTCGAGGAGCCCGTAGTCCCCGTTGGCCCCGCGGGACAGCGCCCCCCGGAAGATCTCGGCCACCGGCGTCTCGGCCGTCTTCAGGATCATCCGCGCCTCGTCCAGGTCCGCCCGGCTGACCCGGGCCAGCACCGAGGCTGTGAGGGCGCGGCCCGGACGCACGACCCTCCACAAGAGCCACGCTCTCTCGCAGATCACGGCCAGGCTCAGGATCGAGCAGACGACCAGCGGATACATGGCGAGCCCGCCCTGCCGGACGAGCTCGAAAATGCTCAGGGTCGGTTCCATTCCACCTCCGTCCTCGAAGTCAATGTCGGCCTCGACGTTCCGACGTCCCCCGCGCGCGGGTTCTTCACGGAAAGCCGAGAGGCCCGTGGCGGCCGAGCTTTCCGCCCGCCGTCACCGCGAGCCGATCATGGTGCGGAGCCGGGCCGCTCGATCTGGATCTGGAGGCTGCGCTCCCGATCCTGGTCGACCTGGATCCGGACGTCGGGCTGACCGTAGCGGACTACGAGCACGGCGGACTTCCGCATTCCGGCGCTGCCCAGGAGATCGGCGACCACCCGGTTCTCGCCCGGTGCCAAGGGCACCTCGGCCGTGAACTCGCCGTCGGGGCGGATGGTGAGGCTCCGCGCCATCTGCCCGGTGGTGGCATTCCGGACCGACAGCAGGTCGACCCTCGCGATCGACGTCCGGGGGAGAATCTCGACGATGTCGGCGGGCCTCTCCACCAGGTGGTGGCGTCCGCCCGTGATCCGGGCGACGTCGGTGCAGGCGGCCGGCGTGCCCAGGGCCTCGGGCCCTAGGCAGAAGGTGTGGACGAGGATGCCGCCGCGAGCGGCCAGGCGCGCGGCGTTCAGCGTCACGTCGAGATCCCCGGGATGCATCCGGCCGCCTCCGCCGAATGGCAGGGTCGGGAAGCCGTCGGTGATCAGGAGACTCACCTTCTGCGCGCCGGACCGCGGGGGGCTCGCGGCGCCCTCGAGGGCCAGGAGCTCCTTCACCGCCAGCCGCAGTCCCGCCGCCATGTCCGTGCCCCCGTCCGAGCCCCGGGCGAGGATCCGCGAGAGGGCGGACCGGACGGCCTGGAGATCGAAGGTGAGGGGCTGCACGACCACCGCGTTGGCGGGTCCCGCCCCATTCGCCGAACCGTAGTTCTCGGCGAAGGTCACCACGCCGACCCGCGTCTGCCCGGCGACGACCTTGTCCAGGAAGCCGAGCGCCGATGCCACTTCCGCGCCGAGTATCGAGTCCCGCACCAGCACCCGGGGAAGCGTGACGCCTCCGCCGAGGCCCCCCCAGCCCAGGCTGCCCAGGATGCCGCGCGACGGGGATGCCGTGCTGCCCGAGGTATCGATGACCAGCATGACGTCGAATCCGGCCGGCGACCCGACCCGGGGCCCGCGCGCCCGCCCGGTGACGGTGACCACGGGCGCTCCCTCTATCGCGGCGCCGGGCTGGGGGCTCGAGAAGAAGACCTCGGGGGCCTCCTGACCCCATGCCGCGGCCAGCAATCCGACGAGCCCGAGCGCGACGAGCCCGCTCCTCACGGTCTCGTCACCCCTCCGTCGCCGTGGCTGTCTCCGGGACCCGCGGAGAGCGCCTGATCAGATCCTCGTCCAGCACATAGAGCTCCTTCCGCGTCAGCCGTCCGTCCTCGAAGAACGAGACCGCGACAATCTCGCCGTCCTTCCCGAGCTCCTCCTCCCGCATCACGCGGCCCGCGGGATCGAAGTACCGCCAGCTCCTGAGCCAGCCTTCGTCCGCCCGACGCCCCTGCTTCACGAGCCGGCCGGAGGTGTCGAACACCGAGACGAGATCGAGGCGGCCCCGCCCCGCCGAGTCCTCCTCCCGCTGGACGACTTTGCCGCCCTCGTGCGTGGCGACGGCGGAGAGCTCGCCGCCCGGGTGGCGCCGCCACTCCTCGCGGGTCACCTGGCCGTCGGCGAAGATCTGGGCCAGCTTAACGTCGTTCTCGAGGAGCGACTCGGCGCGGACGACGCGGCCATCGTCGTCGTAGTGGATCCAGAGGTCCACCTGGCCGGTGCCGCGAGTGTCGGACTCCCGTGACTTCATCTTGCCGTCGGCGTAGTACGTCCACATGTCCATCCGGCCGTCCAGGCGCGAGGAGTCCTCGCGGCGCACGAGCTGGCCGTCCGCGCCATAGTGGAGGATCGTGTCGGGTCGGCCGTCACCCTGAGCATCCCGCTCCCGCCGCACCAGGCGCCCGCTTTCGTAGACCGGGCGGAAGCCCTCGGCATCGGCCTCCGGCGCGGGAGGCCGGGGTATGCTGACCGGGCGCCGGGCTGGCTCGCCGGCGGCCTGGCCGGATGCGCCGGAACCGGACGCGGTGGGAGGGATGTCCGGACGGTCAGCGAGGTGGTCCTTCACGATGGTGACACCCTGCTTGCGGCCGGTCGCGGCCTTGCCGGCGTCAGGCCCGACACCATTGGCCTTCTGCTCGGCGATCTGGCGCTCCAGCTCGGCGTCGATCGACTCCTGCCGCTTAGCCTCCTCGTTCGCCTTCACGTCGCCGTCGCGCTTGGCGAGGTTTCCGTAAATGAAACCGAGGAGCGCGCCAGCTCCGGCCCCGATGAGGCCGAACGGGGCGCCGAACGCCAGCCCCATCAGGGCCGCCCGCTCGACGGTGTCCGACGAGCTGCGCGGCCGCACCCGGCCGCCGCTTCCGCCGGACGTCGCGGGAGGGGGTGGGCTCGTGGCGGGCTGACCGGTACCGCTCCCGGACGGCGTGGGGGTGCCACCGGTTGACGCCGGACCACCGGGCGCCTTCGGGGTCGTTGCGCATCCCGGCAGGAGCTGGAGACCCAGACCGAGTGCCAGCGAGCCCGCGACGATCCTAGCGGAAGTCTTCCTCACCGAATTCCAGGAACCATCCCGGGCGGCGGATGTCGATCTGGATCGTCCGGTCGAACCGGCCCACGAGCCGCTCGCCGTACTGCGTCCCGGCGTAGGCCTGGGCGACGATCCGGTACTGGCCGACGTCGAGTCCCCACGGCACCTTCTCCACCGGTCGGAGGAGGATGGGCGTGGTCGTTTCCGGGTTCTCGGGATCCGATGGGTCGATGTAGACCCGCAGGAGCCACGTGGTGCCGTTGATGAATTCCCCCTTTGTCGGGTCGCCCGCGGTTCGCGGGCTGGACGCGGAGGTCGATGAGGGCGGCGTCGCCGGCGGAGGCGGGGTCGACGGTAGATCCGATTGCCTCTGCTGGACGGCATCGCCGAGCAGCATCCCAAGCAGCGCCCCGAACCCGGCCCCGATTAGAGCACCGTTCCCGCTTCCGCCCCCGATTCGGGAGCCGATCAGGGCGCCCGAGGCAGCTCCGGCGGCGGTACCCACCACGGTGCCCGTTGCCCGGGGGCCGCTGGCACACCCCACGCACAGGACGACGAGTGCGACGAGACCGGTTGCGCGCGCCCTCTTCATGAAGCCTCCTGGGGCCTCCCTATCTTGGGACTTCCCGGACCGGCCTGCAAGGCACTTTGGGGGCGCCGGACAGCTTGACGCGGGCGTCGGGCGACACCAGCGCCCGGCCCTCCGGGGGGAACAGGACCGCCAGGCCCTCTCGGAGGCGCTCGATCGCTCGCCGCGCCGGAGGTACTTCCCCTCTGCGCCAGAGGCGCTCCGGCACGGCGCTTCGGCCCGGCGCGCCGTTGTCCCCGGCGGAGGGGCTCGTGTATGCTCGCGTCTGCGCGAGGACGGCGGACTTGACCTCGTCACCCGCAACCCGGAGGGTTCATCCATGAGCACGGAGATCTCTCGACGCCGATTCCTGGGCACAGCCGCCACGCTGGCGGGCGCGTCCCTGGTCGCCACGCCCGGCGGAGCCCCGCGGGCGCAGGGAGCCTTCAACTGGCGCCGCCACGCGGGGGCCAAGCTCCGGGTGCTGACCCTCAAGTTCCCGCTCTCCGAGATCCAGCAGGCACGCCTCCAGGACTTCGAGCGGGACACGGGGATCAAGGTCCAGTGGGAGATGCTGCCGGAGGACGCCTGGCGCCAGAAGGTCAAGGTCGAGCACCTTGCGGGGAGCACCGACCTCGACGTCTACCTGAGCTACTACGGTCAGGAGGGCAAGCAGTTCTTCACCTCCGGGTGGTACACGGACCTCAAGCCCCTCATCGAGGATCCCACCCAGACGAGCCCTGAGTTCCAGTGGAGCGACTTCCTGCCGAACATTCGCGAGAAGGCGACGATCGAGGGGAAGATCCCGATCATCCCCGACCGGGCCTCCGCGCTGCCGATCCTCTACTACCGGCGCGACCTCTTCCAGCAGTTCAAGCTGTCCCGGCCGCAGACGTGGCAGGACGTCCGGCAGGCGGCCAAGACGATCTACGAGGGGACGAACAAGCAGGTCTTCGGCATCGTGCTCCGGGGCAAGGGGGCGGCCGCCACCTCCATGTTCGCCCCCGTGCTCCACGACTTCGGCGGGCGCTGGTTCGACCGCCAGAGCGGCGACGTCGCCTTCAACACCCCGGAGGCCGCGGCGGCCTTCGAGTGGTGGGGCGGGATCCTGCGCGACTACGGCCCGCCGGGCTCCGTGAACAACCACTGGGCCGAGGTGACGAGCATCTTCAGCCAGGGCCGGGCCGCGATGCTGTTCGACGACATCACGTTCATCACGATCTTCGCGGACCCCTCCAAGTCGACGGTCGCCGAGAAGGTGGGCTACGCGGTCGCGCCGACGGGCCCGAAGTCGGCGGAGTGGCGGCGGCTGCCCGCGTACGCCCCGGGCGTCGACGGCCTGGCGGTCTCCGGCCTCACCAAGCAGAAGGGGCCCGCCTGGTACCTCGTCCAGTACCTGAGCGACGGCCAGACCTCCCGCCAGTACATGCTCCGGGGCGGCCTGGCTCCCCGGCAGTCGGCCTGGAACGACCCCGAGGTCCAGAAGAAGCTCGACCCGGAGTTCCTGGAGGCGGGGCGCGTCTCGGCGCAGATCAACTATCCGGGCGCGGCGCCCCTCTCGATCACCAACGTTTCGAAGGCGCGCGACTTCATCGGCCAGGTGATCGTCACCTCCATCCAGGGCGGGAACGTGAAGACCGCGCTGGCCACCGCGCAGCAGCAGTGCGCCGACCTCCTCAAGGAGGAACGCGGCAAGTAGGGCGTGACGCCCGCGAGCGTCGCGGAGGAGCTCGGGCCCCCGTCCGCGCCCCGCGTCCGTCCCGGGCGGCCGGCCCGCTCCGGCCGGTTCCGCCCGGGCAGCGGGCGCCTGGTCGACTTCGTCGACCGCCACCTCCCCGTCCTCTTCCCGCTGCCGGCCGTCCTGCTCGTGGTGGCTCTCATGCTCTATCCGCTGGTCTACACGCTGCTCCTGAGCACGCGGAGCTACGACCTGACCCTCCGCCGGTTCCGCGTCATCGGCCTCTCTCACTACCTGGCCGTGCTGACCAGCGAGCGCTTCTGGGACGCCTTCGCTCGCACGCTGGCCTTCACCCTGCTCTCGGTGGCGGCTTCGATCGTCGTGGGCATGGTCATGGCGCTGGTCCTGAACCGCGACTTCCGGGGGGCGCGGTGGGCCCGGACGGCCTTCCTCCTGCCGATGGTGGCGACGCCGGTGGCGACGTCGCTGGTCTGGATGATGATGTTCAACCCGACCCTCGGCGTCCTGAACTACTTCCTGCGCTCGGTGGGGCTGCCGCCGAGCCTGTGGGTTGCCGACCCTCGGCTGGCCATTCCCTCGATCGTGCTGGTCGACGTCTGGCACTTCGCCCCGTTCGCCGGGCTGATCCTGCTGGCGGGGCTCCGGTCGCTCCCGGTCGAGCCATTCGAGTCGGCCATGATCGACGGCGCCTCGCGGGTCCAGACGTTCCTCCGCATCACCCTGCCGCTGCTCCGGCCGGTCCTGCTGGTGGTGCTGATGTTCCGCACCATCGACGCGCTCAAGGTCTTCGACCTCATCTGGGTCATGACG
>DATAFX010000130.1:0-6147 GCA_036257195.1 Candidatus Methylomirabilota bacterium | reverse complement strand
TGACGACGATGAAGGAGCTGATGAAGTACGCGCCGCCCAACGTGCTGGCCTTCCACAACGACGAGTCCACGGTGGCGATGCAGCAGGGTCTCACCACCATGGGCCTCCTGTGGCAATCGCGGGCCGCGGCCATGGACAACGCCCAGGTCTCCCAGGTGGTTGGCAAGGTCCAGTTCGCGGTGCCCCCGGCGGCGACGAAGGGCGGGCGGAGCCACCCCCGGCTCGCGGTGGGCTGCTACTCGATCAGCGCCTACACGAAGAACGACCCCGGGCTGGTCTTCCAGGTGATCACCAAGACCATGAACAAGGCGAACATGCGAGAGTCGGCCGGGTTGGCGACCCCGACCCGGATGTCCGTGACACGGGATCCCGAGGTCACGCAGAAGTTCCGCTTCATCAAGGCGGCCTCGGACAACATCCAGGCAGGAGCCCGGCTCGTCCCGACCAACCCCGAGTTCTCGGAGGCGATGCTCCAGGTCACCCAGACCCTCCAGAAGGGCCTCACGGCCGAGCTGACGATTCCGGAGTCGCTCAAGCGCGCTCAGAAGATCATGCACGACCTCATGACCGAGAAGGGCTACTACAAGAAGTAACCGGGCACCGACGCGGCCGGACGGGGTGAGCGCGGGCTGGTCCCGTCCGGCCGTGCGGGACCGGCTGAGTGGCCCCGACGCCTCCATCGCTTCCGCTCGGATGCTCGCACCTCGCCCGTTTCGCGCCGGCGGAAGTCGCCCGGGCGGATCGGGGCGCGCTGGCCGCCGGGGGCCCGCGTGAGCCGGCAGCAGCGCCGCGATCGCCTGATCTTCCTCGTCCCGAGCCTAACGGTCCTGTCGGTCATCCTTTTCTACCCGCTCGTCTACAGCGTGGGCCTCAGCTTCTACAACTACTACCTCCCGGTCCCCCGGAAGAGCTTCGTCGGTCTCGCCAACTTCACATACATCCTCGGCGACGACGCGTTCTGGGACGCCCTCGGGGTCACCGCCCGGTTCACCGTCGCTGCCGTCGCCATCGAGCTCGTCCTCGGCGCTGCCGTCGCGTTGCTCCTCGACGCCCGGATCCCGTGCCGGCGCTTCGTGAGCACCGTGGTCCTCTTGCCGATGACGATCACGCCTGCGGTCGCCGGACTCCTCATGCGGTGGATGTTCGAGAGCAACTGGGGGCTCGTGAACTACTTCCTCTCCTTGGTCGGTGTGCGAGGGCCGGGGTGGACGGGTGATCCAGTCTGGGCGCTCTGGGCGATCATCATCGCCGACGTGTGGCAGTACACGCCCTTCGTCATCCTCGTACTCTACGCCGGTCTCCAGAGCATTCCCGAGGAGCCGCTGGAGGCGGCGATGGTGGACGGGGCCAGCCGGACCCAGACCCTGGTCCACGTCATCTTCCCGTTCCTGCGCCCGCTCGCGCTCTTCGTGCTGATCATCCGGTCGATGGACGCCTTCCGCATCTTCGATCAGGTGTTCGTGATGACCGGCGGCGGCCCAGGCACGACGACCCAGACCATCACCTTCTACAACTACGTCATGGCGTTCCGCATGCTCCGCATGGGGCGCGCCTCCGCTCTGGGGGTCGTCACGCTTCTGATCTTGTCAGGAGTCATCGGGTTTTGGATCTACCTCCTCTATCGGCGGGAGAAGGGCGAATGGTGAGCCGCCGGCGGCGGATCGGGCCCCGGGTGGTCGTCGTGCAGGCGCTGCTCTATCTCGCGCTTCTGGCGGTGGTCGTGGTCTCCCTGTTTCCGATCTATTTCGCGCTCACGACGTCGCTCAAGGTCACCCGCGAGGCGTTCACGACCCCGCCGACCTGGATCTTCAAGCCGACGCTCGAGCACCACCGCTACATCTGGCTGGAGACGCCGTTCCCCCGCTACCTGATCAACACGCTCATCATCACGACCGGCGCGGTGCTCTTGTCCATCCCGCTGGGCTGCATGGCAGCGTACTACCTGGCGCGCTACCGGAGCCGGCCGATCCAGGTGCTTCTCTTCACGCTCTTGGCCGTCCGGGCGTTCCCGCGCATCCTCCTGCTGGTCCCCTTCTTCCTGCTCGCCCGGGCCGCCGAGCTCTACGACACGCACATCCTCATCATTCTCATCATCGTCGCCTTCAACCAGCCGTTCGCGATCTGGCTGATGCGCGGATTCTTCCTCGACGTGCCCCGGGAGCTCCCCGAGGCCGCGATGATCGACGGCTGCAGCTCGCTCGGCGCCTTCGTGCGGGTGGTGCTGCCCGTGGTTCGCCCCGGCGTGTTCACCGCGGCCCTGTTCACCTTCCTCTTCGCCTACAATGAGTTCCTCTACTGCCTCATCCTCACCGGGAACCAGGCCAAGCCCCTCTCGGTGGCCATCGCCCAGTACGGGGCCGAGCGGATCGAGTACTGGTCCTGGTCCGCGGCGGGCGCCGTGGGCATTCTCGCCCCGATCGTGCTCTTCATCGGGGTGATGCAGCGCCACCTGATCAAGGGTCTGACGTTCGGGACCATCAAGGGGTAGCCCTTCCAGATCGGTGTGCTTCGTCTGCTACGCGCCTCCTCAAGCCGGCCGGACGTTCAGGTTGAGGTGGAACAGGTTGGTCGGGTCGTATTTCGCCTTGAGTGTCCGGAGCCGGGCCTGGTTCGGGCCGTAGGCGGCCGCCTGACCGGCGTCTCCGCCCTCGTCGTCGGCCAGATAGTTCGAGTAGCGGGCGGACGCCAGGAAGGGGCGCATCGCATCGTAGGTCTCCCGCGCCCACGCGATGTTCGCTCGGCTCGCCGCGGGATCCGTCCACTCGGAGACGATGACGACGTTGTAGCCTCCCTGGCGGTGAGGGAACGCGGTCTCGGCGGCGCCGACCCGGGTCACGGCCCCGTGGAAGTGCTCCAGCACGAGTCCGCTCATCGGCGAGGGGCATGCGGCGAAGCGTGCGATGAGGGCGTCGATCGCCGCGTCGCTCAGCCCCTCCAGGAAGCTCGATTTCCAGTAGTTGAGCGCACCACGGGGGAACCCGGCGTCCAGCATCGTGTTGGTCGCCTCGTAGCTCGCGGGGCCCATGGCGTCCATCAGGGGCGCGCCGAACGCCTTGACGGGCTGGAGCGCCGCGTCTCCCGCCGCCAGCGGCCCGCAATGGCACGCGAGGATTGCGGCCAGTCTCGCCCCCGAGCCGTCGGGTGCGTGGAGAAGCCCGGCGAAGAGCGTGAGCTCGTCGGGGAGCGACGTGGCGACGTCCCGGTAGAAGCGCAGTACATCGCGGGCACGCTCGAACGGGTGGGCGACGAGCCCGCTCGTCACCGGGCCCACCAGGTGCAGGCGGTAATCGAGCCACGACGCTACCCCGAAGTTGCCGCCTCCGCCCCGGAGCCCCCAGAGTAGATCCGCGTTCTCCTCGGCGCTCGCGCGCACGACGTCGCCCGAGGCCGTGACGACCTCCGCGGCGACGAGGTTGTCGGCCGCGAGCCCGTGCTTGCCCATGAGCCAGCCCAGTCCGCCGCCCAGGGTCAGGCCGGCGATCCCCGTGGAGGAGATCACCCCCCCGGTCGTCGCGAGTCCGTGCAGCTGAGTCTCCCGATTGAACTCGCGCCACGTCACGCCGCCCTGGGCACGGGCCGTGCGCCGGACCGGGTCGACGTGGATGCCGCGCATCAGCGACAGGTCGAGCATCAGCCCGCCGTCGCACACCGCCCGGCCGGCGACATTGTGGCCGCCGCCGCGCACCGCGACCTCCAGGCCGTCCGCCCGCGCCAGACGCACCGCATCGGCCACGTCGGCGGTGCCGCGGCAGCGCGCGATGAGAGCCGGCCGCTTGTCGATCAGGCCGTTGTGGACCCGTCGCGCCTCCTCGTATCCGGAGTCACCGGAGCGCAGGAGCTCGCCCGAGAACCGGGCGGACAGATCGGCGAATGCCTTCGGATCGATCACGTTCTCGGTCATCGTACCCTCCCGGAACGGTCATCCTCTCGCGGCCATCGGATGACCAGGATTGCCCCTTCCGGCCGACGGGGCCGCCTTTTCGATCTCGTTCGGCGAGGTCACCGACACCGGGGGACGGTGCCGCTCAGTAGTCCACGCAGGCCAGGCGGGAGAATCCCCAGACGTCGTTCAGATGGCTGGTGCCGTAGCGGCCGAGGGGCGGCGGCTGCGCCTCGTACCACGCGGGGGCGATCGGGCCGGCGCCGATGACGCGCTCGACGGGCGGGAACGGCCCCGGCGCGCTGCCGTCGCCGGTGCTGACGATGCCCACGCCCTCCGGCGCGGTCACGAGCAAGGGCGGCGCGGCGCCGTCCTCGTCGTCCTCCTCCTCGGTGATCAAGACGGTCTTGACGCCGGCCTCGTCGAGGGCCCGGACGACGGCCATCGTGTCGAGCATCCGCTGCCCGCGGAGGGTCGGCGTGACGATGGCCCCCGTTGCCCCGAGCGTGGTCGCCACCAGCGCCGCGCGGTTCGCCATCAGCTCCTTCTGCCGCTGCTCCTCCCACATCGTCCGCACCATGATGCAGCCGAGGAAGTTGAAGTCGACCCCGTGCCGGCGACACATGTGGAGCACGATGCTGTTCGTCAGGGGCCACGTGAACCACCGGTAGAAGTCCCCGCTGAAGAAGCTCCCGCAGACCGCCCCGTCGAGGACCTCCGTCGGATGGAGCAGCCACGGCTGGGTGAGCCGCGTGATGCCGTAGACCGCGGTCGAGAGCGTCGAATCGGGGTTGAGGTAGATGGGTTCGGGCGACACGATGCTGTGGACGTAAACGAAACCCGGCAACCCCGGCCGTGGGCTCAGGTCCAGGACCTCGACGTCGGCCGGGACCTCACCGAGCGTCGCGGCGGCAAGCCGGTCCTGGACGGCCAGCATCGCCTGCTGGATGACGCGATTCGCCGGGTCGGGCGCGAGTCCGGGGTCCGGCTCGATGAGGAGACAGAGGTTGATGGTGGCCGCCCAGGGGCTGATCGCTCCCGGTCCCGACATGTCGAGGAAGTCGCCGTACGCGGTGCCGGGCCGGAACGATGAGAGGAGACCGTAGCGCTGGACGTCCTGGGGGGGCGTGCAGGGCATCAGCGTGAACCCGGCGAGCCGGTTCGTCCGCCCCGTTCCCACCGTCTCCACCGCGCGGCCCACGAGGCCCGGGTAGGCGACACCCTTCCCCGCTGCCTTCACACGTGGCTCGATGATGTCCTGGATGGTCACGATCCGGGTGGACTCGCCGGGGCGGGCGACCTCGAGCGCCGCGCGCGCCACGAGTGGGTCCCGGCGCACGAGGTCCAGGATCTCGTCCCGGTCGATGTCCAGTACCTCGTCCCGCCAGCGGGTCGAATCGCCGAAGCGGACGTCCCTCACCGGATAGGTGGCCAGCTCAAGTCGCACTGACGCGCTCCGGGGCTGCGGCCGGGGGGTCGAACAGCGTAGGCTCGGAGACCGGCGTCTGGAGCGCGGAGAGCGCCGCCAGGACGATCCGGCGGCTCAGGTCGCGGTCCGCCTCCGCCGGCAGCTTCGGATCACCGCACGGGTGCTGCACCTGCACGCCGCGAACGACGCGGTTCGCGTTGGCCGCCAGGGCGATCGCGGGCAGGGCACCGATCAGCGCGGTAGGGATACCGACTCGCTCGAGCTCCTTGGCTATCGTTGCGCCGCAACGATGGCAGCTCCCTCACCCAGACACCTGGAGCGCCGCCGCGACGCCGGCGTCCCGGAACTCCTCGGCGACGCGCCGGCCGATGGCCCGGGCGGGCCCGACGGCGGTCTGGTTGCCGACCGTGCTGTAGATCCACGGGTAGATCCCGCCGATCGCGCCCTCGGCCTCGAGGGCGCGGAGCGTTGCGAGCGGGAGGGCGTAGTCGGGGCTCCGGGTGTTCAGGATCTTCGTGTTGAAGCCGCCGTGCGCCGACTCCCACCGGGTGACGTCGAGCGTGGCGAGCCCGTCGATCGAGTAGCGCCCCGCCGCGAGCGCGCGGGCGCCGGGTAGGTGATCCGGGTTCCCGCGCGGGACGATCCCCGTGCTGACCACGATCCCGATGGTCGCGCGCGCGAGATCTCCCACCGGCCGGGCCGGCGGCACGCGGTCGTACTGCTGCACCTGGATCTCCGAGCTGAAGGGCTGGCCGGCGACCTGGGCGAGGAGCATGTCCACGGCCCGCTCGTATCCCACCTTGTCCTTCATGACGAGCCGGCGGACCCCGTGGGGGAT
>DATAFX010000025.1:0-1715 GCA_036257195.1 Candidatus Methylomirabilota bacterium | reverse complement strand
TCGGGATCCGTCCCGAGGGCCTCGAGCCGGCTCTTCCGCTCGACCATCTCCTTGTACTCCTTCCAGTTCGGAAGGAACTCGTGGAGCGGCGGATCGAGCAGCCGGATCGTCACCGGCAAGCCGTCCATGGCCCGGAAGATGCCGAGGAAGTCCTCGCGCTGGAGCGGCCGGAGCCGATCGAGGGCGGCGCGGCGGGTCGCCTGGTCGGGCGCCATGATCATCTCGCGGACGATCACGATGCGGTCGGCCGCGAAGAACATGTGCTCGGTGCGCACGAGACCGATGCCCTCCGCCCCGAAGCCCCGCGCCCGCTCCGCATCGGCCGGGGTGTCGGCATTGGCGCGGACGCCGAGACCGCCCTTCCGGTAGAAGTCCGCCCATCCGAGCAGCGTCTTCATCTCCTCGCCCAGCTCGCCGGCAACCGTCGTGACGGCGTCCAGGATGACCTCGCCGGTCCCTCCGTCGACGGAGATGACGTCGCCCTCCTGTACCGTGCGCCCACCAACCTCGAAGCGGCGCCGCGTCTCGTCGACCGCGAGGTCCGCGGCCCCCACGACGCACGCCTTGCCCATGCCCACCGCCACCACCGCCGCGTGCGAGGTGCGGCCACCCCGGGATGTGACGATGCCCTCGGCGGCGTACATGCCCGCCACGTCCTCGGGCGAGGTCTCCGGGCGCACCAGGATCACCTGCTGGCCGTCCTTCGCCCACTCCACCGCCCGGTCGGCGTCGAAGACGGCGCGCCCCACCGCGGCGCCGGGGGCCGCCGCCAGCCCGCGGCCGAGGAGCCGGCCCCCGGCGATGGCCGCCGCCTTCTCGCGGTCGTCGAACACCGGGCGGATCGCCTCGTTCACCTCCGTCGGGTTGACCCGGAGGATCGCGGTGTGCTGATCGATGACGTGCTCCCGCTCGAGGTCCACCGCCACCCGCACCGCCGCGCGGGCCGATCGCTTGCCGCCGCGCGTCTGGAGAAGGTAGAGCTTCCCCTCCTGGATCGTGAACTCGATGTCCTGCATGTCCTTGTAGTGGCGCTCGAGCCGGGTGGCGATGGCGCGGAGCTCGTCGTAGATCACCGGCATCCGCTCGCGCAGGGCCTCGATCGGGAGCGGGGTGCGGGTCCCCGCCACCACGTCCTCGCCCTGGGCGTTCGGCAGGAACTCGGCGTAGAAGCGCGATTCGCCGGAGCGCGGGTCGCGCGTGAAGCCCACACCCGTGCCGGAGTCCTCGCCGAGGTTGCCGAACACCATCGTCATCACGGTCACCGCCGTGCCCCAGTCCTCCGGAATGGCGTGGATGCGCCTGTACTCGGTCGCCTTCTTGGCGAACCAGGAGCCGAACACCGCATCGATGGCGCGGCCCAGCTGCTCGCGCACGTCCTGCGGGAACGGGGCGCCCGTGCGGGTTGCGATCTCGTCCTGGTAGGTCTTCACCAGCTTCCGCAGCTCGCCGGCCGGGACATCGGCGTCGGCGGCCGCGCCGAGCTGGGCCTTCACGGCGTCGAAGGATGCGTCGAAGACCTCGCGCTTGATGTCCAGCACCACGACCGAGAACATCGTGATGAACCGGCGGTAGCAGTCCCACGCGAAGCGCTCGTCGCCCGACCGGGCCGCCAGCCCCTCAACGGTGTCGTCGTTCAGTCCCAGGTTCAGGATCGTCTCCATCATCCCGGGCATCGACACGCGGGCGCCGGAGCGCACCGACACGAGGAGCGGCCG
>DATAFX010000002.1:0-9985 GCA_036257195.1 Candidatus Methylomirabilota bacterium | reverse complement strand
GGTGCCGGTGGACCGCCTCATCAAGGTGCCGGACACCCTGACCGACGACCACGCCGCGGTCATCGAGCCCCTGGCCGTCGCGACCCACGACGTGACGCGGGCCGGCGTGAAGGCCGGGGCCGCCGTCCTGGTCTTCGGCGGCGGCCCCATCGGCTGCCTGATCGCCCTGGTCTGCCGCCACCGCGGCGCCCGGGTGGCCGTCGCGGAGATCAACCCGTTCCGCGTCGAGATGCTCCGGCGCCTCGGGCTCGAGGTCGTGGGGCCCGGCATCGATCCGGTCCGCTTCGCGAACGAGTGGACCGACGGTGACGGCGTGGACGTCGCCTTCGAGGTCACCGGCCATCCGGCGGCGGTCAAGGCCATCACCGAGGTCGTCCGCGTCTGGGGCACGATCAGCATCGTCGCTATTCACTCGGAGCCCATGCCGGTCAACCTCTACCCGTTCTTCGCGCGCGAGGTCTCCCTCCACGGGAGCCGCCTCTACACGCGGGCGGCGTGGGAGGAGGCGATCCGGCTCGGGGCCAGCGGCGCCGTCCCCCTCGGTCCCCTCGTCAGCCGGGTGATCCCGCTCGAGTCCCTTCAGGAGGGCATGGAGACGGCGCTGGGAGGTGGGCCAGTCATGAAGGTGCTCGTCAACGTGACGGCCTGACGCCTAGGACCTCACTCGCGAGTCGCCTCGACGTAGATTTCGTTGTAGGCGCGGTGTCGACGCTCGAACTCGACCTGGCACTGGCGGACGTCTCGGGGCTCCCGGAATCGCTCATGACACCGGAGCCGCTCCTGCGCCATCTCGTCCATACGCGCGAGCGCCCAGCGGCGCCGCGCCTCCCGATCCCGCGGCACGGCCGCGGGCGCGGAGCCGTCGGCGCCCGCGCCGCGCGCAACCAGCGGAAGGGCAGCGGCCAGGGCGGCCCTCGCCAGCCCTCGAATCAGGTCCCGTCGCGTCCACTCCCAGCTCGTCACGGCGTCCCTCCTCTTCTCCAATCGGTCGTCCCGTGTCTCCCAGATCCCGCTCGTGTCACCATCCGTGGCCGGCCCGTATCGGAGGCCGTCCACGTCCGAGGGTGCCGACGGCTCGAATCGCCGCGCCGTTGCGCGCATTGCCCGCGTCGACGCCTCGGCGCCATCGGATCAGCAAGGAGCGTGCCCCAGGCACCGCGAGGACTCGTCGCCGGCCCCGCAGACTGCTTGCGAGGCCCGTGAACTTTGCCGTTGCATGTTCGGCGCCCCCGCTTCGACAATGGGTCCTGGGACCGACCAGGGCGACATCGACCTGCCGTGGAAGGTCGCCGCACGAAGACTCACGCTGCCGAGGGAGGAACCATGCCGCTGTATCTCGACATCCACAACAAGATCGAGGGTCTCACCGCTCCCGCGGTGTCCGACGCTCACGCCGCGGATCTCCGGGTCCAGCACAAGTACGGGGTGAACTATCTCCGCTACTGGTACGACGAGGGCACCGGCAAGGTGTTCTGCCTCGTCGAGGCGCCGAGCAAGGAAGCGGCTGAAGCCGTGCACCGCGAGGCCCACGGTCTCCTGGCGGACGACATCATCGAGGTCAAGGAAGGAAACTGATCCCGGACGGGTCACCCTTTCCGCATGCGCTGCCCGCAGTGCGATCACGTCAACCCGAGCGGAGCTCGGTTCTGTAACGCCTGCGGGACAGGGCTCACCGGGACCTGCCGCGCGTGCGGTCAGGCCAACGCGGCGGGCAGCCGCTTCTGCAGCAACTGCGGGCAGGCGCTCGGTCCGCCCGACGCCGCGGCGCTGCCGGCCCGCTTCGACTCCCCGGGCGCCTACATTCCCCCCCATCTCGCGCAGCGCATTCTCGCCAGCCGCGAGACGCTCCAGGGCGAGCGCAAGCAGGTCACGGTGCTGTTCGCCGACATGAAGGGATCGATGGAGCTCCTTGCCGATCGAGACCCCGAGGATGCGCGACGGCTCCTCGACGCCGTGATCGAGCGCATGATGGACGCCGTCCACCGCTACGAGGGCACGGTCAACCAGGTGCTGGGGGACGGGATCATGGCGCTGTTCGGGGCGCCGCTGGCCCACGAGAATCACGCCGTGCGGGCCTGCTACGCCGCCCTCCGCATGCAGGAGGACGTCGGCCGGTACGGTGACGAGATGCAGCGTCGCTTCGGCGTGCCCGTCCAGATTCGCGTCGGCCTCAACTCCGGGGAGGTCGTGGTCGGGTCCATCGGGAGCGATCTACGGATGGAGTACTCGGCGGTCGGGCAGACGACCCATCTGGCCGCGCGCATGGAGCAGATGGCCAAGCCTTCCTCCGTACTCCTCACCGTGGACACCCTGCGGCTGGCCGAGGGCTACGTCCAGGCGAAGGCGCTCGGTCCGGTGCCGGTTCGGGGACTGGCCGAGCCGGTGGAGGTGTTCGAGCTGGTCGGCGCCACGGCGGCCCGGACGCGCCTGCAAGTCGCGGCGGTGCGCGGGCTCACCCGGCTCGTCGGACGCCAGGCGGAGCTGGGCCTGCTGCGCCAGGCGCTCGACCACGCCCGGAGCGGCCGAGGTCAGGTCGTGGCGCTCGTCGGAGAGGCGGGGGTCGGGAAGTCCCGCGTGGCCTGGGAGATCACGCGCTCGCACCGGACCCGGGACTGGCTCGTCCTCGAGAGCAGCGCGGCCTCCCACGACAGGGCGACGACGTGGCTGCCTGTGATCGACCTCTTGCGGGTCTACTTCCGCATCGAGGACGGAGACGGCGCCCGCACGGTCCGGGAGAAGCTCATCGGACGGCTCCTCGCGCTCGACGAGACGCTCCGGCCGACGCTCGGTGCCTTCGAGGCCCTGCTGGAGATCCCCGTCGAGGACGCGGGGTGGAGCGGGCTCGACCCGGCGACGCGCCAGCAACGGACGGTGGAAGCCGTGAAGAGGCTCCTGTTACGAGAGAGCCAGGTCCAGCCGCTGCTCCTGGTGCTCGAGGATCTCCACTGGATCGACGACGCCACGCAGGCGCTCCTCGACAGCCTGGTCGAGAGCCTGCCGGCCGCCCGCATGGTCCTCCTGGTGAACTACCGCCCGGAGTATCAGCACGCTTGGGGCGGCAAGACCTACTACAGCCAGCTGAGGCTCGACCCGCTGCCGGCCGAGACGGCCGAAGGAATGCTCGACACGCTCATGGGCGAGGATACCGCGCTCGTCCCGCTGAAGCGCGTCCTGATCGACCGGACCCAGGGAAACCCCTTCTTCCTGGAGGAGACCGTTCGAGGCCTGGTCGAGAACGGGGCCCTTGCCGGGCCGCCCGGCGACTATCGCCTGGCCACCGCCCTGCCGGCGATCCAGGTCCCGGCGACCATCCAGGCCGTCCTCGCCGCCCGCATCGATCGCCTCCCGGCCGAAGAGAAGCGACTCCTGCAGGTCGCCTCCGTGGTGGGGAAAGACGTGCCGATCCCCCTGCTCCGGGCTGTCGCTGATCTGTCCGAGCCGGACCTCCGACGGGCTCTCGGGCGTCTCCAGACCGCCGAGTTCCTGTACGAGACGCGCCTCTTCCCTGACGCCGAGTACACGTTCCGCCATGCCCTGACGCTGGAGGTCGCATACGGGGGTCTGCTCCACGAGCGGCGGCGAGAGCTCCACGCACGGATCGTAGACACGCTGGAGCGCATGTACCCTGACCGGCTGTCCGAGCTCGCCGCACGCCTCGCGCATCACGCCTTCCGCGGCGAGGTGTGGGCCAAGGCCCTGACCCATCTCAAGCGCCAGACCGAGACGGCGGCCTCGCGCTCGAGCCTGGATGGCGTCAGCGGCCGGGACTCCGTTCTCGGCAGCCCCGAGAGCGCCGGGGCCCTCTGGTGGAGCGGGGAGTACGCCCGGGCGATCGAGGTCGGGCAGCGGGACCTTGCCGTCGCGGCCGGCTTCAAGAACTTCGGATTGGGCATCGTGGCGACGTGCCGGCTCGGCGAGATTTGCCACACGCTGGGCGACTACGGACGGGCGACGGACTACCTCCGGCAGGCCGTCGCATCCCTCAAGGGCGATCTCGAGCGTGAGCACTTCGGGATGGCGAGCCTCCCCTCCGTGTTCGCCCGGGCCTGGCTCAGCTGGTGCCTGGCGGAGCTGGGCGAGTTCGCCGAGGGCATCGCGCCGGGCGAGGCGGCCGTCGCGATTGCCGAGGGAGCGGACCACGCCTACAGCCAGGCCGTGGCCGCCTGGGGCCTCGGAACTCTCCACGTCGTGCGCGGGGACGCGGATCGAGCCATCCCCATTCTCGAGCGAGGGCTGGTGGTGACCCGCATGGCGGATGTCCCGCTCCTCTTCCCGTTCGTCGCCGCCCCCCTCGGCGCAGCCTACGCGATGGCCGGACGGGTCAGCGACGCCGTGCCGCTTCTCGAGCAGGCCGTGGCCCAGGGCGCTGCCCTGAATCTCCTGGCGGGCCACGCCCTCCGGCTCACCTGGCTGGGGGAGGCTCTCCTGGGCGCGGGCGAGCTCGAACGGGCGAGCGAGCAGTCTGGACAGGCGCTGACCCTCGCCGACCGGCTGGGAGAGCGGGGCAGCCAGGCTTACGCCCGGCGGCTGGCCGGCGAGATCGCCATGCGGCAGGAGACTCGCGACGTCCAGGCGGCGGCCACCGCGTACCGGGATGCGCTCCAGCGCGCGACCGAGCTGAGGATGCGCCCGCTCGTCGCGCGGTGCCGCCTGGGACTCGCCGCCGTCCACCGGCATGCCGGCACGGAGGCCGAGGCCCGGGCCGATCAGGACGCGGCGGTCGAAGCCCTCCGCGCGATGCAGATGACCCACTGGCTCGGTCGAGTGGAGACGCTCGGAGCCGCGTCACGTTGACCGTCGAGGGCCGAGCCCGACGAGCCGAACGGCTGACCGTGGGGCCGCGGCTTCCGCCCGACACGGGCCACGTGCTTCCCCGCGGGTTCTACGAGCGGCCCACCCCCCGGGTGGCCCGAGACCTCCTGGGCTCCATCCTGGTCTCCCGGCTCGGGGGGACGCTCACCGCGGGACGGATCGTGGAGACGGAGGCCTATCTCGGCCCCGAGGACGGGGCCTCCCACGCTGCGTTCCGGCCGTCCTCCCGGCACCTCTTCTACGGGCCCGGAGGCGTGGCCTACGTCTTCCAGGCCTACGGCGTCCACGCGTGCCTGAACGCGATCGCCGGACCGGCGGGGATGCCGGGGTGCGTGCTGATCCGCGCGATCGAGCCCCTGGCGGGTCTCACGACGATGGCCCGCCGGCGCCGCCAACCGCTCACGCCCGGCGCGTCGCCGAGGCGCCGCGCGGCCCTGTCGGCCGGGCCGGGACGGCTGACTCAGGCGCTGGGCATCACGGTCCGTGACAACGGCCGGGACCTTCGGTGGGGGCCCCTCCGGATCCACGCGGCGGGACGGGCCGACCGCGTGACCGTCCAGACGGGCCCCCGGATCGGCATCACGCGGTCTCGCGAGCTGCCCTTCAGGTTCTGGATCCGAGGCAGCCTCTTCGTGTCGGGACGGACGGAATGAGGGCGCCCTACGCCGGACGCGGGGGGACCCGGCCGCCGCCCGCCGACCGCCCGGGCTAGGAACCGGACGTGCCCCGGTGGGCCTGGCTCGTGCCGCTCGCGGCGATCGTGCTCCTCGGCGTCGCCCTCGCGATCGATGTCGGCACGCTCCTCGCTCTGCTCTGCGTCGCCGCCCTCGTGAGCGCGGTCATCGCCGCCGTCCACCACGCGGAGGTGGTCGCGCACCGCGTCGGAGAACCCTTCGGGACGCTCGTGCTCGCGCTGGCGGTCACGGTGATCGAGGCCGCGCTCATCCTCTCGATCATGGTGGCGGGCGGTGGCGCCGCGACCACACTGCCCCGCGACACGATCTACGCTGCACTGATGATCATCCTGAACGGCGTGGTGGGCGTGTGCCTCCTGGTGGGCGGCCTCCGCCACGGCACCCAGTCCTTCCGCGTCGAGGGCGCGAACTCGGGTCTCGCGGCGCTCTTCCCCCTGGCCACGCTCTCGCTCGTGCTGCCGACGTTCACGATCACCACGCCGGGCGGCACCTACAGCAACGCGCAGCTCGCCTTCGCGGCAATCGCCTCGATCACGTTGTGGGCGGTGTTCGTGTTCGTCCAGACGGTGCGGCATCGCGACTACTTCCTGCCCGAGCACGATCCCGAGAACCCGGAGATCCACGCGGCGCCGCCGTCGATCCGGCAAGCGTGGGCGAGCTTCGGGCTGCTCTTCGTCTCCCTGGTGGCCGTGGTCGGCCTCGCGAAGGTGCTGTCGCCGACCATCGAGCGGGCCGTCGCCGCCGTCGGCGCGCCGAAGACCGTGATCGGCATCGCCATCGCCTTGCTGGTCCTGCTCCCAGAGACGTGGGCGGCCGTGCGCGCCGCGCGCGCCAACCGCCTGCAGACGAGCATGAACCTCGCCGTCGGCTCCGCGCTCGCCAGCATCGGCCTCACCATCCCGGTGGTCGCGGTCGGCTCGGTGGCGCTCGACATCCCGCTCGTCCTCGGCATCGAGTCCAAGGACCTCGTGATGCTCGCCCTCACCTTCGTCGTGAGTGCGGTGACACTGGGCACGGGGCGCACCCACTTGATGCAGGGGGCTGTGCACCTGGTGATCTTCGCGGCGTTCCTGTTTCTCGCGCTGGTGCCGTGATCCCGGGGGACGGTCCCCACCTGCCGGGCAGTCTGGCCTGTCGTGTCAGCGGTGATTCATTTATTTGACGGCAGGATAGCCGATCCCGTCTGAGACTGCGGATTACGTGCGGCCCACCGTCCGGCCTCGACGGCGGTCAGGAAGTCGAGGACGGCCCGGTTGAACGCGTCCGGTTCCTCGAGGTTGATGGTGTGCCCGGACTTCGGGATCACGGCCAGCCCCGCGGTGCGGATCTTGCGCTTCATGAAGATGCCGGGCTCGAGGCAGGGCTCGTCCTCGTCCCCGGTGACGATGAGCGTCGGGACGACGAGCCGCTCGAGCTCGGCCTCGAGCTCGTACACCGACGGACGCGTCAGCTGGACGCCGCGCATCGTGAGGCCGTGGCCGAGCGCCGACTGGGCCGCGAACTGGTCGTGGAACTCCTGCCAGCCCTTCGGGTCCTTGTCACGGAACTGCACCCGCGTGGGCCCCTGGCAGTAGGTGTCGGCCACTCTGGCCATGGGCTCGGTCAGGAACCGCTCGGACGTCGCCTCGACGTCCCGCTTCCACTGCGCGCGATCCGACGCCACGCTCCCGTACCCGCATCCCGCCACCACCAGCGACAGGGCCCGGCTGGGATGGCGGAGGCCGAAGTGGAGCGTCGCGTAGCCGCCCATCGACAGCCCGCAGACGTGGGCGCGGTCGATCCCGAGCGCGTCCAGCAGCCCCCGGATGTCCTCGACCGCGTGGTCCTGCGAGTAGTCGGCCCCCGCCGTCGGGACGTCGGAAGGCGGGTAGCCGCGGGCGTTGAACGCGATCGTTCGGTACCGGCGGGCAAAGAAGCGGACCTGGAGGTGCCAGCTCTGGGCCTCACCCGCGAACTCGTGCACGAAGACGAGCGGCGTGCCCTGGCCGACCTCCTCGTAGTGGAGCCGGATGCCGTTGACGGGGACGCGAGGCATGGGAGTCTCCGGTAGCCGCGGGCGGGGTCACCCGCACGCAACAGGCAAGGAGCGCACTCCGCGGAACACGAGCGAGTCGAGCCACTCCGGCGCGTCGGTGCGCAGCGCCAGCCCCGGGAACCTCGACAGAAGGGCCGGGAGGGCGATCTGCCCCTCGAGCCGCGCCAGGGAGGCGCCGAGACAGAAGTGGATCCCGTAGCCGAAGGCCAGGTGGCGGTTGTCGGCGCGGCGGAGGTCGAGGCAATCCGGCGCCGAGAATTGCCGGGGATCGCGATTGGCCGCGTTAATCATCAAGAACAGCCGGTCCCCGCGCCGGATCGCGCGGCCCAGGATGCGGACGTCCTCGCGCGCGATCCGCACCATCGCCGGCGTGGGGCCGTCGTATCGCAGGAGCTCCTCGACGGCCGACACCGCCATGGCCGCATCCTCGCGCCAGGCGCGGGCAGCATCCGGGTGGCGGAGCAAGGCGAGGGCGCCGTTACCGATGAGGTTCGCGGTCGTCTCGTGTCCCGCGAACAGGAGCAGCACGCAGCTCGCGACCAGCTCGTCCTCGCGCAGGGCGCCGTCCCGCTCCGCCGCCACGAGGGCGCTCACGAGGCTGCCGTCCCGTGTCGCTCGGCGCCGAGCCAAGAGGCGAGCGAAGTACTCGTGAAGCTCGCCGACTCCCCGCGCGGCCCGCTCGTACTTGTCGGGCGTGGTCAGTGAGCTCCCGACGAAGATCGCCAGCTCGTCCGACCACGCCTTGAGCCGCTCGTGGTCCTCGGCCGGGACGCCGAGCAGGTCACCGATCACGGTGACTGGCAGCGGATAGGCGAAGTCCCGGATCAGGTCGAATTCGCCGGCGGCCGCCGCGCGGTCGAGCAGGCTGTCGACGATCGCCTCGACCCGCGGGCGCCGGAGCTCGATCAAGCGTCCCGCGAAGACGCGGCCCAGGACACTGCGGAGCCGCGTGTGGACGGGCGGGTCGGTGAACACGACCCAGAGTCCGACCTGGCGGAGGAGCGCCTCCACCGCCTCGCCGGCCGTCGGCGTCCGGCGCGCCAGGAACGGCGTGATCCGATCCGCGGACAGGCACGGGTCCGCGAGCGCCGCCTGGACGTCAGCGTAGCGCGTCAGCACCCAGCCGCCCAGGATCTCGCTCCGGTGGACGGGGTCCTCCTCACGGAGGCGCTCGAGGACCGGATAGGGATCGGCCACCACGTCCGGCCGGCCCGGGTCATACGCGATCAACCGCGGATCCGCTCGCCGCGGGGGTCCCAGAGCGGCTCGGCGGCCACCAGCCCCTCGACCCACTCCCCGAAAAATTCGAGCGCGACCGGCGTCCCCGGGCTCGCTAGCTCCACCGGCAGGTACGCGTAGGCGATGGACAGGCCGACCGCATAGCCGAGGCCGCCGCTGGTGACCCGTCCCACCACGCGGTCGGCGACACGGACCGGCTCGCCGCCGAGCGCGACCCACGCCGGGTCGGAAAGGGTCAGGCACGCGAGCCTCCGCCGCACCCCCTCCGCGCGCTGGCGGACCAGCGCCTCCTTCCCGATGAAGTCCTTCTTCCCGAGCTTGACCGCGAAGCCGAGGCCGGCCTCGTACGGCGTGTCGTCGGGAGTGATGTCGGCGCTCCAGTAGCGGTAACCCTTCTCGAGGCGGAGCGAGTCGATGGCACGATAGCCGCCCGCGGCCACGCCGTGCGGCTGGCCCGCCTCCCACAGTGTGTCCCAGAGCTCGAGCCCGTACTCCATGGGCGCGTAAATCTCCCAGCCGAGCTCCCCCACGTACGTCACGCGCGCCGCGAGGGCGGGAACGCGACCGACCGTCAGCTCCCGGGTGGTGAGGTACGGGAAGGCCGCGTTCGAGAGGTCGGCCGTGCTCGTCGCCGTCAGGATGTCACGCGCGCGAGGCCCCCACAGGCCGATGCAGCAGAGCGCCCCGGTGACGTCGAGAAGGGAGACCGACCCGTCCTCCGGCAAGTGCCGCTGGATCCACCCGCGATCGTGGGTGCCGAACGCCGTGCCGGTGACGATGCGGAAGCGGCTCGGGCCGAGCCGCGTCACGGTGAAGTCGCACTCGATCCCGCCACGCGCGTTGAGCATGGATGTGTAGACTAGCGAGCCGACCGGCTTGTCGACGTCGTTGGCGCAGAGCCGCTGGAGGAGGCCGAGAGCGCCCGAGCCCATCACCTCGAACTTCGAGAAGGACGTCTCGTCGAACAGGCCCGCCCGCTCGCGGGTCGCCATGTGCTCGGCCTCGATCGCAGGCGACCAGATCCGCCCGGCGAACCCGCGCGGGCGCCGTCCCTCGTCGCCGGCTCCCGCGTTCGGCTCGAACCAGTTGGGCCGCTCCCAGCCCGATTTCTCGCCGAACGAGGCCCCGAGCTCGTGGAGCCGCGCGTAGGCTGGCGAGAGGCGCAGCCGCCTCCCCTCCTCGCGCTCCTGGTTCGGGTAGCGGA
>DATAFX010000168.1:0-1746 GCA_036257195.1 Candidatus Methylomirabilota bacterium | reverse complement strand
GTCCTCACCGAGGGTGCCCTGGCTCGGATCGATCGGGCGAGCCTGCGGGCGTTGCTCGCCCACGAGCTGGCCCACATGCAGCTTGGCCATCCCGAGGCGCGGCAGGCCCGCGTGGAGGCCCAGAAGCAGACGCAGAAGGAGGTCAAGGCAGTGAGCAGCGCGGGCTCGAAGGCGGTGAGCCTCATCCCTGGTGTCGGCGGGTTGGTCTCGAAGGGCATCGGCACGGCGCGGAAGGCCGCCACCGCGGCGATGGAGATGCACGGAAATCCCTACCTTGCCCGAGGAGGAGCAGGGGGCCGACGCCATGGCCGTCACACTCCTGAACCAGACGGAGGCGTCAAGCTGCCGCGCGCTGAGAAGCCTCCTCGAGGAGCGCCTCCGGGCCCCGGGCGACACGGCCTGGACCCTCTGGCTCCAGGAGCATCCGGTTGCTGCGGAGCGGATTGAGGCGCTTGCCGCGCGCTGTCCCGGAGTGCCCCCGACGCCTCCGAGCTAGTGGTCGGTCCGGGTGGTCGATCGCCAGCGGCGGCCGGTCCTCGAGCCGCCGTGTCGTGCGCTTCGACCGAGTGCAGGAGGGGCTCCGCGGCGACGTCAGCGACTTCGCCGCCCGAGCCGCAGCGCTATCCGCCTACGCGGACGATGCGGGGAGTCCCGACGGGATCGGGCAGATCGACGCGCCGCCCGAGAACGCGATCCACGTAGTCGATCAGGGTCAGCTGCTCGCGCTCGGGCAGGGTCGTCTTTCGGGCCTCCGGTCCCTCGGACGCGGCCTTCAGGGCCGTGTAGCCGTCGCCGCCTCCCATCAGGAACTCGTTGCTCGCCAGGGTGAAGCGGCGGGCGGGGTCGCCCACGAAGGCGAAGCTCTCCACGACGGTGTCCACGGCTCCTCCGGCGCGCTGGACGCGGAAGGTCTTCACGCGAGAAGGCGTCGTCAACGCGGGACGGTCCGACAGACCCGGTCGTCCCGGGTCGTACTCGAGGTACGCGCCGGCCAGCTGGGGGAACCGGCCGTCGGCGGCGGGAAGGCGACTCACGGCGTTCTCCATCGCCGCGAGAAGCGCCGCGGCGGTCACCTCGGCGACCATGTGCGGGTTGTCGAACGCGAGCGCGCTGGCCACCGTGAACCCGGTGATCTGGGGGGCAGGAATGGAAGCGCGGATCCCGCCACCGTTGGCCAAGGCGAGGTCCGTCTGGGGCACCCGTGTGCGCGCGAGCCACAGAACGGAGTCGGCCACCAGGCTCCCCAGGTTCGTCTCGCGGGTGCGGACATCCGCGCGCTCGCCGTTCAGCCGCGTCCGCGTCTCCCCGACGGCGCGCAGGAGGCGCGAGATGAGGGGGGCGCGCCGGAGCTCCTCAAAGATCCGCTGCACGTCGGCCGGGGGATTCGCCGCGCGACCCGTGAGCCGTGCCACCTCCGCCACCGACTCCTCTGTGGTCGCGACCGGGCCGCTTCGCGGATCGACCGAGGCTACTCGGCCGGCCGCGTCGAAGCTCACGATCAGGTGGCCGATGTACCGGTAGAGCTGGTCGCTGTTGACGATCAGGACGGGGTGTCCGTCGCGGTCGGTCCGGCGAACGGGGTACTCGCCAAGGGCGCGGTCTCCTGGCCGGAGCTTGCTGAACGGACCGGTGGCCTGTGCCTGGGCGGTGAAGCCGGTCGAGCCGGCAGTGATGATCACGTCGACGCCGTGGAGGTCCTTGGTGGACAGGGGGTCGCCGGTGAAGTCCTGCGCGTGGTCCACGAGG
>DATAFX010000148.1:0-16048 GCA_036257195.1 Candidatus Methylomirabilota bacterium | reverse complement strand
GTGCTGCGCGCGGGTCTCGGGATGCTGGACGCCCTCCTCGAGCTCGTTCCGCAGGCTCAGGTGGGCTACTTCGGCCTGGAGCGCGACGAGAAGACGGCCGTGGCGCGACGGTACTACGAGAAGGTGCCGAAGGATCTCGGCAGCGCGTCGGTCTTCCTGCTCGACCCCATGCTGGCCACGGGCGGCTCGGCGGCCATGGCCATCGAGGGCCTCGCCGAGCTCGGCGCCCGGCGGGTGCGGCTCCTGTCGATCGTCGCCGCGCCGGAGGGGCTCGCCCACCTCAAGGCGGCGGTCCCGGACGCCACCGTCTACACCGCGGCGATCGACCGCGAGCTCAACGCCCGGAAGTTCATCCTGCCGGGCCTCGGCGACTTCGGCGACCGCCTGTTCGGAACCTGACGCCCGGGCGGCGGCCCGACCGGCGGCGCTACCCGCCCGGGGCCCGGGTCCCAAGCGCGTCGGCGACCTCCTGCATCGACGGGGTCGCGGGCGTGTCCTTGTAGCGGCCCAGCCGGCCGTAGATCGCGGCGCACGCCTCGTGGAAGCCGCCCGGGAGCCCGGCCGCGGCGAAGGTCCGGGCGATCTCCTCCATCTCCCCGACGAACCGCCAGGCCTTCCGAGCGTTGGCGGCGATGGCCGCCTCCGAGCGGGCGCCGAGGCCGGGCTGGGAGCGCTCCCACTCGGCCCGGAGCGCGGGGTCCACGCCCTCCCGGATCGCCAGCGCGCGCACGGCGAGGAGGAGGGCGCTCGAGCCCTTCGTCCACGCGGCGTACGCCATCTTTAGGGCCGAGGCGACGCCGACGTCGCCGGGCATCACAATGGCCTCGAGCGCACTCCCCTTGAAGAGCGTGGCGACTTCCCCGGCGCGCGGGCCGGCCAGGTAGAGCCGCGTCGTCCCGGAGTCTCGAGGCGGCGGGCCGATGATGCCGCCGTCGACGAAGTCGGCGCCCGCCGCGGCGACGATCCCGCCGACGTCACGGGCGGTCCCGGGGGCGATGGCGTTCGCGTCCAGGTAGAGGCCACCGAACCGGGCGGCGGCGACGAGCCCGGCAACCTCCGTCGCCGAACCCGGAGGACAGACGGAGAGCACGACGTCGCTCGCCCCGACGACGGCCGCCAGCGTGCCGAGGTCCTCCAGGCCGGCCGCGCGAGCGCGTCGGCGGCTGGCCTCGCTCCGCCCGCTCGACGGCCAGACGACACGGGCGCCACCCGCACTTAGACACTCGCCCACCACCGCGCCCATCTCCCCCGGATGCAAGAGCCCCACCGTCGTCGCCATCGTCGCGCCCTCCAGGCTCAGAGACTCGTCTCGCGCCGTGACGCTACTGTAGTACGCCTCCGTCTCCGACGCCGAACCCGATTCAGCGGGTGTTCGCGACGGCCGGGATCGCAAGACTCGTTCGGCGCGATCTCCGCGTATCGCTCCGTCCGCTGGACGCTTCATCCGGGAACCCGACAGACTCGCCCGGCGTTACCTGTCGATAGAGCGTCGGCATCGACCGGAGCACCTCGGTGACCGCATTCGCTTGACACTCCCCGCGGGCCTTCCTAGCCTGGATCTATCGATCTGTGACCTTCGTCCCGGCGGGCATGGTCCGCCAGAGATCAAAGGAGACCGCATGATCGCCCTCACCGTGAACGGAACCTCTCGGCAGGTCGACGTCGCGCCGGAGATGCCGCTCCTCTGGGCGCTCCGGGAGACGCTCGAGCTCACGGGCACGAAGTACGGATGCGGCATGGCGCTCTGCGGAGCCTGCACGGTCCACGTCGACGGCGTGCCCACCCGCGCGTGCGTCACGCCGGTGTCGGCGGTCGCCGGGAAGCGGGTGACGACCATCGAGGGGCTGTCGGACAAGACCGACCACCCGGTCCAGCGCGCCTGGATGGAGCTCGACGTCCCCCAGTGCGGCTTCTGCCAGTCGGGACAGCTCATGTCGGCGGCGGCCCTGCTCGCCCAGAACAAGACGCCGACCGACCAGGACATCGACCAGGCCATGGCGGGGAACATCTGCCGCTGCGGCACCTATCAGCGCATCCGCGCGGCGATCCACCGGGCCGCCGCGCTGGCGCGGGGAGGTGCGTGATGGCGCGCGCGCGCGGACGTCTCAGTCGCCGGACCCTCATCAAGGGCGGGCTCGCCTTCGGCACCGGCCTCGTCGTGGGCTTCCGGCTCCCCCTGACCGAGGGCCTCCTGGCCGAAGCGCAGGGTGCGGGCGTCTTCGCGCCCAATCAGTGGCTCCGCATCGACCGGGACGGGGTCGTGACGATCATCAACTCCGTCCCCGAGATGGGCCAGGGCTCGATGACCACGATGCCGATGATCGTGGCCGACGAGCTCGACGCCGACTGGGACCGAATTCGGGTCGAGCAAGCGCCGACCAACCCGAGCCTCTACGCGAACCCCGTGACCGGCAACCAGTCGTACGGCGGGAGTCGCGGCGTGCGCGATCACCTCGGTCCGTTGCGGAAGGCTGGCGCCGCTGCCCGCCAAATGCTCCGCGAGGCGGCGGCTCGGGAGTGGGGCGTGCCCCTCGACGAGGTGACCACCGAGCCCGGCGTGGTCGTCCACCGCGCCACCGGCCGGCGCCTCCTCTACGGCCAGCTCGTCGACCGCGCCCAGACGCTCCCCGTGCCGCAGAATCCCCCGCTCAAGACGAAGGACGAATTCCGCTACATCGGCAAAGCCCGGCCGCGCATCGACGTCCCGGAGAAGGTGAACGGCAGGGCCGTCTATGGGATGGACGTCCGGCTCCCGGGCATGCTGGTCGCGTCGATCGAGAAGTGCCCCGTGGTCGCAGGCGGCAAGGTCAAGTCGTTCGACGCCACCGCCGCGAAGGGCGTCCGGGGCGTCAAGCACGCCGTCCAGGTCACGAGCGGCGTCGCCGTCGTCGCCGACACGTTCTGGGCCGCCCTTCAGGGCCGGAAGGCCCTCAAGGTCGAGTGGGACGAGGGGCCGCTGGGCCGGCTGTCGAGCGCGGGCATCGCGAGGGAGCACGAGACCGCCGCCGGCCAGCCGGGCCTGGTCGCGCGGAACGACGGCGACACGGCGGCGGCGCTGACCGCGGGCGCGAAGACGCTCGAAGCCGTCTACCAGGTCCCGTACCTCGAGCACGCGTGCATGGAGGCCATGAACGCCACGGCGCACGTGACCGCCGACGCGTGCACGGTGTGGGTGCCGACGCAGAACCCCGGCGGCTCCCGCGAGGTCGCGGCCCGGCTGACCGGGCTGCCGGTCGATCGCGTGACGGTCAACACCACGCTCCTCGGCGGGGGCTTTGGCCGGCGCGGGCAGACCGACTACGTGGTCGACGCGGTCGAGACGGCCAAGGCGATCGGCGGCGGGCCGGTCAAAGTGATGTGGACACGCGAGGACGATCTCACGCACGGCTTCTACCGGCCGTCAACGTACAACGTCTTCCGCGCCGCGCTCGACGGACAGGGCAAGCCCACCGCGTGGTTCACCCGTGTTGCGGGCGCAGGCCTCCTCCGCCAGCGGGGCAGCGTGCCGGCCGGCCAGGTCGACGGCACGTCCATGGCCGGGCTCCGGGACCTGCCGTACGACATCCCGAACGTCCGGATCGAGTGGGTCGACAAGGACGTCGGGGTGCCGATCGGCTTCTGGCGCTCGGTGGGGTCGTCCCAGAACGGGTTCATCGTCGAGAGCTTCGTCGACGAGCTGGCTCACCTGGCCGGCCAGGACCCCTACGAGTACCGGCGCGCCCTCCTCGGAAAGTCCCCCCGCCACAAGGCGGTCCTGGAGCTGGTCGCGACCAAGGCCGGCTGGGGCTCGCCGCTCCCGGCGGGCCACGGGCGGGGCATCGCGGTGTGCTTCTCATACGGCAGCTACGCCGCCCACGTCGCCGAGGTCTCGGTCGCCGAGGACGGCACCGTCCGCGTCACCCGGGTCGTGTCCGCGATCGACTGCGGGATCGCCGTCAACCCGGACCAGGTCAAGGCCCAGATGGAGGGCGGTTTCATCTACGCGCTGACGGCCACGCTCTACGGCAAGATCACCGTCGACAAGGGTCGCGTCGAGCAGACCAACTTCCACACCTATCCGATGCTGAGGATCGCCGAGGCCCCGGTCGTCGAAACGCACATCCTCCACTCGGGTCAGCCGCCGGGCGGGCTCGGGGAGCCCGGCGTGCCGACGGTCGCCCCGGCCGTGTGCAACGCGATCTTCGCCGCCACCGGCAAGCGCATCCGCCGCCTGCCGATCGACCGGGAGGCGCTCCGGCGCGCGTAGTCGCTCGCCCTCCCGCCGGCCCTCGACCGGTCAGGGGCCGCGGGAGTCTGAGGGCCGCCCGGTCTCGCCCGCGCGGCCTCAGAGGCGCCGGGTGAAGCCAAGCACCCGCGCGCTGCACACGCGGCCGAGCGACGGGCGCTCGTACCCCGCCTCCCGGAACAGCGAGAGGATCTCCCGGAACCGGAAGCTCTCGCAGCTGGCCTGACGGCAGGACGGCCGCCACCCGATCCCCTCCCGGTTGGCGGCGCGTGCCGGGTGCCCAGCCCGGCGCGCTTCCCGCCAGGCCCGGGCCCAGGCCGTTCCCCCATTTCGACGAGCTATCCCCCACCCGTCCCGGAGGGACCCGGAGGTCGATCGGGGGCAACCTCCCGCCGAGACACGCAAATCCCATCTGGCCCCCGGATTGCCCCAGTGGCGGCGGGCCGCGGCGCATGGGGCGCAGCGAGCTCGCGGAACACAGCACATCGAACCAGGGGGGCTTCAGCAATGCGAATCGGACGGACGATCACGGCTCTAGTCGCTCTCGTCATCGGCCTAATCACCCTCGCCGCGCCGGCCCAGGCCGGCCAGCCGGTCTGGTACCTGGCGCTGGGGGACTCGCTGTCGGTAGGGGTCAAGCCGCTCGGCCCCAACGGCGAAAACGTGGCGACCGATGACGGCTACGCCGACAAGCTCTATGCGGCGCTGTTGGCGGAGAACCCCGACCTCAAGCTCAAGAAGCTCGGTTGCGCCGTCACCGAGACCACCAAGACCATGCTTCGCGGCCGCGGTGAGTGCACCTACCCCCACGGCTCGCAGCTGGCCGAGGCGGTCCACTTCCTGAAGAAGTACCGGGGGTCGGTCCGCCTGATCACCCTCGACGTTGGCGCCAACGATGTCGAGACCTGCGTGAAGTTGGACTTGCTCGACATCGACGATGAGTGCTTCAGGAAGGGATTCATCCAGATCGCCACCCACCTGCCGCCGATCCTCGCCGCGCTCCGCCTGGCGGCTCCGGGCGTGCCCATCGTCGGCATGAACTACTACAACCCGGTCCTCGCCGCGGCCCTGATCCCTGACATGCCGGGTGTGCCCCCGGGGGCGGGTCCGGCACTGGCCGCCGAATCCGCCGAGAAGCTGGCGGCCGTCAACGGCCTCCTCGGCGCCACGTATCGCATCTTCAAGATGCCGTTCGCCGACGTGGCGGCGGCGTTCCAGACGAACGACACCACCCCCGTTCCCGACTTCGGGGGTCTGCCGAACAACGTCGTGCAGATCTGCGTGCTCACCTACCAGTGCCCGCCGTTCAGCGGTCTGCCGGAGCCGAACATCCACCCGAACGATTTTGGCTATGCCACGATCACCGGGGCGTTCCTGGAGGTCTTGCCCTGACGCATCGAGTGAGCGCCTCGGGCGCGCCAATGACGGCGCGCCCGAGGCGTACCTTCACCTCAACCCGCCGGCCTTGCCGGCGCACGGAGGGTCCCATGGCTGCTTCGACCCCGCACTCGCGCCGGCTCCGCGGTCGCGGTGCCCTTGGCCTGGTTGCGCTCTTCATCACGGTCGGCTGCGCGTCGGTAGAGCCGGGCCGCCCCGGCCAGCTCCAGGGATCCGCCGGCCCAGTCACGTGGGAGGTGTCGGACATCGGTCGCGTGGTGTCCGCGGACAACCAGCGAATCCGGTGGAGCTACCTGATCACCCTCCGGAACACGAGTGACCGGGCGATCCAGCTGGAGCACATCACGCGGGCGCTGACCAGCGACTACGCCGACGCCACCGGGGGAGCCCCGGTCTCGCAGCCGTTCCGGCGGACGCTGGGGGCGCGGTCGGAGCTTCGCGTCCCGGCATCCGAGAACTGGGGATGGCGTTCCACGACCTCTACGCCGCAATTCGGTGGTTCCGCGAACCTCCGGGGGATCACCGTGTTCCGAAGCTTCAGCGGCACGGACGACGGGGGCGCACCCGTGCAAATCCAGGTCCGACTGCCACTCGATCGATCGACGGGACGGCTGGCCCAGCCCGCAACGATGCCGAAGAGCCTGCCGGCTCCGAAGCGGCTCGAATCGGACCGGGACCTGAGGATCCTGACCGGCGTGTGGCGGGGCAGCTATCGCATGGACGGCACGCTGCTGGACGTGCCCTTCGAGCTGACGATCCTCACGGACCTCACCTGCCAGGTCGCCGAGAACGACCCGGTGACGAACCGGTACCGTCGCGCCGTCCGCGTGAAGGACGGGGGGCTCGAGTACTCGGGTGACCGGGAACGCGGCACCTTGATGCTGCACGAAGCCGACGGCCGGCGGATGCTTGCCGGGCGCATCTCCCAGGTCGACGGGCCGCCGTATGCGATCTACCTGGAAGCCCAGCGCACGACCTCCGCGGCGCTGCCCGGGGCGCCTTGACCCGTCCGGGAAGCGGCGCCGGCATGCCGTCGGCCGAGGGCCCGCGTGGGTTCCGCCTCGGCTCTCCTGATCGTCCACGGGGGATGGCAGAATGAGCTGATGAGAGCGCGCCGTCCGGCCCGAGCGAGCGAGCTCGTCGTCGACTCGTTCGCCGCGGTGACCCCATCCGTGCTCAGGGTTCCGGCCTGGGCGTGGGTCGTCCTCGCCTGGGCGGTCCTCTCGCTGCCGAACTTGTCGGTGCGCTCCTTCGTCTGGGAGGAGGGAAACAACGCCGCGATGGCGCGGGACGTGCTGGCGCGCGGCGACCTCCTGCAGCCGGAGATCTTCGGGGTACGTTGGGCCGAGAAGCCCACGCTCCTGGTGTGGCTCATCGCGGGCACCGCTCGGCTGACCGGCCGGGTGGACGAGTGGTCAGCCCGGCTGCCGCCGATGCTCGCGGTGCTGGGAACCGCGCTCCTGGTCCTGCGCGTCACGCGGCGGTACGCTGGCGACCCCGCCGCGCTGTTCGCCGCCGGGGCGTTCATGGTCTCACCGATGCTCCTGCGCAAGCTGAGGATCAGCGAGCCCGACACCATCATCACGTTCCTGTCGTTCGCCGCGTTTGTCGTCTGGTGGGACGGCGAGGCGCGGGGACGCGTGAGCGTCTGGCGATGGCTCGCCTGCGGAGGACTCCTGACCGTCCTGGCGATGGCCAAGGGACCCCAGCCGGTGGGCTTCTTCGCCCTCGGCGTCGGCGGCTACCTGATCTGGTGGCGCCGGTGGCCGGCCCTGCCCGGGCTGGCGCTCTGTCTCGCGCTCCCGGCCGCGGCGACGATCGCATGGGCGGCGGCCGTCTACCGCGAGGGTGACCTGTCCGTCTGGCTCCACTACCTTCGAGTAGGCGGCCGCTTCAGCCTCCGGCACTACGTGCGCGAGCGGGTGCGCTTCGCCCGCGGCGTGCCGCTCGACCTCCTGCCCGGCGCGTTCCTCTTGCCCTGGGTCCTGGCTTCCTGGTGGAGGCAGGCCCGGGCCGGAACGGCCACGAGCCCGATCCTCCCGCCCCTGGTCCTCTACGCGGGCCTGTGCACGGTCGCGCTCCTGGTGTGGCCCGGGACGAAGACCCGCTACGCCATGCCGATCGCCCCCGCAGTGGCCGTCATGGCCGGCCTGGCTATCGAGCCCCTGGCGCGCCGGCGCCACTGGGCCGCGGCCGTCGCCCTGGCCGCCGCGGCCGGGCTGTTCGTCTATCAGGCGGCACTGGTCACCGTCGCGGCGCCTCTCCTCGCCGAGAAGCTCGGAGCTCCACGCCGCCACGGAGCCGCCATCGACGCCGTCATCGGCGCGGAGCCGGCCCCCGCCTTCACGCTCGGGAAGCCCCAGTCGAACCGACTCTTCTACGTGAGCCACCCAATCCGCGCCATCACGCTCAGCGACCCGGCCCTGCCCGTTCCGGCGTGGATCTTCGCGCGGCGGTCCGAGCTGGGGTCGATCACGACCCTGCGCCGGGAACTGGCGGTCCGCGAGGTGAGCCCCGAGGTGACGGGTTCGGGGCTCGTTCTGGCCCGGATCGAGCGGCGCCCGTAGCGCGCGCTCCGATTCGGTGCTACAACGGCACGTCATGAGGAGGTGCGAGCGCCGGCCATGCCCGAGACGCTAGGCGAGTACCTGATCCTCGACCCGAGCTTCCGGCGGCTGATCAACCGGAACATGCGGCTCGTCCAGCTGTGGACCGGCGCCGCCTGGACCGAGGGGCCCGTCTACTTCGGCGACGCGGACCACCTCCTGTTCTCCGACATCCCGAATGACCGGATCATGCGCTTCGTGCCCGACCACACCGGGCTCCTCGGTACGGTGAGCGTGTACCGGCACCCCGCCAACCACGCGAACGGCCACACGCGGGACCGCCAGGGCCGGCTCGTCTCCTGCGAGCACGGCGGCCGGCGCGTGACGCGCACCGAGGCCGACGGCCGCATCACGGTGCTCGTCGACCGCTTCCAGGGGAAGCGGCTGAACTCCCCCAACGACGTAGTGGTGAAGGCGGACGACACCGTGTGGTTCACCGATCCGACCTACGGCATCGCGTCCGACCTCGAGGGGTGGAAGGGCGAGCCGGAGTACGGCGGCGCTCACGTCTTCTGCTTCGACCCGCGGACGGGTGAGCTCCGCGTCGTCGCGGACGACTTCGTGGCGCCGAACGGGCTCGCCTTCTCGCCAGACGAGCGGGTCCTCTACATCGCCGACACGGGCGCCGGGCCCCGGCCCGACGGACCGCGGCACCTCCGTCGCTTCACCGTGGACGAGCGGAACCGCCTCGGCGGGAGCGCGGTCTTCGCCGTCTGCGACGCCGGCCGGTTCGACGGCTTCCGCCTCGACACCGAGGGGCGGCTGTGGGCCGGCACAAACGACGGGGTGCACTGCCTCGCCCCGTCGGGCGAGCTACTCGGCAAGATCCTCGTCCCCGAGGTGGTGTCGAACGTCTGCTTCGGAGGACCCAAGCGCAACCGGCTCTTCGTCACGGCCACGACCAGCCTTTACGCGGTCTACACCCACGTCGGCGGCGTCCAGCGCCCCTGACACGGGGCGCCCCCGGCGCGCGGGGGGAATGGGGCCCACCGCCAGGGCTCCGATGTCCGGGGCGTCGTCACCGCCCGGGCTCGGCGAGCGTCCCCTCGCTCCCGGCGTCCCATCGCCCGGCGCGGGCGCCGCCCCTCTCCAGATCCATAAGCCGCGCGCGGACCTGGTGCTCGGCCTTCGTCAGACGGCTCAGCACGGAGGAACGCCGCGCGTCGAAGCGCATGCGCTCCACCATGGTGCCGGTCAGGAAGCCCATGACCGTCAGGTACAGGCACGCGAACCCGATCAGCAGCGCCGGCACCCGGTAGCGCGTCATCGGGAGACTCTCGCGAGGATGGCGCGCGCCCGCCCGGCCATCTCGACGTCGCCGAGGGCGGCGAAGATCCCGGCTACTCGCTCGACCCCGTCCCGAGCGCCGGCATCGCGGGCCTGGAACAGCGCCAGGAGGTAGGCCTGACGCGCCTCGGCGCGAAACCCGGTGGGCTGGCGCGAAGGCAGGCCGGCCAGCGCGTCGATCCTGAGGGCCGCGTCCCCCACCGAGACCAGCGCCTCCCACTGACGGGTCCCGAGCGCGAGACCGTAGGCGTCGCGCCACTCGTAGATGGCCCGGGTCGGGTCCTGGGCAGCGACCGCCGCGTCCACCGCCGCGAGCCGCCGGGACAGCTGCGCGTGCCAGGTCTCCTGCATAACCTGGGAGCGCTCGGGACTCGTGACATTGACTCGCGTTCCGGCCAGGCTGCCGAGCGCGGTGCCGGCGGCGACCGCCAGCCCGAGACCGGCCCATACCCCCAGGCGCCCCCGCATTGTCGGCCACTCGTGAAGCATCTCGGCTCTCCTTCCGTCGGGTCCAAGCGTGTCTGACGGGTGGCCGAGGCGTGCATCGGATCACCCCACGGCCTTCGCGTCACCGCGCGGAAGGAAAGCAAGCGGGATACCACGCCGGAGACCGGCGGGACGAGTACTGGAAGTTCGCGGAAGAACAGCGTGAGCGGGCACGCCGGCCGGGACGCGCGCCCCCGACGGCGACGCGCGTGGGTCGCGCTTCCGCGACCCCTCAGTAGCGGTTTCGCTTCACTCGATCCGGAGGATCTTCAGAAGCCGCATGAGGTGGGTGCGATGGATCCCGAGGACGGTCGCGGCGGCCGCCCGATTGCCGCCGGTGCGGGCCAGGGCATTGAGCACCAGCTCCCGGCGGTAGGCGTTGACCGCCGCCTGGTACGATCCCCCGTCGGACGCCTGGTCCGTGGACGCGCCGACCCGGGCCGGCAGATCGCGGGGGGTGATCGTCGTTCCGTAGCCGAGGACGATCGCCCGCTCGATCACGTTGGCCAGCTCGCGCACGTTGCCTGGCCAGGCATAGGCGATCAGCCGGTCCATGACTTCCGGGCTGATCGCCGTGACCCGCTTCTTCGTCTCCCGGGAGAAGCGCTCGACGAAGTACCGCGCGAGGTCCGGAATGTCCTCCCGTCGCTCCCGGAGCGGTGGCACCGTGATCGGAATGACGTTCAGGCGGTGGTACAGGTCCTCCCGAAAGCGGCCCTCCTTGACGGCGCCGTCAAGGTCGCGGTTGGTGGCCGCGATGATGCGGACGTCGACCGAGATGGGCTTGGTCCCGCCGACCCGCTCAAAGGTGCGCTCCTGGAGGAATCGGAGGAGCTTGGTCTGGAGCTCCTGGGTGATGTCCCCGGCCTCGTCCAGCAGCACGCTTCCGCGATGGGCGAGCTCCATCTTGCCCTGCTTGAGCCGATGCGCGCCCGTGAACGCCCCCTTCTCGTGACCGAACAGCTCGCTCTCCAGGAGCTCCCGCGAGAGGCCCACGCAGTTGATGGCGATGAACGGCTCCTGGCGTCGCTCGCTCCAGTTGTGGATGGCGCGCGCGAAGACCTCCTTGCCCGACCCGCTCTCGCCCAGGAGAAGGACGGTGGCCCGGCTGGCCGACGCCTTCCGGGCGACCTCGATGGCCTGATTCATCAGGGCACTCTTCCCCGCAATCAGCCGGTACCGCTCGTCCTGCTCCTCGGCGATGATCGCGGCCCCGCGCTTGAGGCGGCCGTGGTCGAGTGCCCTCTGGATGGTCAACGCGATGTGGTCGGGCTCGAACGGCTTCAGGACGAAGTCGTAGGCGCCGAGCTTCATCGCCTGGACGGCGACCTCGATGCTCCCGTGGGCGGTGATCATGACCACCGGGACGTCGCGCTCTCCGTCGCGAATCCCCTGCAGCACGTCGAGCCCGTTCATCCCCGGCATCATGTAGTCGAGGAGCACCAGATCCGGCGCAGCCGACTCCATCTTGCGGAGGGCCTCCGCGCCGTCGCGGGCCCGCTCGATGGCATACCCGCGGTCCGCCAGTTCCTGCTCCAAGAGGTCGAGGTTGAAGGGCTCGTCGTCGACGATCAGTATCTTGTCGGGCATCGGAGTCCTATCCTATGTAGTGACGGATCTTCGCCAGAAGCTCGTCCTCGTGGATCGGCTTCGCCATGTAGTCGTCGCAGCCGGCCTGGCGGGCCTTCGCCTCGTCTCCCACCATGGCGTGCGAGGTGATCGCGATGATCGGGATGTCGCGGAGCTCGGGCTTTGCCTTGATCCGCCGCGTCGCCTCCCAGCCGTCCATCACCGGCATCCCGAAGTCCATGAGGATCAGGTCCGGACGGTCGCGCTCGGCCCGGGCCAGGCCCTCGGCGCCGTTGGCGGCGACGATCACGGCGTAGAAGTCCTCGAGGATCTGGACCAGGAGGTCCCGGTTGAGTTCCTGGTCCTCGATGATGAGAACGGTCCGGGGCGCCATCAGCAGGAGCTGGTCGGGCGCCGCGGCTCGGCGGTGACGAGCGGCAGCGTGATCGTGAAGGTGGATCCCTTGCCCAGCTCGCTCTCGACCGTGACGTCACCGCCCAGCAGGCGCGCGAGCTTCCGGACGATCGTCAGTCCCAGACCGGTGCCGCCGTGCCGGCGCGTGCTGGACATATCGACCTGGCGGAACTCCTCGAAGATGTAGCCCAGCGCTTCCGGGGGCATGCCGATGCCGGTGTCGGCGACGGCAAGCACGAGGGCGCTCCCGGTCCGCCACGCCGAGACCCGGATGACGCCCTCGTCGGTGAACTTGGCCGCGTTGCTCAGGAGGTTCAGCAGGATCTGCTTGAGCTTGTCGCGATCCGTCGTGACCGGCGGCACGGCGGGGTCGACCTCGGCGACCAGCCGAACCAGGTCGTGCTTGAGCATCGGCTCGATGGTGGCGATGCTGACCTGGACCAGCTCGCCGACGTCGAACCGACTGGGCGACACCTCCATGCGCCCGGCCTCGATCTTGGAGAGATCCAGGAGTCCGTTGATGAGGTTCAGCAGGTGCTCCGCACTGACGATCACCTTCTGCAGGTTGGCGTGCTGGAGGGGCGGGATCTGTCGGTCAGTCTTGCGCATGACCAGGCGCGTGAAGCCAATGATGGCGTTCATGGGGGTGCGGAGCTCGTGGCTGACGTTCGCCAGGAACTGGGACTTCAGTCGGTTGGCCCGCTCGAGCTCCTGGTTCAGGGCCACGAGCTCTTCCGTGCGCTCGGCCACCTTGTGCTCCAGCCCCGTGTATGCCTCCTCCAGGCGCGCCGTCATCCGGTTGAACTCCTCGGCGAGACGCTCGAACTCGTCGCCGGTCATGACACGGAGCCGGAAGGCGAGGTCGCCGCTTCCGATCCGTTCCACCCCGTGACGCAGCGTCTGCAGCGGGCGCAGGATGCGGCGGGCCACCAGGAGGCTGGCCAGGAGCGTCATGCCGAGGCCGACCATCAGGAGGGTCGCCGTCCGCCGGATCGAGGCGTAGAGGGGCTGGTAGACCTGCTCCGCCGGTCGCTCCACGAAGACGACCCAGGCCAGGCCCGGGATGGTGGCATACGAGCTGAAGACCTGTTCCCGCTTCAGGTTGCGCGTCAGCGTGCCCTCGGAGCCCGCGCCGGCCGCCCCGGAATCGAGCACGCTACGCACGTGAGCCAGCTCGGCGAGATTGGTCCGCTCGAGTACGAGGTTGACCTGCGGGTGGGCGAGCAAGTCGCCGGCCCGGTTCACGACGTACACGTGTCCGGTGTGGCCGTCCGCGAGGCGGGCGACGACGTGCTCGCTGACGTAGATCAGGTTCACCTCGGCCAGGAGGACCCCCACGACCTCGCCGGCGAGATGCTCGATCGGGACCGCGATGGTGACGTACGGCTCGGTGTCCCGGACGAAGCGAGCCGGGCCGAAGTACGCCTCACCCCGCCGAGCCGTCCGGAACGCGACCGTCGTCGAGAAGTCACTCATGCTTTCCGGAAATACCGTCCGCAGTCGCGCGGCGCTGGCCTGCCGGACGCCGGCGGCGTCCAGCGCGATCACCTCGGTGACGCTGGGCGCGACGAGCAGGAGCCGCTCGAGCTCGAAGCGGTAGTTCGGCGACAGCCCGCTCGCGGTGACCTCGCGGCTCCGAGTGGCGGCGACCAGCGAGCGATGGACCTCCTGGATGAACTGGTCGATCCGGAAGGCCGCGTCGGCCGCCGACTCCCGCTGCACCGAGGCGATGTTGTCCCGGATCTCCTGGTAGCGGAAGTAGATCTCCCACAGGCCGCTCGTGATCAGTCCACCGGCGAGGAGGACGAACGAGATCACGAAGTAGTGCCAGAGCAACCGACCTCGGCGGCGCCCAGGGGGAAGCCGCGACGTCGGCGCCGCGGACGCGGACTCGCCTAGTACCGCTTCTTGAGGTCGTCCCATGCGGACTCGATGTCCTTCTGGAACCGCTCGTTCACCTCTTGGTAGCGGCTGCGCGCGAGGGCGTCGTCGTAGACGTTCCACATCGGCGGATCGAAGAAGGACCGCACGCCCCCGGTGAGCTGGACCGCCAGCTCGGCCGTCGATCCGGGCGCCCCGCGCACCTTGTACCGCGGGTTCACCGGATAGAGCCCGCGTCCGATGAACAGGTGCTGCCCCCGCTCGGACAGGAGGAAGGCGGCGAATTGTCGCGCCGCCCGCGGATGCTTCGCGCCGGCGAGGACCGCGAACGGCTCCGGAGTGACGAAGGCGCTCTGGGGGGCCACGAACCGGATGTCGAAGCCCGCCAGCTTCTCCTCGAAGGCGAAGTAGGACGGCACACCGAAGCCGACGGCGACCTCGGTACGGGCGACAAGCGAGGGCACCTCGCGGCTCGAGGTGACAAAACGCCCGGTCTGCCCTCCGAGGCGTCGGAGCCACTCCCAGCCGCTCGCCTCGCCCTTGATCTGGAGGATGACCTGGTAGCTCGCGTGACTCGACGAGGACCGCGTGGGCGTGCACTGGACGATGTGGCCCTTGAGCTTCGGGCTGAGGAGATCGTCCCAGTCCTGGAGGTCGGGCACGCCGAGCTGCTTAAGGAGCCTCGGATTGTACGCGATGCCGTAGATCTCGAGCCCGGTGCCGACCCAGAGCTGCCCCGGGCCCTTGAGCGGGATCGGCTTGGGCGACCCGATGGACGGCGGGACCGAGTCCCAGAGGGGGCCGGGCAGCTCGAGCCGCGCAAGGAGCTTCTGGGCGGCGAGGTCGCCGAACAGAGCCGGCTCGCCGCCCCAAAACACGTCGGCCTCCGGCTGGCCCTTCCAGCCCACGATCGTCTGGTAGGACACCGGGGTCCCGGCGCGCAGCACGCGGGTCCGGAGGTTGACGCCCCACTTCTCGCGAACGTACTGGGCGAACTCCTTCAGCATGGCGTCCACGACGAACGCGGACATCGGCGTCTGGATGACGAGCTCGTCCTCGACGGCCGCCCGGGCCGGCGCGTTGCCGGTGGCCTGGGCGATCCGCGAGAGGTGCTCGGCCCCCGCCGGCGCGGCGGCAAGCACGAGGAGGGTCAGCGTGAGGAGCCGGGGCAGGGCGTGCGGGCTGACGGACGCGCTGGCGAATGCCGCCCGCGCCGCCATCGGGGAGAAGACGCTGCGCCCGCACCCCGCAGCCACGTTGGCGAGAGTGTAAGCTCTCCTTCGCGGCCGAGACAAGGGCAAGCGGGCAAATTTCCCCTCGCCCCACCCCGCCGCGGCAGACTGAGCCGCACCGAGACGAGGGCCGGAGTCAGCGAGCGGGCTTCATGGTGTTGGCCACCAGGTAGGCGGCGATCTTCCTCCCCATCTCGTCGCTGACGACGAGCGACGTGCGGTAGTGGATGCCGCCCCAGACGCGCACCTCGCGCTGCTCCTCGGCCATCTGCGCGGCGCTCCCGAAGGCCCGCGTCACGCTCGGGTTCGCGTAGTCGGTGATCGTGAACGGCAGCGGCCCCGTCCCGAACACGGACTCGAGGATAGCGGCGCCGACGCCGCTGACGATCGCGGCGGCCGACGGATACTCGGGGTGCATCGGCGTGGCGTTCAGCGGCGACCACCCGGCATCCCGCTCGGTGGCGTCGTTGCCGTCCTGGTCGCCGTTACGGATCGCGGTGACCGGGCGCCACAAGTTGTAGTGGAACTTCGCATCCCAATCGGCGATGAAGACGTTGGCGATGCCCATGTTGAGCAGGGCGAAGAGCCGGGCGTTGTCGGCGAGCCCGAGCCCCTTGCTGGCGGAGAGCTCCCGCGCCGCCTGGTTCCAGCTCGGAGTGAAGTTCGCCTGTGACCAGAAGCGGACCGCCTCGGTCTGCGCCGGCGTGCGCTTCACGCTCTTCACGCCGCCGAGGTCCTTGACTTCGTTGTAGTCGCGCGCGTACAGGGCGCTCGACAGGGCCGGCGGCGGGCCGGGGCGGAACTGGTCGGCGCTCTGCATCACCCAGCCCTTGGCCCGGGCGTATTCCGAAAAGAGTGGCGGCGTCGTCGGGATCCAGACCCCGGGGGCCGTTATCGGGCGGTAGGTATCGGGGACGTTGGTCGCGTCGTTTGTGCGGTCGGCCTGAATG
>DATAFX010000145.1:0-10594 GCA_036257195.1 Candidatus Methylomirabilota bacterium | reverse complement strand
CTCTGGCAGGCCACCGTCTCCGGGGTGCTGATCGGAGGCGTCTACGCGCTGGTCGCGCTCGGGCTCACGCTCGTGTTCGGCGTGCTGCGCATCATCAACTTCGCGCACGGCACGCTGATGATGCTCGGCATGTACGCGACGTTCTTTCTTTGGAGCCGCGCGGGAGTCGACCCCTACCTGTCGGTCGTCATCGTGGGGCCGGCGTTCTTCCTGGCCGGCATCCTGATCGAGCGCCTCGTCATCGCGCCGAACCGGGGCGCGCCGGAGTCGAACCAGCTCCTCCTGACGCTCGGACTGGCGCTGTTCCTGGAGAACGCGGCCCTTGCCGCGTTCCGGGCGGACCCGCGAAGCCTCCAGCTCGGCTACCGGCTGCCGCCGATCCTGCTCGGCGAGGCGGTCGTGAACGTGCCACGGCTGGTGGCGTTTCTGGCCTCCGTCGCGCTCGCCGTCCTCCTCTGGCTCTTCCTCCGCTACACGGACACCGGGAAGGCCATCCGGGCCGCGGCGGAGGAGCGCGAGGGCGCCCTCCTGATGGGGATCGACGTCCGCCGGCTCGACTCCCTCGCGTTCGGGCTGGGCGCGGCGCTGGTTGCAGTGGCCGGGAGCCTCGTGACCCCGTTCCTCTACGTCGCCCCGGATGTGGGAGATGTATTCAACATCCTGGCGTTCGTGATCGTGGTCCTCGGCGGCATGGGGAGCTTCCTCGGCGCGCTTCTGGGCGGCTTCGTGATCGGGCTGGCGGAATCGATCGGCGCCGCGGTCCTGCCGGGCTCGCTCAAGCAGCTCCCGATCTTCGCGCTCTTCGTCCTGGTGCTGCTCTTCCGGCCGAACGGCCTCCTCGGCCGCGCCCGTGGCTAGTCTCGCGGCGGCGCTCGCGGGCGTCCTGCTGCTCGCGGTGCCCCCGTTCCTCTCGCCCTACGCCGTCCACACGCTCGTGCTCGTCCTGTTCTTCGCCTACCTCGGTACGGCCTGGAACGTCCTGGGAGGGTACGCAGGACAGTTCTCCTTCGGCCACGCGGCGTTCTTCGGCATCGGCGCCTACACGTCGACACTCCTCCTGGTGCGGCTCGGCGTGAGCCCGTGGCTCGGGCTGCTGGCGGGGGGAATCCTGGCGGCCGCCTTCGGGTGCTTCGGCGGGTACCTGTCGTTCCGCTACGGGCTCCGCGGCCCGTATTTTGCCCTGGTGACGCTCGCCTTCGCCGAGATGCTACGGCTCATCGCCGTGAACTGGATGGCCATCGGGGGCCCGATGGGCATCCTCATGCCCCTGTCGAAGACAGGCGACTCCCTCTGGCGCCTCCAGTTCCGCGAGAAGCTGCCCTACTACTACGTGGCGCTCGCGCTCGTCGTGGCGGCTCTCGCGCTCGTCCGGGCCATCGAGCGGTCGCGCCTGGGCTACCTCTTGGCCGCCATCCGCGAGAACGAGGACGCGTCGGAGGCGTCCGGCGTCGACACGATGCGGGCGAAGCTCGTCGCTATGGCCGTGTCGGCGTTCCTGACCGCCGTCGGGGGCACCTTCTACGCGCAGTACTTCACCTTCATCGACCCCGGCCTGGTGTTCGGCCCGTCGGTGTCGGTCGAGATCCTCCTCCGCCCGATTGTGGGCGGGCCGGGGACGCTCCTCGGGCCTCTCCTCGGGTCGGTCGTCCTCACGCCCCTGTCCGAGCTGACGCGGGCGCTGATCCGGGGGCGCCCCGGCGTCGACGTCATGGTGTACGGCGCGCTCCTGGTCGTCGTGATCACGTTCCTTCCGGGCGGGCTCGTCGGCGCGTTGCGTCGGATCTTCCCGCGATGGCGGCCCCGGCAGGCCTGAGCCCCGACGTGCCGCTTCTCGAGGTGCGGGGGCTGACCAAGCGATTCGGCGGGCTTCTCGCGGTCTCCCGGGTCGAGCTCGCCGTCGAGCCGGGCGAGGTCTGCGGGATCATCGGGCCGAACGGCGCGGGGAAGACCACGCTGTTCCACCTCGTGACCGGGTTCCATCATCCGACGGCCGGCGAGGTGCGCTTCGACGGCCGCCCGATCACGGGGCTCCGGCCGCACCAGGTGTGCCGGCTCGGAATCGCCCGCACGTTCCAGATCGTCCAGCCGTTTCCCGGGCTCAGCGTTCTAGACAACGCGGCGGTCGGCGCGTTCACTCGGTGCCGGGAGGTGGCGGCGGCGCGGGCGACCGCCCGCGAGGCCCTGGACCTGGTCGGGCTGGGAGCGCGGGCCGACCAGCTGGCGGGCACGCTCACGCTGTCGGACCGGCGCCGGCTCGAGTTGGCGCGGGCGCTCGCGACCGGACCGCGTGTCCTCCTGCTCGACGAGGTGATGTCGGGGCTGACGACGACCGAGGTGTCCGGGATGATCGACCTCTGCCTGAGGCTCCGGGAGCGCGGGCTCACGATCCTCGTGATCGAGCACCTCCTCCGCGCCATCATGGCCCTCTCGGACAAGATCGTCGTCCTGGATCACGGCGAGAAGATCGCCGAGGGCACCCCCGCGGCGGTGTCGAGAGACCCCCGGGTCATCGAAGCGTATCTCGGGGTCGCGGCCGGGCGCGATGGCCGCTGAGGCGGGCGCGAGGCGGGAGACGCTGCCGGCCGACGCCCCGCCCGTCCTACTAGTCCGGGATCTCCGCGCCGGCTACGCGGACATCCCGGTGCTCCGAGGGGTCTCCCTGGAGGTCGGGCCTCGCGAGATCGTGGCCCTCGTGGGCGCCAACGGGGTGGGGAAGACGACGATGCTCCGCGCGATCGCGGGGCTGCTCGCTCCTGGCGGAGGCGAGATCCACTTCGACGGCGCGCGCATCGACGGCGTGCCGGCCCACGAGGTGGTCGCGCGCGGTCTCGTCCTCACACCCGAAGGCCGGAAGATCTTCCCGTCGCTCACCGTCCGCGAGAACCTGGACCTCGGCGGCTATCTCCCGGCAGCGCGGGCCCGGCGGCGGGCGTCGCTCGATCGCGTGACAGCGCTCTTCCCCATCCTCGCGGCCCGGCAGCGGCAGGTGGCGGGCACGCTCTCCGGCGGCGAGCAGCAGATGCTCGCGATTGCGCGGAGCCTGATGGCGAGGCCACGACTCCTCATGCTCGACGAGCCGTCCCTCGGGCTGGCCCCGCTCGTCGTCGACCGGATCTTCGAGGTGATCCAGGCCATCAACCGGGACGGGACGCCGGTGCTCCTCGTCGAGCAGAACGTCCATCGCGCCCTGGCTCTCGCCGCGCGCGCGTACGTGCTCGAGCAGGGCGTGGTGGCGCTCTCGGGATCGGCGTCCGCGCTCGCCGCCCGCGAGGATGTGCGCCGGGCCTACCTCGGCCTCTGACCCGGCGCGGCTCTCCGCCCTCCGGGGGGTCCGCTCAGGGCGCCGGCGTCGGGCGCCGGAGGTAGCGCCCGCGGGCGGGACCGGCGACGGCGCCCCGGTCGTAGACGACCTGACCGCGCAGGAACGTGGTCATCACCTGACCCCGGAGCTCCAGGCCCTCGAAGGGCGTGTACCCCTGAGCCGACGGCGAGTCGGCGGCCCGCACCGTGAAGGACCGGGTCGGATCGAGCAGGACGAGGTCGGCATCGTAGCCTGGCGCGATGTCGCCCTTGCCGGCGAGACCGAACCGCCGCGCCGGATTCCAGGACACCAGCTCCGCCACGTGCGCGGGCGACATCCCTCGCCGCGACCCCTCGCTGAACACACCCGAGAGCAGGTACTCGGTGCCGCCGAAACCGGCCTTGGCGAGCCACACGTCGTCCGGGTGGCCGCGGTCGAGCTTCGTCTCGGTCGCGCAGCACGCGTGGTCGCTCACCACCCAGTCGACCTTCCGGTCGAGCACGGCCTGCCAGAGGAACTCGACGTCCTCGCGCGAGCGGATGGGCGGGTTCACCTTGGCCCGCGCCCCGGCCGGGGTGTCGTAGTCGAGCAAGAGGTGCCCCGCCGTGACCTCGCACCGGAAGTCGAGATGCGGCAGGGCGGCACGCATCCCGAAGGCCGCCTCGAGGGCCTTCCGGGACGAGAGGTGGAGGAGGTTCACGTTTCGGCACCCGGTCTCGTGCGCGAGGTACGCCGCGATCCAGACGCCGAGCCCCTCCGAGTGCGGGGGGCGGGCGGCGCTGTAGGCGCGGAGCCCGGTCAGGGAGGGGTCCTGCTGGACGAGCCGGGTATAGGCGTTCAGGATGTCGGCGATCTCGCAGTGGAGGCTCACGCTGACGTGGTCGGCGAGCGACGGGTGCCGCGCCTGGACGCCGGCCGCCCCGCGCATGACGAACTCGAAGTGGGCGAGGTCGTAGCGCTCGTCCTCGCCGAGCATGAGGAAGTTCCGCTGGTCGCGGCGGTCGGCCTTCCCGTGGAGGCCATAGTCGCCATAGAACATGAAGATCTTGAACGACGGCACCCCATACTCGACCGCCAGCGCTTCCATCTCGCCGACATGGGAAGCCTGGATCGGCGCCAGGTGGTACCCGTAGTCGACCCAGTAGTGACCGTCCGAAAGCCGGAGCACCTCGGGGAAGAACTCGGCGTACAGGCCGCCGCGGTTGAGGTAGTACTGTCCGGTGCGGAAGTAGGTGAGCATCGTCGTCACCCCACCCGAGGCCGCCGCCTTGCTCTCGCTCTCGGCGTCGCTGGACAGGGGGGCATAGATGCCGACGTGCGTGTGGGCGTCCACGACGCCCGGAAAACCGAGGAGGTTGCGACCGTCGAAGACCTCACGGGCGTCGCTGACGGGAATGCCCGGCGCGATCCGCACGAAGCGCCCGTCCCGCACGCCGAGGTCGAGGAGGTCCACCGATGGCTGGCGGGGCCTGACGACCCGGACGTTCTTGATGACGAGATCGAGCGGCTGCGTCGTCACGGTCGGCCCGCTCGGCTCCTGGGGAAGGACGTGCTCCGCCGTCGTGCGGCCGGCATCGTGCTCATCGGCGAGCCAGGGACCCCGGGGAAGAGAGCGGAGGCCCTTGTCGTCTCACGAGTCATGGTGTCCTATTGCAACAGGAGGCAGGTCACCGTTGCAAGGCGCCCGAGGAGAGGCGACCGCCATGCGCACCCAGCCCAGGAGCAGTCCGGCCCGGCCGATATCCGAGCGGGAGGTGTAGCACCGTGGGCGCGACGCTGGCGGAAAAGCTCATCGCTCGCGCCGCTGGCCGCGAGACGGTGCGGCCCGGCGAGATCGTGACGTGTCGCGTCGACCTCGCCATGATGCACGACTCCGGCGGTCCCCGGCGTGTCCAGCCGATGCTCGAGCGCCTTGGCGCGCGCGTGTGGGACGCCAGCAAGGTAGTGGTAGTGACCGACCACTACGTCCCGGCGGTCGACGCCGAGAGCGCGGCGATCCTTCGCCTGACCCGGAAGTGGGTGGCAGCGGCTGGCATCGAGCGCTTCCACGACATGCAGGGCATCTGCCACATCGTGCTGTCCGAGCAGGGCTACGTGCGGCCCGGCATGTTCGCCGTGGGCGGCGACTCCCACTCTTCGACCGCCGGCGCCTTCGGCTGCCTCATGATCGGGATCGGGGCGACCGAGATGGCGGGCGTCCTCGTGAGCGGCGAGATCTGGGTCCGGGTCCCGCCCACGATCCTCGTCCGCTGGTCCGGACGGCTCCAACACGGAGTGGTGGCGAAGGACATGATGCTGGCGCTCTGCGCGCGTCTCGGCATCAACGGCGCGAACTATCGGGTGGTGGAGTATGCGGGCTCGGCGGTGGAGGCGCTGTCGATGACCGAGCGGATGGTCCTGACCAACATGGCCGCCGAGCTCGGCGCGAAGACGGGGCTCATTGCGCCCGACGCGGTGACGGTGGCCGCGCTGACCGAAGCCGGGGTGGACCAGCCCGACGCCCTGGATTGGCGGGGCGACACCGACGCCACCTACGAGCGGGTGCTCGACCTGGCCGCGGGGGAACTCTCACCACAGGTGGCCGCGCCCCACAGCCCCGAGAACGTGGCGCCCGTCGCGGCCCATGCCGGGGTGGCGATCGACCAGGCATACATCGGCGCCTGCACCGGCGCGAAGTTGAGCGATCTGCGGATGGCTGCCGAGGTGCTGCGGGGCCGCAAGGTGGCGCCGGGCGTCCGCTTCCTCGTCGCGCCGGCTTCGACACGCGTGACCCACCAGGCCGCGGAGGACGGAACGCTCGCGACCTTGACCGGCGCAGGGGCGATCGTCCTTCCGACCGGCTGTGGCGCGTGCGCGGGCTTCGGGGCGGGGGTCCTGGCTGAGGACGAGACGTGCATCGCCTCCACCGCCCGCAACTACAAGGGCCGGATGGGTGCCGCAAGCGCCCGCGTCTACCTCGGGTCGCCCTACACCGTCGCGGCGTCCGCCGTGAGGGGGCGCATCGGCGACCCGCGGGAGCTGCTGGGCTGAGCGGGGGTCCGCCGTGAGAGCGTCAGACGGGAGCGGAGCACCCCTGACCCACACGGGGCGGGCCTGGACGTTCGGCGATGACATCGACACCGATCTCCTCGCGCCGGGCGCCTACATGAAGGGGCCCATCGAGCAGCTCGCTCCGCACTGCCTCGAGGCTCTAGATGCTGACTTCGCGCACTCCGTCCGGCCTGGGGATGTCCTGGTGGCGGGCGACAACCTCGGAATCGGCTCCTCGCGCGAGCAGGCGGTGCATGCACTGAAGCATCTCGGCATCCGCGTCGTGCTGGCCCGCTCATTTGGCCGCATCTTCTACCGCAATGCCCTGAATCTCGGTCTGCCCAGCCTCGTCTGTGCGGATCTGCACGCGGTTCGGACGGGCGACGAGCTGCGCGTCGACATGGTCAGCGGCGTCGTGGAGAACCTCTCGACGGCCCGTGTTCATGCCTGCGAGCCGATCCCACCGCATCTGCTGGAGATGGTCGAGGACGGGGGCCTCCTCGCGCACCTGGAGAAGAGGCTCCGCGCGGACAAGGCCTGAGGACGGGCCCTCACCTCGTCAATGGGACCGCTACCCCGCCCGACGGCCGCGCGAGCGCCTCCGGCGCGTCGTCCGCCCGCGCCAGGCCCCCGGCGCGGCACCGCCTCCGATTCAGACCGGCCCGCCAGGGTGTGGGACGCCCGGGCGCCCCCGCTAGGCCATGCCCGTCATGCCGCCGCCGTTGCCGGCTCCGGCAGGCGGGCCCTCGAGCTCGCCCAGGCTCTCGAGCACCCACTGGTTGAACTGGTGGCACCCGCTCTCCTGGGGCACGAAGTTCCCGTGCGCCAGGGGCCGCGCGTGGAGCCCGTCCTGCTGCCACTCGCAGTTTCGCGCGTCCTGCCGGTTGGTCAGGTCCCAGAGCGCGACGTAGTGATCGAGGTCGAACTCGGGGCGCTTCATGCTCTCCGGCTCGAACAGCCAGTCGTAGATCATCCGGACGCTCTCGGGGCCGGTCGGCAGCATCTGGTGCGAGTTGACGTAGTCCGGGTGCACGTTGAGGAAGAGGTTGGGCCGCAGGGTCTGCGAGGCGTAGAGAGTGCTCCGCTCGTCCGCGGTCAGGCCCTTGAACGGCGGGATGCGGGCCGTCCCGTCCATCGTGAGCGTGGCCGCGCCGGGCTTGAACCGGGGCCGCGCCGACTGGAGCGGGTTGCCGGTCTCGTCCGTGCGGAGCCCCCAGGCGCCGGCGTCCCAGAAGAGCGTGGCGATCTCGCAGAGCTCGGGGTGCACGGGGGGGCAGTGGAAGCACTCCGAGAAGTTCTCGAAGAGGAGCTTCCAGTTGGCCTTGACGTCCATGACGATGCGCTTCCCGATGCGCAGGTCGGCGAGGCCGTAGTTCCGGAACCGCTCCGGGACGTCGCCCAGCGCCGCGGCGAGGGGCGCGGCCCGGTCCCCCGCGAGATTGACGAAGATGAAGCCGCCCCACGTGTCAATGGCGACCCTGAAGAGGGGATAGGCGGTCCGGTCGAAGCCGGGGGTCTCCATCTGGCGCGGGGTGGCGACCAGCTGGCCGTCGAGGCTGTAGGTCCAGGTGTGGTAGGGGCACACGAGACGGCGACCGGGGAGACGCCCCTGCTCCTCGGTGCAGAGGATCGACCCGCGGTGCCGGCAGGTATTGTGGAACGCCCGGAGCTGGCCGTCGAGGTCGCGCAGGATCACGATGCTCTGGGTCCCGATCTTGAGGACCTTGTAGTCCCGGGGCTCCGGGATCTCCTCCTCGCGGCCGGCCATCACCCACATGCCGTACCAGAAGACCTCGAGCTCGCGCTCGTAGTGCCCGGGGTCGTAGTAGTAGCGGGCGGGGATGCTGGGCTGGAGCCGGTCGAGTGCCACCCGCCGCAAGTGGTATGTGGATGCCTGCGACCCCTGCATACGCCCTCCCTGTCCGTGCCCCGCGCGATCCCCGCGTCCGGCCGAGCCGCCCCGCGGAACGGCCACGCCGCCTCCGTATTGTACGCGGAGCGCCCGTCCGTCGCCCCACGCCGCGCGGCCCGGGCCGCCCGCCGCCGGGCAAGCCGCGATCCCGGCCCGACTGGTGCGGGACCCCGGGTGTGGGGTATCGTCGGCACGACCGGAAACCATCCCAAGCACCACGGAGCGTGGAGCCATGGCCAAGCGTGACTCGCAGGATTGGGGGGTGTCGGCGCGGGCGGCCGAGCTTCATCGCTCGACCGTCGTGTGGGACGACCACGGCGGGTTCGCGTACAGCACGGCCTCGGCGCTGAAGGATCTCGAGCGCTGGCGGGTCTCGGGCATCGACTACCTCTCGATCAACGTCGGGTACGACGTGACCCCGTGGACCCTGGCGGTCGAAGCCGTATCGCAGGACCGGCAGTGGGTGCGCGAGCACCCCGACTACTTCGTGCAGGTGACCACCGTGGAGGATGTCCATCGAGCGAAGCGCGAGGGAAAACTCGCGGTCAGCTTCGATCTCGAGGGCATGGACGCCCTGAACGGAGACGTCGGCATGGTCGACGTCTACTACCGGCTGGGCGTCCGGCAGATGCTGTTCGCCTACAACCGGAACAACAAGGCCGGCGGCGGGTGCCACGACGAGGACATCGGACTGACGCCTTTCGGCCGCGAGGTCATTCGGGAGATGAACCGGGTGGGCATGCTGGTCGACGGCTCCCACTGCGGGCACCGGACCACGATGGACGCGATGGAGGCCTCGACGGCGCCGGTCATCTTCTCCCACTCCAACGCGCGGCGCCTCTGCGACCACGAGCGCAACATCCGCGACGACCAGATCAAGGCCTGCGCGGCCACTGGCGGCGTGATCGCCGTCACCGGAGTCGGGCGGTTCCTCGGCCCCCGCGGGCCGGTGGTCGAGCACCTGGTCGAGCACATCGACTACATGGTCGAGATGGTCGGACCGGCCCACGTCGGACTCGGCATGGACAGCGTGCTCGTGCAGAAGCCGTCGGGCGCGCCGTTCACGGGCAATCGCGCCTACTGGCCGGAGCGCCAGTACCCGGACAGCGGCTCGGGCTTCGTCGACCCCGAGGCGTGGCCGCGCATCACCCAGGCGCTGCTCGACCGCGGCTACGACGAGGCCGCCGTCAGGGGGATTCTGGGGGAGAACTTCCTCCGTGTCGCCAGCCAGGTGTGGCGCTGAGAGAGACGGGGCGCCGGGGCGCGCCTGCCCGCGCGCCCCACCCGATCGCCGCCGGCGTCCGGCCTCGACCGTCCCGGCGATGAGATCCCTCAGGTTCGCGCCGCTCGGGCGTGACCTGTCCCGGCTCGTCCTCGGCACCGCCGCCTACGAGGACGCCCCGCTCGACGTCGCCCTCGACGTCTTCGACACCTTCCGAGACCTCGGCGGCAACGTCGTGGACACCGGACGCGAGTACGGGAACGCCGAGCCCATCGTCGGCCGCTGGCTCAGCGAGCGCGGCTTGGACCAGGAGATCGTCGTCCTGACCAAGGGCGCCCACCACGACAAGGACACCGGACGGAAGCGGGTGAACCCGGCCGAGATCACGCAGGACCTCGAAGCCAGCCTCCGGGCGCTCGCGCGCCCGTCGATCGACGTCTATTGCCTGCACCGCGATGACCCGGAGGCGCCCGTGGGCCCGATCCTTGAGGTCCTGAACCAGCACCGGCGCGCCGGACTCATCCGTGCCCTCGGCGCCTCCAACTGGTCCACGGCTCGGCTCGAGGAGGCCGCCCGCTACGCGGCCCGGCACGATCTGGAAGATTTCGCCGGCTCGAGCCCCGGGCTGAGCCTGGCGGCGCCTCAGGAAGCGCCCTGGCCGGGTAGCGTCACGATCCACGAGCGCCAGGCTCGCGCCTGGTACGAGCGTCGTCAGCTGCCGGTGTTCGCGTGGGCGTCCTTGGCCGGCGGCTTCTTCGCCGGCGTCCGAAGCCCGGACGTCCTGCGAGTATACGAGAATGCCGACAACCGTGAGCGCCTCGACCGGGCGCGCACGCTCGCCGCGCGCAAGGGGGCCACCGCCAGCCAGGTCGCCCTGGCCTGGGTCCTCCACCAGCCCTTTCCGACGTACGCCCTCGTAGGGCCGCGAAGCGTCGCGGAGCTTCGCGAGAGCGTGGCCGCCCTCGACCTGGCGCTGACGCCCGCGGAGTCGCGCTGGCTCGACCTGGAGGAGGGCGCCGAGGAAATCTAGCCTGGCCCAAGCCGCCGGCATCCGGACGTCGAGCGCCCGAGGCTCCCCGCCGATCAGCCCTCGTACTTGAACGAGACCTGGACGCGCGCGCGATAGGCG